>NZ_JBJHHE010000003.1:0-239343 GCF_056378755.1 Thermanaeromonas sp. DSM 22490
GTTTAAACATCACCTATTATTTATCTCGTGTTTTCGACTGCAATTAGCCTTGATTTAAGGGGTTTATCACATCACTTATAGAAAAACTGGTTTCTTTGGAAAGACCGGAGGTCGCCGCACTCATCAGCAGCAAGCTGGCGAGTATCAGCTATCTGCAAGCCTCCTTGGAGATAAACACCGACCTGGCCGGACTTTCGATACCTCCGGAAAAGATGGTAAGCATTCTTGGCAACTTACTGGATAATGCCCTTTATGAGGCGAGCTTTTATGACGAGAAATGGATTAAAATAAAGATTGGGGAAGAAGAGGATTGGTTTGTATTGGAAATAACTAATCCTGGAACTATTGAACCTAAAATTCAAAACAGGATTTTTGAACCTGGATTCACCACCAAAGGAGAAAAAGGGTCTGGCATGGGTCTGTTTATTGTTAAGAATTTGGTGAATGAATACGGTGGAAACATTTATTTTGACTCACGCCTTGAGGAAGGAATAACCGTATTTACAGTCAGGTTGCCCAAGATCCCAAGACGATAGGTATTGAGTCTTGTTTCTAGCTTCGCCTCCTTAGTAGCGGGCGAAAATCCGCCCCGGAGAGACGGGGAGAAGGGGTTTGCAACAGGCTTCAGAGCCGGTAGTAAATACAGATGTTGGTATTATTCTCGGTGTCCCGGTTCACTTCGATTTTATCGATTACCTGTTGGAGTATTAATTTAAGTTGTATCCTGCTTTCCTCGCTTGCTCTCTGAATGTCTTTGAGGTCTTTTAAGACTTCAAGGATACCGTTATGGGCATCAAGTAGTTTTTGTACCCGCGCTACGATCTCCTGTTCAGATAGCCCGGAGTTTAGTTGCTGTTCTAGCTGGGCTATTTCGGAAAGAACAATATTTTTTTGGTCTATAATTGCTTCTTTTCGTTTCTTAAAAAATCCCAAATCATATTCTCCCGCCTCGAAGGCCTCCGCGGCCCGTACCAGCATGCTCTCCAGCCGGGTTAACTCCCTTCGCTTGATAGTTAGCTGGTTTTCCAGCATCTCTTTCTCGGATGGCTGTACAAACCGTGTAATACCTTTCTTAAACGTAGTAGTGGAAACCGACGATATCATTTCCAGGAAATCAGATATCACCCTTTGCTCTAGTTCGTGTGCCGCGAACTCGCCTGCCGGGCAGAAGGTCTTGCCCCGGGTAACATAGTTCTGGCACCTGTAAAAGCGGTAGGTATAGATGTGCGTGTCGCCGTTAATAGCTTTATACTTGTGATTCCTCATGGACCCCACCAGTGCTCCCCCGCAATTGCCGCACCGCAGGAGGCCCGACAAGAGATTCGAAGAGTTCTGGCTGCGGCCGCCCAGTTCTTTTTTGCGCCGCCGCCTGGCCTGGGCCTCCTCGAAAAGTTCCCGGTCGATTATTTTGGGTACTGCGTCAACCAGACAGATATCGCGCCACTTAAATGTTCCGGCATATAACTCGTTATCTAGTATATTTTTTACGGTGACGTGGGACCAGGCCATCCCTGCCACCGTCCTGAGCCCCTGCTTGTTCAAAGCTTCCGCAATACTTCTTAGTCCCATATTCTCCCGCGCGTAAGCTGTAAATATCCACCGGACTATTGCTGCCTCTGATTCGTCGATGACGTAGCCTTCTTTGGAATATTGATATCCGAACGGGCGGCGACCTAGGGGCTTGGCCTGCCTGGCCCGTTCCATCATGCCGCCGAGTACTTTTGAGGCCAACTGGGCGCGGAAATATTCAGCGAAGGCGGCGAGGATCTGCATCTGGAGCTGGCCTTGGGCGGTGGAGGTGTCGAAGCCGTCATGAACTGACATGAAGATGATGTTCCTCTTATTTAGCTCATCCACGAATAACAGGGTATCAAGCATGGACCTGGCCAGCCGGTCGAGCTCATGAACGATAACTACATTAATATCGTGCTGGGAGATGAACTTAAGGATTGTTTCCCGCTCCTTACTGGTCCCCCGCAGCACCCTGGAGCCTTTTTGCACAAACTCCAAAATATGTACCAGGTCCAACCCCTTGCGGTGGCATTCTTCTGCGATGTGAGCCTTCTGGTGCGGGATCGAGTATCTCTCATCTTTGGCTTGTTCTTGGCTGCTGACGCGGACTATTCCCAGGGCACGCTTCACGCTTTTCACCGTCCTCTATGTAACAGCATATCGTGAATTAATTTCTCCAGTGGCACAAAAATACCTGCTCAATCTGGCTAATAGGACAAACTCCCCGCTGAATAGTTTATAGTGCGGGGTATTTTTTGCGTTTCTTCCTTAATTAATTGCAGGCGAGTCGATTGGGGGAATAAGAGCAACGCCTAGAGGGGGAGGGAAGGAGGTATTTACATTGGCCAGGGTTACCCGGAGATTTGTAACCCAGTCGGGGGAGGTGATTGAACACCCCACGGAAGAACAGATGCAGGCTTTTAACGAAAAGCTCGCATACCTGGTTTGTGGCTTTCTGATATGGCAGGAAAAAGAGCAAATCAAGCGAACTCAATGCCAAAGGGACATTAAAGAATTTTTGTCTGTTATGGTAAGTTAGGCAAACAGTTTTACCGAATGAAGATGCAATATGAATATAACTTAAGCCGTATTTATGAACTGGTGATCAATTCCGAACCCTGTTATGCTTTTCTGCTGGACGGGAATTCCTTGGTGCAAAATAAATTGGTCATTGCCCATGTTTTTGCCCATAGCGATTTCTTTAAGAATAACCATTATTTTAGCCGCACTTCTAGAAAAATGGTAGAAACCATGGCTGTCCATGCTGCCAAAATAAGGGAATATGAATTTAAATACGGGCGACGGGAAGTAGAAATTTTTTTGGATGCGGCCCTGGCGATTCAAGAACATATAGATCCCCCGAGACCTTACAAACTAAAGGACCTAGAAGATGGAGAAGAAACAGATAATAACATAAACCCGATAAAGGAGACTCCCTATGACGATTTATGGGCCCTTGATAAAAAAGAGGTAAAACCCTCCATTAGGGAGCGACAGAAAAAGATACCACTCAGACCGCAAAAAGATGTGCTAGGTTTTATCATGGGCCATAGTCAGGAGCTAGAAGATTGGCAACGGGATATTCTGGCCATGCTACGAGAAGAGATGGGCTATTTTTGGCCTCAGCTAGAGACCAAAATTATGAACGAGGGGTGGGCAACTTACTGGCACCTGCGCATTATGCGAGAGCTGGACCTACCCGAAGATGAAGCTGTGGAATTTGCCCGCCTTCACGCAGCAGTCCTGCAGCCGGGCAAGACCCATATCAATCCTTATTACGTAGGTCTAAAAATTTTTGAGGATATTGAGAGGCGCTGGGACAATCCTACTGAAGAGGAGAAACGCCGCGACCCGGAGCGCAAAAGCGGCCAGGGCCGGGAAAAAATTTTTGAGGTGCGCAGCCTGGAAAATGATCTTTCTTTCATACGCAACTACCTTACCAAAGAGCTAGTAGAAGAACTGGACCTTTATTTATACGAAAGAGTAGGGCATGAATGGGTGGTGGTGGAAAAGGATTGGGAAAAAGTAAGGGATGGCCTGGTATCGCGCTTAGTTAACTGCGGTTATCCCTATATTGTGGTGGAAGACGGGGATTACGGGCGCCGAGGTGAACTATATCTTAAACATTGCTATGAAGGGTTAGAGTTAGACATTCCTTATCTCGAAAAAACCCTCCAGCATGTTTACCTTTTATGGGGGCGACCGGTGCACCTAGAGACAGTAGTAGAAGGCAAAAAGGCGGTTTTCAGCTATGATGGGAAGAAAAATACCAGGCGCCAATTCTAAATGGCAGGAAACTAGATTTAAGTGTGGAACTTAATTAATCTAACACAATTAAAGATGGAGGGCGTAGCGTGTACTGGAATCCCAAATACGAATGTTTGCCGCTGGAAGAATTGCACCAGCTTCAGCTTGAAAGGCTTAGGGCTACAGTGGAAAGGGCTTTTTTTAATGTACCCCATTATCGGCGAGCCTTTCAAGAAATAGGGTTAGAACCTGGAGACATCCAGAGCCTGGAGGATTTAGAAAAGCTCCCCTTCACTACTAAAGATGAACTGCGGGAAAATTACCCCTTCGGCATGTTTGCCGTTCCTATGAGCGAAATTGTCCGCATTCATTCTTCTTCGGGGACTACGGGTAAGCCTACAGTGGTAGGATATACCCGTCAGGATATCAATATTTGGGCCGAGCTCATGGCCCGGGCTCTGGTATGTGGAGGGGCTACCCGCAACGATATTATCCATAATGCTTACGGGTATGGGCTTTTTACGGGCGGTCTAGGGGTACACTATGGTGCTGAACGCCTAGGGGCTTCGGTAATACCTATTTCCGGCGGCAATACTAAACGCCAGGTCATGATAATGAGGGATTTTGGCAGCACCATTTTAACCTGCACCCCTTCTTATGCCTTGCATATCGCTGAAGTGATGGAGGAAATGGGTGTAAGCCCGGCAGAGCTCAAGCTAAAAGCAGGCATCTTTGGCGCTGAGCCCTGGTCCGAAAATATGCGACGAGAAATTGAGAGGCGACTGGGGATCAGCGCCGTGGATATTTATGGGTTGAGCGAAGTGATCGGGCCCGGTGTGGCCATTGAGTGCCAGGAGAAGAACGGGCTGCACATTTACGGGGATCATTTCCTGGCAGAAGTGATCGATCCTACTACGGGGGAGGTGTTACCGCCCGGCCAGGTAGGGGAACTGGTCCTCACTTCCCTCACTAAAGAAGCCTTACCGGTAATTCGCTACCGTACCCGGGACGTGACGGCTATTTTACCCGGGGAGTGCCCTTGCGGCCGCACCGGAGTACGCATCGCTCGCATTACCGGCCGCACCGATGATATGCTCATCATTCGCGGCGTTAATGTTTTCCCCTCCCAGGTGGAAAGTGTACTGCTGGAAATAGGAGGTACAGAACCCCATTACCAGCTCATTGTAGATCGCGAAGGCAGCCTCGATACCCTGGAAGTCCAGGTAGAGGTTTCCGAAAGCCTTTTCTCCGATGCAGTGCGTCGGCTGGAGGACTTGGAACACCGCATTCATCAAGAACTGGAAAGTGTATTGGGCATAAGCGTTAAAGTTACTCTGGTAGAACCCAAAACCATTGCCCGTAGCGAAGGCAAAGCCAAGAGAGTTATTGATAAACGGAAATTTTAAGGGGGAGGGGATATAATGAAAATCAAGCAACTGTCGGTATTCTTGGAGAACAAGTCCGGCCGCCTGGCAGCGGTTACACGGCTTCTGGCGGCTAAAGGTATTAACATCCGCGCTCTATCCATTGCGGATACTTCCGATTTTGGCATCTTACGCCTCATTGTTAACGATCCTTATGCTGCCTACCAGGCCCTCAAAGAAGGCGGATTCACTGTGAGCCTGACCGAGGTCCTGGGGGTGGAGATGCCAGACCGTCCCGGGGCCTTAAGCAATATCCTTACCCATTTGGAGGAAGCAGGTATAAATATAGAGTATCTTTATGCTTTCCTGGGCAAAGGCGACAACGGCGCCCTAGTTATTTTCCGGGTGGAAGACTTGAATAAAGCCATTGAAATTTTATCGGCTAAGGGTGTTAAACTCGTAGACGAAGAGAAAATCTATTCTTTATAAGGAGTGACCACATTTATGGATAAGTTTGCTCCCCGTTGTCGGGAGGCCATCTTAGAGATTAAACCCTACGTTCCGGGTAAGCCCATTGAAGAGGTACAGCGCGAATTGGGCATCAAAGATGTTATAAAGCTTGCTTCTAATGAAAATCCCTTGGGCCCTTCTCCTGATGCTGTCATGGCCTTGCGCGAAGCGGCAGAAAAAGTTTACCTTTACCCTGATGGAAATTGTTATTATCTGAAAGAAGCTTTAGCGGCCAAATTGGAGGTATCCGCGGATCAACTTATTATAGGCAACGGTACAGATGAAATCTTAAAGATGCTGGCCGAAGCCTTTGTAGATCCTGGTGATGAAATTGTAGTGGCTGATCCCACGTTTTCGGAGTATGAATTTGCTGCTCAAGTGATGGGAGGACGAGCTATTAAAGTGCCCTGTCGCGATTTCCGTCACGACCTGGAAGCCATGGTCGCGGCCATCACCGAGCGCACCCGCCTGATTTTTGTTTGTAACCCCAATAATCCCACGGGCACTATTGTGGAACAGCAGGAGTTGGACGCCTTTCTGGCTAAGGTACCCTCCCACATCCTGGTGGTCTTAGATGAAGCTTATAATGAGTACGTAACCTCTCCCGCTTACCCGGATAGTCTGGGCTATGTTCGGGCGGGTCAGCCGAACGTTATTGTCCTCAGGACTTTTTCCAAGATTTATGGCTTAGCCGGCTTAAGGGTGGGCTATGGCATTTCCCATCCGGAGATTATCAAGGCTTTAAACAGGGTGCGGGAACCCTTCAACGTTAACTTCTTAGCCCAGGTAGCGGCTATTGCGGCTCTCAAAGATGAGTACCATGTAGCTAAAAGTAAAGAGGTGAATACAGAAGGCAAAGAATTTCTCTACCAACAACTCCAGGCTCTGGGGTTAAAGTATGTACCTACCGAATCTAACTTTATTTTTGTAGATATAGTGCGGGATAGCCGAGAGGTCTTTACCAAACTGCTCAAAAAAGGAGTTATTGTCCGGACAGGGGATATTTTTGGCTACCCCACTTTCCTACGCATTACTATAGGTACTCGGCGCCAAAACCAAAGGTTAATCGACGCTTTACGCGAGGTTCTCGCTGAACAGCCCTAAAAAAATTAGTAATATATCCCTCCTTTGACGGATATTAATGAAATAGCAGGATCCGGAAGGAGGGATTTCTTTGCAGCGGTGGACTAAAATTTGGGCGGCGGGAATAATTTTCTCCTTACTAGTAGCTGTACTTAGCGGCTGCGGCCTGGCCAGGCGCTTGAGCGGTAAACAAGATTCTCAGGTTGAGATACAAACGCCTCAGCCAGGGCCAGGGCTTAGTCGGCCGGAAAGTCCTCAAGTATCTGAGAGTAAAGAAACGAGGAAAGTTGTACTTTATTTTGCCGACCCTACGGGACAAAAGTTGGTGGCCGAAGAGCGTGTCATTCCTAAAGTAGAGGGGATCGCACGGGCCACTGTGGAAGAATTAATTAAGGGACCGGCGCCGGGATCACAACTGCTACCTACCATCCCCAAAGGGACTGTACTTAAAGATATCAACATCCGGCCTGATGGATTGGCGAGGGTGGATTTCAGCAAAGAGTTGGTAACTAACCATAGCGGCGGTTCTTTAGGCGAAAGTTTGACAGTTTATTCCATTGTCAACACCTTGACTCAGTTTCCCACTGTTAAGCAGGTACAAATACTGGTGGAAGGGCAATATGTAGAGACCATTGCAGGCCACTTGAATGTCTCTTCAGCCATGACGCGGAATGAGGCTATAATTAAAAAAGATTAAAGGGCTCTGCGCCGATTAAAAAATGGCATGTTCCATAGGAGTGCATAGGCACTCCTTTTATTTTTTACCAATTCTAGGGTTGGGGAGGAAAGTCGACATAAATAGCGAATTAGTTTCTTGTTACCAGGTTTACCAGAAAGGAGAGAGGAGAGTGTCGAAAGGGCGGCGGTGTGGAGCGGGCTACCGCCAACCGTGGGGGCAGGTGTTGGCCTTTACCTTTTGCTTATTTTTCTATATGGCTGCAAGTATATTTTTAAACTTGCCGGCTGTGGCAGCTCCCAATAAGATTAATCTCTATTTTAACGGTAACCTGCTAAATCCGGTGGTAGCGCCTTATATCGATACTAACGGGCGCACCATGGTACCCATTCGGGTTATTATGGAGACTATGAATGCCCGCGTCGACTGGATAGAAGCGGAACAAAAGGTACGAATACAGCGGGGCACTGCCACCCTGGAAATGTGGATAGGTAGGCGAATAGCCAAGCTTAACGGCCAAACCCTGCAACTGGACACAGAGCCGGTACTGCGGCAGGGTACTACCATGGTACCGGTGCGGGTGATCGCCGAAAGCTTTAACGCTAGGGTAGATTGGGACCCCTCCTCCTGGAGCGTGCGCATTTGGCTAGCTGATGAGGTGAGCGTTAAACAGGTCAGGGTACGAGGAAGCTATGTTAATATCCGTCCCGGTCCTGGTTTGGAATATAATCCTCCTTTAGATGTCGTTAAAAAAGGTACCATCCTTCCGGTCTTGGGCGCTGTTCCTGGCTGGTACCAGATACAATTAGCTGACAACAGGCTCGGGTGGATTCACGCCGACCTGGTAGATATCTTAACTACCCTCCCTTCGACTGGCGGCAATGATAGGCAGGGAGATGCCGGAAAGAGACTTGAGAACTATGTGGCTGCAATCGGTAGTAATCCTATAGCCATCTTAGCAGGTCCAGGTCCTATCTATCGTCAGGTAGGTATAGCTCCCGCCGGTTCCCGGTTAAAAGTAAAAGATGAGCAACAAGGCTGGCTAAAAGTGGAACTGGAAGGAGGCCTTGCGGGCTGGTTGCCAGCCAGTTTAGTTACCCTTAAACCCTTGGAAAGCGGTGAAGAGGGCGGGAGCAGCGGAGGATCTTTGCTAATCACCGGCATAGAAGTAAAGATGGTGCCGGAAGGAATACAGCTTTGGGTACAGGGGACGAAAGCTTTTAACTATAATACCTTGCGGTTATATAATCCGCCAAGACTGGTTTGGGATATCCCCGGAGCTAACCTTAGCCTTTCCCAGGATAAGCTGCAGGTAGAAGTGGGAAGAAACGATGTGGCCCGGGTCAGGATGAGCCAGTATACGTCAGACACGGTGCGAATAGTAGTTGATTTAATGGCTTCCCTTCAGTTTACAGTGGCAGCAGCACCCGAAGGGAAAGGGCAAATCTTTTATCTGTATAAAACTTCTCTCAAAAACAGCAAAATTGTGCTGGACCCAGGGCATGGTACGGACCCCCAGGGCTCTGATCCCGGAGCCATCGGACCTACGGGAGTCAAGGAAAAAGATGTCAACCTGGCTATAGCTTTAAAGTTGACTGATCTTTTGCGGGCTGAAGGAGCTGAAGTTTACTTAACCCGCAGCGGAGAAAATACTCCTTATACGCTGGTAGAGAGGGCTCGTTACGCCAACACTTTAGGTGCCGATGTATTTATCAGCATTCATAGCAATGCTTCCCTAAACCCAGAGGTAGGGGGGACTGCTACTTATATTTACGCACCGCCAGATACCGAACTGGGTCAGCAGAGGGAAGAGCGACTGCGCCTGGCCCGCAGCATTCAAGAGGCTCTGGTAGCAGCCCTCGGGCGCCGGAATATTGGCGTCTTGGAAGCCAACTTTGCTGTTTTGAGGCACACCAATATGCCTTCGGTTTTAGTAGAGGTAGCCTTCATTTCTAATCCAGAAGAGGAACAGCTATTGAACAACCCTGCCTTCCAGGCCAGGGCAGCATCCGGTATTTTACAAGGATTAAAGAGATATTTCAATTGAAGGCACCTGTGGGGCATCGACTGTTGACAATTTAGACGGCAGCTCCCTTGCAACCAGCTATTTTCTCTGTTACAATGAGGTGTGCCTTTGGGGATATAAAAGCTTCATTTTTACTGTACTTTTATATGTGTTATATAGCAATCGCGCTACATATATAATATAGGGTTTAGTAGGCAATTAGCACTGCAGCGAAGGGCATTTTTTAAGGAGATGAACGAGGGTGCTGCCAGAACAGCCAGTGGGAGTTTTTGATTCTGGTGTGGGTGGATTGACCATTGCTCGTGAAATAGTTCGTCAGCTCCCGGCAGAAACTATTATTTACTATGGAGATACAGCCCATGTACCCTATGGTTCTAAAACAGTAGAACAGTTGGTAGCCTATGCAGATGCCATTGTACGCTTTCTCGTGGAACGGGGAGTTAAAGCTATTGTGGATGCCTGTAACACTACTTCGGCCGTAGCTCTAGGTTATCTGAAAAAGAAATATAGCCTTCCTATTGTGGGAGTTATTGAACCAGGAGTAAAAGAGGCTCTGGCAGTAACTCGCCACGGTAATATTGGTGTAATAGCCACAGAAGCGACCATCGCCAGTGGCGTCCATGTACGGCTGCTTAAATCGCTAGAACCTAGAGTAAAGGTTTATCCGCAGGCCTGTCCCCGGCTGGTACCCCTGGTAGAGGCCGGAATAATAGAAGGATCAGAGGCCCGGGAAGCAGTGACAGAATATGTAAAGCCGTTGGTTGAAGTGGGTATTGATACTTTAATTTTAGGGTGTACCCATTATCCCTTTTTAGCCCCTCTAATTCAAGAAGTGGCTGGTCCGCAGGTTATTCTGGTGGACCCGGCGGCTAGCACAGTACGGGAACTAGCAGAAATTCTCAGGGAGCAGGGTGGATTGCGCACTATCCATGGTTCTCAAGTTCATACTTTTTTTGTTAGCGGTGCGGCGGAAAGTTTTCGCAGCGTAGCCCAAAAGCTGGTGGGCTGGCCGGAACTCAAGGGCGTGCGCCAGCTCAGATTGATAGATTAATTTTTGAGTAAAGAAAGTGATGGTGAAGAGTATGACCAGAAGTGATGGCCGAGGGCCGCGGGATTTGCGGCCGGTGGTCATCGAACTCCATTATCTTAAATATGCCGAGGGTTCAGCCTTGATCAGCCTGGGTGAAACCAAGGTGCTTTGCAGCGCCAGTGTGGAGGAAAAAGTGCCGCCTTTCTTAAAGGGGACCGGCAAGGGATGGGTAACGGCTGAATATTCCCTGTTACCGCGTTCCACCAAAGAAAGAACGGTCAGGGAAGCTACTAAAGGGAGACTGAGCGGTCGCACTCATGAGATCCAGCGACTTATTGGTCGAGCTTTAAGAAGCGTGGTAGATTTGGCGGCTTTAGGAGAAAGGACTATCTGGATTGACTGCGATGTCATCCAGGCCGACGGGGGAACGAGAACGGCTGCCATCACCGGGGGCTTTATAGCCTTAACTGAAGCCCTGGCCAAGCTGGTAGAGGCAGGCGCTATCCCTTATTTACCGGTGCAAGATTTCTTGGCAGCTACCAGTGTGGGTAAGGTGGGGGGCGAAATTCTGCTGGACTTAGCTTTTGAGGAAGATTCTAACGCCCAGGTGGATATGAATATAGTTATGACCGGTAAGGGGCAGCTAGTAGAGGTTCAAGGTACGGCGGAAGGAGGCACCTTTTCCCGGGTGGAAATGGAGGAGATGCTGGACCTGGCCTGGTACGGCATTGAGCAGCTTATAAAGGTGCAGAAGGAAGTTTTAGGAAATTTAGCAGCTCGGGTGGGAGAGGGCAGTGCAGAAAAAGCTGGTGCTGGCCACGCACAACAGGGGTAAAGTTGAAGAGTTTAAAGAACTTTTAAAGCCCCTTAATTTAGAGGTATATTCTTTGCTCGATTTTCCAGCGATATCCTTGCCGCCGGAGACGGGCCGTACCTTTGAAGAAAATGCCGTATTCAAAGCCCGCTTCGTGTCCAGCCTGATAGGCCTTTCCGCTTTAGGAGATGATTCGGGTCTGGAAGTCGATGCTTTGGGGGGCGCACCCGGGGTTTATTCTTCCCGTTTTGCCGGGGCAGGGGCCAATGAGAAAGAAAACAACCAAAAATTGTTGGATTTACTTAGACCTTATCCTGCGAAGAAACGTGGAGCTCGTTTCCGCTGTGTTCTGGCACTATGTACTGCGCAAGGGGATACCTATACGGCCTCCGGGACCCTGGAAGGAGTAATCGCGGAGGAGCCTAGAGGCGAAGAAGGGTTCGGCTATGATCCTTTATTTTTAGTACCTGAATGGGGCAAAACTCTTGCCGAGCTGGGGCCCGAAATTAAAAACAGGATCAGTCACCGGGCGCGGGCTATCCAGGGATTATGGCCCGTTTTAGTAAGAGTTTTTGCTGGCGAGAGCTCTTGAACGGGGTAATATTTGAAACGAGTGATCACGCACAGTTGACGACAGAAGGTTTATGAAGTATAATAAATGGTGCTCGAGCGGGTGTAGCTCAATGGTAGAGCCCCAGCCTTCCAAGCTGGTTGCGTGGGTTCGATTCCCATCACCCGCTCCAAAAATGCAATTTACGAGGGCGCCTGTAGCTCAGCTGGACAGAGCAGCGGCCTTCTAAGCCGCGGGCCGCAGGTTCGAATCCTGCCAGGCGCGCCATGTGGAAAGTTAAAAATTAAATAATTAAATAAAACTCGTGGTGGGTGTAGCTCAGTTGGTTAGAGCACCAGGTTGTGGCCCTGGGGGTCATGGGTTCGAGTCCCTTCACCCACCCCACTTTAGAGCACCAGTGCTGGGGCGTAGCCAAGCGGTAAGGCAACGGACTTTGGATCCGTCATTCGTTGGTTCGAATCCAGCCGCCCCAGCCATTTTCATGAGACACCATGAGCCATTAGCTCAGTAGGTAGAGCACCTGACTTTTAATCAGGGTGTCGGAGGTTCGATTCCTCCATGGCTCACCAAGGGAATGGGCGCGGCGGAGGGTTACCGCCCGCCCTTTAATCTTTTAAGGGCTTCCGGGCAATAGCCCGGATTCTTCTCGTAGAGCCTGTTATAGCTTGACAGCTCTGAGAGTTATCTGATAAAATTCGGCTACGAAGCAAAGGTTCCCGTCAAGAGTGGGCTACTTTATAACCTCGGCGTAAGGTATCTACCCGGCCGAGGTATTATTCTAGTGAAGAGAATAATTTCTCTGCTTTAGTGGCAGGAAAAGCCAAGCGCCGTAGCGAAATGATCCTTTGGCTTCCAGTAAAATATGAACAAGTGTCGCAATTGAGGAGGAGCAAGGCATAAATGAAAGCAACAGTGGAAAAGCTAGAGAAAAACCGGGTGGTCCTGGAAGTGGAGGTAGAAGCTCCAAAGCTTGAGCAAGCTTTAGATAAGGCATATCGCAAGCTAGTTCGCCAGGTCAATATTCCTGGATTTCGCAGAGGCAAGGCCCCCCGGTTTATTTTGGAACGCTATCTGGGTAAAGAATCTCTCTACCATGAAGCTATAGACATGGTTATCCCCGCAGCTTACAAGCAAGCTGTAGAAGAAACAAAAATTGAGCCTATTGATCAGCCAGAAGTAGAAATCGTTCAGATAGAAGAGGGTCAACCTATCATCTTCAAAGCCACAGTGGAAGTCAAGCCCGAAGTAAACTTGGGCCAATACAAGGGGCTTCCAGTGCAGCGACCGGAGGTTAAAGTTACGGAAGAAGACATAGAAGCCTACCTTAAAGGTTTGCAGGAAAGATTTGCCCAGCTAAAGGACATAGAAGATGGCGCGGTAGAAGAGGGCGATATTGTATCGATTGATTTTAAAGGGCAGATCGATGGGCAAGATTATCCGGGCTTAAAAGGGGAAAACTATCCTTTGGAAATCGGCTCGGGTACTTTCATTCCCGGCTTTGAGGCTCAATTAATTGGTGCCAAAATAGATGAAGAGCGAGAGGTGAAGGTAACTTTTCCTGCCAATTATTACCGGGAGGAGTTAGCCGGTAAAGAAGCAGTATTCATGGTTAAAGTGCGGGGAATCAAGCGGAAACAATTAGCTCCCATCGATGATGAATTTGCCAAAGACGTCAGTGAGTTTGAGACTTTAGAAGAACTGAAGGAAGACATCAGAAAACGGCTGGAAGCCCAACAACGTCAAAGGGCAGAGGCTGAGGTACGTCGTCAAGTAGTCGATAAGGCTGTAGAAAATGCGCAAGTGGAATTGCCGCATGTTTTGGTAGAGCGGAGAGTCGCCTTTTTGATTAACGATATGGCTTTACGCCTTCAGACGCAAGGTTTGACCTTAGATAAACTCCTTGAAAAATCGGGGAAAACTATAGAACAATTGAAGGAGGATTTTAGACCCCAGGCGGAGAAGGATGTTAAGACCGAATTAGTTTTGGAAGCTATAGCTAAGGCAGAAGATATTGAGGTTACCCAGGAAGATATTGATAAAGAAGTAGAGAAAATGGCCAGCCTTCTTAAGCAAGACCCAGAAAGAGTCCGGGAAAAAATGGGAAAGGATCTGGAAGGGCTGAAATATGATATTATAATTAGAAAAACCATTGACTTCTTGGTAGACCACAGTATTTCTGTAGACGGAGGTGGAACCGAAGGTGTCGGTTCTAGTACCGATAGTAGTGGAACAGACGAGTAGGGGAGAGCGGGCATACGATATTTATTCGCGCTTGTTGAAGGATCGCATTATCTTTTTGGGCAGCCCTATTGATGATCACGTGGCCAACCTGGTTATTGCGCAGATGCTGTTTTTAGAGGCAGAGGATCCGGATAAGGATATCCACCTCTATATCAACAGTCCGGGAGGCTCTATCACAGCTGGTATGGCTATTTTCGATACCATGCAATATATCCGGCCCGACGTATCCACTATTTGTGTGGGGCTAGCTGCCAGTATGGCTGCTTTTCTGCTGGCAGCGGGAGCCAAGGGGAAAAGATACGCCCTCCCGCATAGTGAAATTATGATACACCAGCCCATGGGAGGCACCCAGGGCCAAGCGGTGGATATTGAAATTCATGCCAAGCGGATTATAAAAATCCGGGATTTATTAAACCAAATTCTAAGCGATATTACCGGCAAGCCTGTGGAGGTAATAGCTCGAGACACAGACCGCGACCATTTCATGTCTGCCGAGGAAGCCAAAGATTATGGCCTTATCGACGAGGTTATCACCAGACGCCAGCTGCCCGCCAAATAGGGACGACAGCGAGGTGACTTTTCATGTATAAATATACCGATGATAAGGGACAGCTCAAATGTTCCTTCTGCGGCAAATTGCAGGATCAAGTGAAAAAGCTGGTCGCCGGGCCGGGCGTTTATATATGCGATGAATGCATAGAGCTTTGCAATGAAATTATCGAAGAGGAATTAAACGAAGATTTGAGCCTGGAATTGGGAGAGATTCCGAAGCCGAAAGAAATTCGAGAAATCCTCGACCAGTATGTTATTGGCCAGGACCAGGCTAAAAAAGCCTTGTCTGTTGCTGTTTATAACCATTATAAGCGCATAAATTTGGGTATAAAACTCGATGATGTGGAAATCCAGAAGAGCAATATCCTCATGATCGGCCCTACGGGCAGTGGGAAAACGCTCTTGGCCCAAACGCTGGCCAAGATCCTAAATGTACCTTTTGCTATTGCTGACGCCACTTCCCTAACAGAAGCAGGGTATGTCGGTGAAGATGTAGAAAATATCCTGCTCAAACTCATCCAGGCAGCTGATTACGATGTAGAGAAAGCGGAGAAGGGTATTGTCTACATTGATGAGATAGATAAGATTGCCCGTAAATCTGAAAATCCTTCCATTACCCGGGACGTGTCAGGGGAAGGTGTACAGCAGGCTCTGCTGAAGATCCTGGAGGGCACCATTGCCAGCGTACCTCCCCAGGGAGGGCGCAAGCATCCCCACCAGGAATTTATCCAGATAGATACTACTAATATTCTCTTTATCTGTGGCGGAGCTTTTGAAGGACTGGATAAGATAATCAGGAATCGCATTGCCAAGAAGACCATGGGATTTGGTGCTGAAATTCAGGGTAAGAAAGACGTCCAGATCGGCGATATCCTAAAGCACGTTATGCCGGTGGACCTGTTGAAGTACGGCCTTATCCCTGAATTTGTCGGTAGGCTTCCCATAATAGTTACTCTGGATGCCCTGGATGAAGAAGCCCTTATCCGAGTATTGACAGAGCCGCGGAATGCTCTAGTAAAGCAATACCAGAAACTCTTCGAGATGGACGGTGTGACATTAGAGTTCAAAGAGGATGCCCTGGTAGCTGTGGCCAAAGAGGCTATTAAACGGGAGACAGGAGCCAGGGGGTTAAGGGCCATTTTAGAAGAGGTCATGCTGGACGTAATGTATGAAATACCTTCCCGCGGCAATGTCACCAAGTGTATCATAACTAAAGACGTTATCTTGCGCAAAGAAGAACCTCTCCTCCTTACTACAGTAGAACGCAAAAAAAGGAAAGAAGAAACAGCCTAAAGTTTAAAATAAACTCTAATGGTGGTACCCCACGGTTACCACCTTTTTTTTGGGTTTAAGGCTGGTATGGATAAAATGTACCTTTCTGGAGCAAGCTTTAAAACGAAACTCTCCGGAAAGGGGCTGAAGTTGTGCTGGAAGGAAATCCTAACCTGGGTGGGATCTTAACTTTTTTACAGGTTTTCCTGGCCGTGGTTATCGGTATGTATTTCTGGAATTTGCTTAAGAACCAACAGGGCAACCGGGTAGCCGTAGAAAGGGAATCTCGCAAAGAACTCGAGAAACTCCATCGCCTGCGCCAAATTTCTTTAACGGAACCTCTGGCCGAAAAAACTCGCCCTTCCTCTTTTAGCGAAATTATCGGCCAGGAAGAGGGCTTGAAAGCTTTGCGCGCCGCTCTGTGCGGTCCTAACCCTCAACATGTGATTATTTACGGTCCACCAGGAGTAGGTAAAACGGCAGCGGCCAGGTTGGTGCTGGAGGAAGCCAAGAAGAATCCCCTTTCACCTTTCAAAGAAGATGCGCAGTTTGTAGAAGTAGACGGCGCCACTTCTCGCTTTGATGAACGGGGCATTGCCGATCCCCTTATCGGGTCAGTCCATGACCCCATCTACCAAGGAGCTGGCCCTTTAGGCTTAGCCGGTATTCCCCAGCCCAAGCCAGGAGCTGTTACCAAAGCCCACGGAGGGATTCTTTTTATCGATGAGATCGGAGAGCTGCATCCCATCCAGATTAATAAACTCCTCAAAGTATTAGAAGATCGCAAAGTGCTGCTGGAGAGCGCTTATTATAGCTCCGAGGATACCAACATTCCTAGCCATATCCATGACATCTTTAAGAACGGACTGCCGGCTGACTTCCGGTTAGTGGGAGCTACTACCAGGCTTCCCCACGAAATACCGGCTGCCATCCGCTCCCGTTGCCTGGAAATATATTTTCGTCCCCTTTTGCCGGAAGAGATTGGCATTATTGTTAAGAATGCCGTTAGGAAAATCGGTCTTTCAATCCGGGAGGAAGCAGTAGAGATAATTAAGCGCTATGCCACCAACGGCCGGGAGGCTGTCAATATAGTCCAGCTGGCCGCCGGCCTGGCCATAACCGACCGCCGCAACCACATTAGCCTAGAAGATGTAGAATGGGTAGTAAGCAGCGGTCAATACTCACCCAGACAGCAATGTCGTATTCCCCGCGAACCCCAGGTGGGGGTAGTAAATGGGTTGGCTGTCTATGGACCCAATATGGGTACTCTGGTGGAACTGGAGGCTTGTGTTCATTTCGTAGGCAATCGTCGCGGCCAGGTTAAAGTAACGGGGGTGATAGAGGAAGAAGAAATGGGCAGCCAGGATGGCCGCCGGCTAAAAAGAAAAAGTATGGCCCGCAATGCCGTAGATAACGTTTTAACTGTTGTCCGCTCTCTTTTGAATATCGACCCTCTGGACTATGACATTCACCTCAACTTTCCCGGCAGTATTCCCGTAGATGGGCCCTCGGCAGGGATCAGTATGGTTATAGCCATCTATTCAGCCCTAACCGGCATACCGGTTAACAATCTGGTAGCCATTACAGGGGAAGTGTCTATTCGAGGCGCTATAAAACCGGTGGGCGGTATAGTGGCCAAAGTAGAGGCAGCCCGGCTGGCCGGTGTTAAGAAAGTATTAATACCTTTCGATAACTGGCAGGAGAGCTTCCGCCATCTTAAAGATGTCCAGGTAATCCCCGTACGCTGGGTAAACGAAGCCCTCGAGGAGGTCTTATGCCGGGAGAAATTCACCAACCGCGAAGGCTTGTCCTCCCATCCACAAGTTTTGAGCGCTTCTCCCTTAACCTCCCACCATTAGATTTTAACCGTTTTTTTCTATTGCGGAGGAATTCAATATCTCGTAGAATATAATGAAGACCTGGAGAGGAGAAGTGGTACGGGGGAGACCTGTTGGAGGTGTAAACTTTGAGTCGAACTCTTCCTTTACTTCCCTTAAGGGGGGTTATTGTTTTTCCTTATACTGTACTGCACCTGGATGTAGGGCGCGAGCGGTCTGTTAACGCCATTGAGGCTGCCATGATCCGAGATAGAGAGATTTTCCTGGCCATGCAAAAGGAAGCCCAGACCGATGAGCCGGGAGAGGAAGATATCTATACTACCGGCACGGTGGCCGAGATCAAACAGTTATTAAAGTTGCCGGGTGGGACCATTCGAATTCTAGTAGAAGGCCTCCGGAGGGGAAAAATTCTCCGCTATCTCAGTTATGATCCTTATTTGGCGGTGGAAATAGAGGAATATAGTGACGAAACGTCTACCCATAATGAGATTGAGGCTCTCATGCGCACTTTAATTAATGAATTTGAGCACTATGTTAAAATGTCCAAAAAGATCCCCCCGGAAACCGTGGTAGCGGTAGTGAGCCTGGAAGAGCCGGGGCGGTTGGCCGATGTCATTGCCTCCCATTTAACTCTCAAGCTGGTTGACAAGCAGGCCGTCCTGGAAGCTATAGATATTCAAGAACGATTGGAGCTTTTATGCGAGATCCTGGCCCGGGAGAAGGAAATATTAGAGCTAGAACGCAAAATCAATTTGCGCGTCCGCAAGCAGATGGAGAAAACGCAAAAAGAGTACTACTTGCGGGAGCAGATCAAAGCCATCCAAAAAGAACTGGGCGAGAAGGATGAGCGCTTGGCCGAAGCAGAAGAGCTGCGCGAAAAGATTGCTAAGGCCAAATTACCCAAAGAGATAGAAGAGCGTGCTCTCAAAGAAGTAGAGCGCCTGGAAAAAATGCCTCCTATGGCAGCAGAGGCCACGGTAGTACGCAATTACCTGGACTGGCTGCTGGCCCTTCCCTGGCAAAAAGAAACGCGGGACCGGCTGGACATCAAGGTGGCTGAAAAAATCTTAAATGAGGACCATTACGGGTTGGAAGAAGTTAAAGAGCGTATCCTGGAATATCTGGCCATACGCAAGCTGGCTAAAAAAATGCGGGGTCCTATCTTATGCTTTGTAGGACCGCCGGGAGTGGGCAAGACTTCTCTGGCCAAGTCCATTGCTCGGGCTTTACAGCGGAAGTTTGTGCGCATCTCCCTAGGCGGTGTCAGGGATGAAGCGGAAATACGCGGCCACCGGCGCACCTATGTGGGCGCCCTGCCGGGGCGTATCATTCAGGGCATGAAGCAGGCCGGCAGTAAGAATCCGGTCTTCTTGCTGGATGAAATTGATAAATTGAGCTCCGACTTCCGCGGGGACCCTTCTTCGGCCCTACTAGAGGTTTTGGACCCGGAGCAGAACTATATGTTTAGTGATCACTATATTGAGGTTCCATTTGATCTCTCCAAGGTAATGTTTATTACCACAGCTAACGTAGAATATTCTATTCCGCGGCCGCTGTTAGACCGGATGGAAGTGATCCGTATACCTGGCTATACCGAGGAAGAAAAAGTTAAAATAGCTCAGCTCCACCTCGTTCCTAAGCAACTTAAAGAACATGGGCTTAAAGAAAAACAACTTTTTATCTCGGAAAATGCTTTGCGCCGCATTATCCGGGAGTATACGAGGGAAGCCGGGGTACGCAACTTGGAGCGCCAAATTGCCACCCTTTGCCGCAAGACGGCGCGGGACATTGTGAGCGGCAAAGCGCAGGAGGTAAAAGTTACAGCCCAAAACGTGGATGCCTTTTTGGGCATACCCCGCTATCGCCATACTTTAGCTGAGGAAGCGGAAGTAGTAGGTGTGGCCCGGGGACTGGCCTGGACAGAAGTAGGCGGTGAAGTTCTCAATGTAGAAGTAGCTGTCTTGAACGGCAAGGGCAATCTCACCTTGACCGGAAAACTGGGCGAAGTTATGAGGGAGTCAGCCTATGCCGGTTTCAGTTACCTGCGCTCCCGGGCGAAAGATTTAGGTTTAGCTCCTGATTTCCACGAGAAATATGATATTCACATCCATGTTCCGGAAGGAGCTATTCCGAAAGACGGCCCTTCGGCCGGCATAACCATGGCTACCGCCATGGCCTCGGCACTGATTGGAGCCCCCGTCAGGCGCGATGTAGCCATGACCGGGGAGATAACCTTGAGGGGCAGGGTGTTGCCCGTAGGGGGCATCAAAGAAAAGGTCTTAGCCGCCCACCGGGCTGGGATCAAAACTGTTATACTACCCCGGGACAACGAAAAAAATCTGGAAGAGATACCTGCCCCGGTTAAGCGCAAGCTAAAATTTGTCCTGGTAGAACACATGGATGAGGTCTTAAAGGAGGCCCTGGTGCAAGGGGAGCGCTCTAGCCCTCAGCTGGAGGAACAAAAAGAGCTCCGGGAAGAGGCACCAGTAGCGACAGCCCTTGACACACCTTGCCTTTAATCGGTAATATATTACAAGACAGTTATAACTAGTTCCCTCGTCCGGCAAGGGCGGATGAGGGTTTTTTTCTAAAAGCATAAGGAGGAAACAGGCGTGCCTGCGGCTCACGAATTACCACCTGTTTATAATCCTCAAAAAGTGGAACAGAAATGGTATCAAGTTTGGGAAAAGGAAGGCTATTTTCGCGGGCTAACGGATGTAGACGGGCGGCCTACCTTTAGTATTGTGATGCCGCCCCCTAACGTCACCGGGAGTTTGCACCTCGGACACGCCCTGGATAACACCCTGCAGGATATACTCGTGCGCTGGCATCGCATGCGGGGAGATGCCACCCTCTGGATACCCGGTACCGACCATGCCGGAATTGCTACCCAGGCCCGGGTAGAGGAAGAATTGGCTAAAGAGGGCTTGAGCAAGTACGATTTGGGCCGGGAGAAATTCTTGGAGAGGGTATGGGCCTGGAAGGAGGAGTACGGTAACCGTATTACCCAGCAGTTGAGAAGGCTGGGTGCTTCCTGCGACTGGAGCCGGGAGCGTTTTACCATGGACGAAGGATGTTCCCGGGCAGTGCGCGAAGTTTTTGTGCGCCTATATGAGAAAGGGCTGATATACCGCGGCAACTATATCATCAACTGGTGTCCCCGTTGCCGTACGACTATTTCGGACATTGAAGTGGAGCATGAGGAGGAGGCCGGGCACCTGTGGTATATCCGCTATCCCTTTAAAGACGGATCAGGCAGTATAACTATTGCCACCACCAGGCCGGAAACCATGCTAGGCGATACGGCGGTAGCCGTGCACCCGGAAGATGAGCGCTATCAAAAATTTATTGGAAAAACCCTTATTTTACCGCTTATCAACCGGGAAATACCCCTGATAGCCGATGAATACGTGGACCCTAACTTTGGAACCGGTGCGGTCAAGATTACCCCGGCCCACGATCCCAACGATTTTGAAGTGGGACAAAGGCACGGGCTGCCCTCGGTTACGGTCATCGGCAAAGAGGCTATCATGACCGAGGAAGCCGGTCCTTACGCCGGTATGGACCGCTACGCCTGTCGCCGGCAAGTGGTAAAGGACCTGGAAAATCAGGGATACCTGGTGAAGGTAGAAGACCATACCCACGCCGTTGGTCATTGTTATCGCTGCGATACTGTCATCGAGCCTCTAGTGTTACCCCAGTGGTTTGTCCGTATGAAACCCCTGGCGGGTCCTGCGATACAAGCGGCGAGAGAGGGCCGGGTGCGGTTTATACCTGAACGCTTTACCAAAATTTATTTAAACTGGCTAGAAAACATCCGTGACTGGTGTATTTCTCGCCAGCTCTGGTGGGGGCACCGGATCCCGGTCTGGTATTGCCAGCAATGTGAGGAAGTGATCTGCAGTACCACAGATCCCACCGAATGCCCCTCTTGCGGCAGCACGGCTCTGGAGCAGGACCCCGATGTTCTGGATACTTGGTTTAGCTCGGCCCTCTGGCCCTTCTCCACCATGGGGTGGCCGGAAAAGACCAGGGAGCTGGAGATTTATTATCCCACTTCGGTACTGGTCACGGGCAGGGACATCATTTTCTTTTGGGTAGCGCGCATGATTTTTATGGGCCTGGAGTTTATGGAAGACGTACCCTTCCGGGAAGTGCTTATCCACGGCCTGGTCTTGGATGCCCTGGGGCGCAAGATGAGCAAATCCCTGGGGAACGGTGTAGACCCCATGGAAGTTATTGAGGAATACGGGGCCGATACCTTGCGCTTTATGCTGGTGACTGGTAACACTCCAGGTAACGACTTGCGTTTCCACCCTGAGCGGTTGGAAAGCACCCGGAATTTCTGCAACAAAATCTGGAACGCCGCTCGCTTCGTATTGTTAAACTTAACAGATTATGATCCTGACAGGGAAAAGGCCCCATATACTCTAGCCGACCGGTGGATTTTAAGCCGGTTAAACACCCTGGTCCAACAGGTAACAGCTAATATGGAAGCCTATGAAATCGGTGAAGCGGCTAGGTTGCTATACGACTTTTTCTGGGGAGAATTCTGCGACTGGTATATTGAGCTGGCCAAAATACGCCTCTACGGCGGCGATCTTGCAGCTAAAGCTACAGCCCAGCAGGTTCTGGTGGAAGTTTTAGGGACAAGCTTAAAGCTTTTGCACCCCTTTATGCCTTTTATTACGGAAGAGATTTGGCAACACCTTCCCGGGGATAAGACCAGTATAGTGATAAGCCCCTGGCCGAAAGCTAAGCCGGAAGGGCACGATGATTTAGCCGAAGAAGCCATGACACTAGTAATCGAGGTGATCAGGGCTATCCGCAACCTGCGCAGCGAAATGCGGGTAACTCCGGGCCTAAAGGCACGTGTGGTGCTGGTAGCTCCTTCAGCCACCACGCGGAAAATCCTAGAAGAGGCGCGGGTTTATCTGTCGGCCCTAGCCCAAGCAGAACCGGTGGAAATAGTTGCTTCTCTGGTCCAACCGCCGGTTAAGGCGGCTGCGGCGGTCACCGGTGGTGTAGAAATTTATTTGCCCCTGGAAGGGTTAATAGATTTAAAGAAAGAAATGGCGCGGCTGGAAAAGGAACTGGCCGCTACCCAAAAAGAATTGGAACGGGTGCGCCGGAAGCTGGCCAACCCAGACTTTATGGCCAAAGCGCCGGCCGAAGTAGTGGCCAAAGAGAAGGCGAAAGAGGATGAGCTGGGAGATAAAGAACAGGCCTTGCTCGGGCGACTGCGCTCCCTCAAAGGGTAGAGGTGAAAGGGTGTGAACTACCAGCAGGCTTTAAGATTCTTGCATGACCTCACTAAGTTTGGCTTTAATCTGGGCCTGGGTCGTATCGAGGAGCTGCTGGAGCGGTTGGGTCAGCCCCACCGCCGGCTCCGTTTTTTTCATATCGGAGGCACTAACGGAAAAGGTTCGGTAGCGGCTATGGTGGCTGCTATACTCCAGGCTGCCGGCTATAAAGTAGGTCTCTTTACTTCTCCCCACTTGCACCGCTATACGGAGCGCATTCGCTTGAACGGCCAGGAGATAGCCGAGGAACAAGTGGCTCTGCTTCTGAGCTCCATGCGTCCTCTTTTGGAGGACATGGTAAAAGGAGGCTATGAGCACCCTACGGAATTTGAGGTGAGCACTGCCCTGGCCCTGCAATATTTTGCTAATGTTCAGGCGGATTATGTGGTCCTGGAAGTGGGCCTGGGCGGAACTATAGACTCTACCAATGTAATCCCCACCTCCTTGGTCAGCGTCATTACCAATGTAGGCCTCGATCATATGGAGTACCTGGGTTCCACTGTGGCCGAGATCGCCAGGGAGAAGGCAGGTATTATTAAGGAAAAGGGCGTAGTGGTCACCGGGGCGGATAAACCCGAAGCCCTGGAAGTAATTGAAGAGGTCTGCCGGCAAAAGCAGGCTACCCTCTACCGGTTGGGTAAAGAGATTTTCTTTGCCGAGCGGGAGATCTCCTTGCGCGGAGGGAAATTGGACTGGCAGGGATTAGGCAAATTTTATCCGGGCCTTTCTATTTCCCTGGTAGGACGTCACCAGCTATCCAACGCCGCTCTGGCGGTGGCTGCCGTGGAAGCAGCCCGTTATCATCATAATCTTTTTATAGAAGAACGGCACATCAGGCAGGGCTTAAACGAGGCTTTCTGGCCTGGCCGCCTGGAGATAGTGAGACGTAATCCCTTAGTGGTTCTGGATGGAGCCCATAACCACGACGGTGCTCTGGCTCTAAAGCAGGCCTTAAAAGAGCTATTTTCTTACCGCCGCCTGATTTTAATTTTAGGCATGCTGGCGGACAAAGAGAGGGAAAAGGTGGTAGCTACCTTAGCTCCCCTAGCCCAGGCGGTTATTGTAACCCGGCCCAATAGTTACCGGGCGGGAGACTGGGAAATGCTGGGCCTCTATGCGCGCCGTTTTGTTCCGGAGGTAAGGGTGATTAGGAACATTCCCGAAGCTTTGGAAACAGCTTTACGTTTAGCAGAGCCTGAGGACTTGATTTGCGCTACTGGATCTTTGTACATGGTAGCTGACGCCAGGGAATGGTTTCTAATGAACAAAAAAGAGGATTTTGCGACTAAATAGCGAATAGGACAAAAACAGAGTTTGTGAAAAACGTATAAACTTCATTAAGGAGGGATCTCAATTGTTGAAGACCTTGAAGATTCCTGAGGCCACTATCACTCGGCTTTCGGTATATTCTCGTTTTTTGGCTCAGGCTGATCGGCAGGGAATAGTAACTATTTCTTCGGGTGAAATAGCGGAAGGAGTAGGAGTGAGCCCGGCTCAGGTTCGTAAAGATTTGGCCTATTTTGGTGAATTTGGGACCCGCGGTGTAGGATACAATGTAAAAGACCTTTACTGGCATATTATTAAGATCTTGGGCCTGAACACCACTTGGCCCATGGTTATCATCGGTGCCGGTAATTTAGGAACGGCCTTATCCATGTACGGAGGCTTCCGGGAGAGGGGCTTTAAGATTGTCGGCATCTTCGACATCGCTCCCCACAAGATTGGCTATCGCTTAAATGGGGTGGAAGTTTACAGCATGGATAGGCTGGCCGAAATAATAGAGAAGGAAAAGGCCCAGATTGCTATTATTGCTGTACCGGCAGACCAGGCCCAGTTTGTGGCCGATGAACTGTCCAAAACTTCGATCCGGGGTATCTTAAATTTTGCTCCGCGGGTGCTCAACGTTCCCGAGCATATTGAGGTACGCAATGTAGATCTTACGGTTAATCTAGAAATTCTAACCTTTAATCTAGCCTTCCGGCGGGCCTTTAAATCTTACCAGGAGGCTTAAACATGCCCCAGCTGGTTCTAGCTTCAGCTTCGCCCCGGCGGCGAAAGCTTTTGGGCCAGCTCGGCCTGGATTTTGTAATCGTTCCTAGCCATATTGAAGAAGAGGAATATGCCCATTTGCCCCCTGCGGCCCGGGTAACGGCGCTGGCCAGGGCTAAGGCAGAGGCGGTAGCTCAAGGTCTAGCAGAGGCCGTGGTGGTGGGCGCTGATACTCTCGTAGTGTGCCAGGGCCAAGTGCTCGGCAAGCCTGCGTCAAAGGCCGAAGCAGAAGCCATGCTCAATTTCTTAAGCGGGAAAACCCATGAAGTTTATACTGGGGTAGCTGTTATTGGTGTGCCGGGTAGGATCTGCAGGGAAGCCTGGGAACGCACAGAAGTGCGCTTTCGACAGCTTAGCGAGCGGGAAATAAAAGCTTATATCGCCACCGGTGAACCCTTGGATAAAGCCGGTGCTTATGGTATACAGGGGCTAGGGGCGTTATTGGTGGAGGGCATTAACGGCGACTTTTTTAATGTAGTCGGCCTGCCCCTGGTAAAAACGGCTATGCTATTGGAGGAATTTGGGATTAATATTTGGGGCAGACCCTGGAGGTACGGTGGAGGAAGACCGGAGGATGACCATCAAACGAATGCCGGAAGACTTGAGGCCGCGAGAACGGATGCTGGCAGTCGGGGCGCAGGCCCTTTCCAATGCTGAGTTGCTGGCTATTCTCCTCCGCACAGGTACTCCTCAGGAAACAGCCCTGGAGCTAGCCCAGAGGCTGTTATCCCAGCCTAGCGGCCTGCGATATCTTGCCGAGGCTTCGCTGGAAGAACTTAAAGAACAAAAGGGAATAGGCTTGGCTAAGGCAGCCCAAATCAAAGCAGCTATTGAGTTGGGGCGGCGCCTGTCTGTTTATATCGCCAACCGGCCCGTCATACAGCATCCCGGTGATGTGGCCAGTCTGCTTATGGATGAAATGCGGTACTTGGACCGGGAACATTTTCGTACCGTTTCCCTAAACACTAAGAACCGCGTTTTGGCTATAGATAATGTGGCTGTAGGAAGCCTTAATGCCTCCCTGGTCCATCCGCGGGAAGTTTTCAAGGGGCCGGTGAAGAGGAGTGCAGCGGCCATAATCCTGGTGCACAACCATCCCAGCGGTGATCCCTCTCCCAGTTTAGAGGATATACAGGTTACCAGGCGGCTGGTGGAAGCCGGTAGGCTTTTAGGGATTGAGGTGCTGGACCACTTAATCGTAGGCGATGGTTCTTTTATAAGCATGAGAGAAAAAGGACTACTTTAAGTCGTATAAAACAGTGTCGCAATATAGCGAGGAAGGAGTAAAAGGTTATGGTCTTTGCCCGCGATATCGGGATTGATCTAGGTACTGCCAATACCCTTGTTTATGTACGGGGGAAAGGTATTGTCCTGCGCGAACCATCGGTGGTGGCCATCCGGCGGGGGACCGGTCAAGTGTTGGCAGTAGGGGAAGCTGCCAAGAGAATGATCGGGCGTACGCCGGGCGATATTGTGGCTATACGCCCTTTAAAGGATGGCGTCATTGCTGATTTTGATGTAACCCAAAGCATGTTACGTTACTTTATACAGAAGGCCATTCCGAAGGGCTTCCTTGTCCGGCCCCGGGTAGTAGTAGGAGTCCCTTCAGGTGTCACTGCTGTGGAAGAGAGGGCCGTGAGGGAAGCAGCTATTCAGGCGGGAGCCAAGGAAGCCTATCCCATTGAAGAACCTATGGCAGCAGCCATTGGCGCCGGGTTGCCTGTTTACGAACCCACAGGGAACATGATAGTAGATATTGGGGGCGGCACTACTGAGGTGGCAGTAATCTCCCTGGGAGGTATTGTTACCAGCCGCTCCATTCGCATCGGCGGGGATGAGATGGATGAGGCCATTGCGCAGCACATTAAGCGCAATTATAATTTGATGATCGGTGAACGAACGGCTGAAGAGATCAAAATCGAGATAGGTGCAGCCTACTTTGGCGACACACCCGAGGATGAGGCACGGCGTAACCGTACCTATTCGGTGCGGGGGCGAGACCTGGTTACCGGTTTGCCCAAAACCATTGAAGTTACAGCGGAAGAGATTAAAGAAGCTCTGGCCGAACCGGTCGCTGCCATTTTGGAAGCCATTAAACTTTGTCTGGAGCGGACGCCTCCAGAACTAGCAGCAGATTTGATGGACCGGGGTATCGTCATGGCCGGCGGGGGTTCTTTACTTTGGGGGTTGGACAGGCTGGTTAGTATAGAAACAGGAATGCCTGTACACATGGCTGAAGACCCCTTGACTGCTGTAGCCATAGGTACCGGCAAGGTGCTGGAGAATTTGGAGGAATTGAAGCGGGTGCTTTTTGCCGTGCGGCGTCCGGGGTAAGAGAGGTGTTATTTATTGGGCCGGCTTTGGCGGAAGTTAATGCCCCTTTTGACTCTAAGTATAGCCGCCGGGTTGTTAATCCTTTTGCTGCGCTGGTCAGCACCTGTGGGAGAGCGTTTGAGTCCTGCCGGGGGGGCTTTAAAAGAGGTAATAGCACCCCTGGCCAGGGCCGTAACCCTAGTCGGAAACAAGGGCCAAAATTTGTTACAGTTGTTTTTTAGCTTGGGCAGGTTAGAGGCTGAGAATGAGCGTTTAAAGCGACAGGTCGCTGAACTTCAGGGACAAATAGTCCAGCTGGAGGAATACCGCCAGGAAAACCAGCGGCTAAAGGAAATGCTGGCTTATAAAGAGGCCACCAAGCAGCGCTGGCAATTAAAAGCGGCACCTGTTATTTATAGGAATCCCGGTAACTGGTTTAGCACCCTTACCTTGGGCCTTGGAGCTGATGAAGGGTTACGCAAAGATCAAGTAGTGGTTACTCCAGCGGGGGTGGTAGGTCGCATCATCAGCGTAACCCCCCGGACAGCAGAGGTGCTTTTACTTCTGGACCGGGAAGGTGCGGTGGGCGGCATGGTCCAAGCCACCCGTGTGCCCGGAGTAGTGGAGGCCAGCCCCGATTACAAAGGCTACCTCCAGATGATCCACCTAGCCCATGATGCCCCCGTAGAAAAGAATCAAATAATAATAACTTCGGGCCTGGGAGGAATTTTTCCCAAAGGGTTGCTTATAGGGAAAGTGGTAGAAATTCTCCCAGAAACTGATGGCTTGATGAAACGGGCTATCATTGCTCCTGCTGTCGACTTTGACCGCCTGGAAGAGGTTTTGGTGATAACCGAGGTATATCGAGGGGTCGCTGACGATGCAGATGCTGTTCTTAGTATTAGCGGGGATGGGTGGTATAATCCTGGAAGCCACCCTGCTGGAATTCTTTAGAATAGCAGGCGTTAAACCCGACTTATTGTTGCTGCTATTAATATTTTATAGCTTAGAACACGGCGCCAACCAGGGAGCAGTGCTGGGAATGATCTACGGCTTGTTAGAAGACCTTTATGAAGGCAGGTTTTTAGGGCTAAATGCTCTGACCAAAATGTTGGTGGGGTATGCTGTAGGGTTAGGCCAAGGTAAATTAAACCGGGATAATCCCTTGGTACCAGTTATTCTTGCTTGGGGAGCAAGTCTAGGGGCAGGGTTATTATTCTTGCTCCTAGGCCCTTTGGGAGGGATAGCTTACCCCTGGTCAGCGGGATTATTAACTGTGGTATTGCCTGCCTCCGTCTATAATACCTCCCTTACCTTTCTGAGCCAGAGCTTTTACCGGAGGAGAGTAGAGTGGGTAGCCAGGAAAAGGAGCCTTGGAAGCTGAGGTTAAACGGCCGTCTAAACGGCTATCTTGCCTTTTTAATTTTTGGGTTTTTTGTCCTTACCGCCCGCCTCTTTTTTTTGCAAGTAGTAAATGCCCAAGAATTTGCCCGCCAGTCAGCAGAAAATCGTATCCGACTTATTCCTATCGAAGCCAGGCGTGGCGACATTCTGGACAGCAAAGGTAGAGTCTTGGCTACCAGCCAGCCTGTTTACGCTGTGACTTTAAGTAACGTGCCCAATCAGGACATGGACGTTGTTATCCGGCGTTTAGCTGAGATTTTGGCCGATCCGGAACTGACGCCCGAGGCTATCTGGGAAAAATTAAAGAACAATCCTTACCGTTATGAGCCCGTGGTTATTAAAAGATTACCGGCAGGACTGGAAAGCATGGCTATTATCACCAGATTGGAGGAAAGGCGCCTGGAGCTCCCCGGGGTTAACATCACTACCGAGCCCCAGCGTTTCTATCCCAACGGTCCTCTGGCCGGGCATATCTTGGGCTTTGTAGGCCAGATCACCCAGGAAGAACTGGAAGAGCGGCAAGGGGATAATTACCGCCTTAACGATAAAATTGGCAAGAGCGGTATTGAACGTTTGCTAGAATATGAAAGGCGGGGGGACTTGCGTATAGGCCTTAGGGGCCAGGATGGTGCCGAGCAAGTGGAAGTAAATGCCTTTAACCGCAAAATCAGGGATCTCCTCACAATTCCTCCTGCTCCTGGCGATAACGTGGAGCTTACCCTGGATCTGGATCTCCAGAGAACCTTAGAACAGGCTATGGACCGGGTCATAGCCGAAGCAAAAAAGAAGAATCCCAAAGCAGGTGCTGGGGCAGCAGTAGTGTTGGATGTTAAGACAGGTGCTATTCTGGCTATAGCCAGCAAGCCGGACATGGACCCCAATGATTTTGTTAACGGCTCCTTTGCGAAAAAGCAGGCATATTACAATGATCCCCGGCTCAAGCCCTTATTTAATCGCGCTACCCAGGGCACCTATCCCCCTGGCTCAACGTTTAAACCCATAACAGCCATAGCAGCCTTAATGTCGGGGGCCGTAAACCCCAAGGATACGATTTATTGTAGCGGACGTTACTGGAAAAACGGAGGACTAGATTGCTGGCAGCCCCATGGTCGCGTAAATTTGGAACGGGCCCTGGCTGTTTCTTGCAACACTTATTTCCAGTGGGCTGGCGAGATGGCCGGTATTGAGATGATCGATTCTATAGCCGGGCAGTTTGGCCTGGGTTCTCCTACCGGCTCCATAGGCATTTTAGGAGAAGCTAAAGGCATCTTGCCCTCCCCTGAGTGGAAGAGAAAAGTAAATGAAGCTATTCTACAAAGGTGGTTGGAGAGGCGGAAGGCAGAAATTGAGAAAAAATATGCTGACGCCCTAGCCTCGGCTGCGGAAAGGGACAAGGAACGTTTAATACGCCAAAAGGAGCAAGAACTGCGCCAGCTAAAAGCCCAGTTTGAAATAAACTTTAACTTTGAAACCAGCTGGCAGCCTTTCGATACTTATAATACATCTATAGGACAGGGAGCCAATAATTATACCATCCTCCAGCTGGCCAATTATGTGGCTACCCTGGCTAATGGGGGTACCCGCTGGCGGCCTTATCTAGTCAAAAGAGTCGTCTCTCCAGAGGGCCAGGTAAAACAGGAATTTTATCCGGAGGCAATCCAAAAAGTGAATGTTCCTCCGAATATTTTAGAAGAGGTGCGCCGGGGAATGCTGGCCGTAACCCAGTCACCCGAAGGTACTGCTTCCTTTCTTTTTCGCGATTTTCCCCCTTATATTAAAGTCGCTGCTAAGACGGGAACGGCCCAGACCGGTTTAGCCGGAGACGACAAAAGCCGCGATTTTTATGGTACTTTTATTGCCTTTGCTCCCTATGATGATCCGCAAATTGCCTTTGCCGGAGTTATTGAATACGCGAGCCATGGGGGCGACTCAGCAGGGATAGTAGCCCGCGAGGTTTTTGCTCGTTATTTTGGCTTGACCGAGCAACTTTCCCGGACAGGCCCGGGAGGAGCAGCAACGGAATAAGCTGTGGCTCTGGGAGGGCGAGCTAAGCAGGCTGGAAGAGGCGGAATTTTTGTCGTATCTTGCGGGAAAGGAGAAGAAAAAAGCTCCCGTCTTTTTTCCTCTTACGGCAGGATTTACCTAAGGGTGCGTAGAAAGAAGAAAACATCATCCATACTTTATGGAGGAGAGTATGGTGTCTTCTCAAGGAACAATTCGCTTGGGGAACTCCTCCCATCCTTCCGGACAAACCTTGCTGGTGCGGCGTACGGTGCGCTCGGGTCAACGTATTGACTATCCTGGGAATGTAGTGATAATGGGAGATGTTAACCCCGGCGGTGAAGTGGTGGCAGGAGGTCATGTGATTGTTATGGGCACCTTGAAGGGTATAGTCCATGCCGGAGCAGAGGGTGATGAGGGAGCGGTGGTTATTGCCTTTGACTTACAACCAACCCAGCTGCGCATAGCTGGATATATTGCTCGCCCTCCCGATGGAGGGGACAAGCCCCTCAAACAACCTGAGATTGCCAGGGTGCAGGACGGGGCCGTAATAATCGAAAGATATCAACCTGGTGGAGAGAGGCGCTACTTAAATCCAGGTAATCTTACTAAAGAGGAGGAACAAGATGGGTGAAGTAATAGTTATCACCTCCGGTAAGGGCGGCGTCGGCAAAACAACTACTACGGCCAATCTGGGCACCGGTTTGGCCATGCTAGGCAAAAGGGTAGTAATGGTGGACACCGATATAGGGCTTCGCAATTTAGACGTAGTGCTGGGATTAGAAAACCGTATTGTGTATGACCTGGTGGATGTGGTGGAAGGGAGATGTCGCTTAAAGCAAGCTTTGATCAAGGATAAAAGATTGGAAAACTTGTACCTTTTGCCAGCCAACCAGACGCGGGACAAGACGGCGGTAACCCGCCATCAAATGATGGACCTCTGTGACCAGCTCAAAGAGGATTTCGACTTTGTACTTATTGATTGTCCGGCGGGCATCGAGATGGGCTTCAGGAATGCCATCGCCGGTGCCGAAAAGGCGCTGGTAGTCACCACGCCGGAAGTAGCTGCCGTGCGCGATGCCGACCGCATTATCGGCCTTTTAGAGGCGGCCGAGATGGAAGCACCTCGCCTTATAATTAACCGCGTTCGCCCGGATATGGTGCGCCGGGGCGATATGATGGACATCGATGATATGTTGGAAATCCTGGCTATTGAGCTCCTGGGCGTGGTGCCGGAGGACGAAATGATTGTGGTTTCCACCAATAAAGGGGAGCCGGCTATTCTGGATAAACGTTCTCGAGCTGGACAGGCTTACTATAATATTTCCCGACGCCTCCTGGGGGAAGAAGTACCTTTACTTAACTTGGAAGGCAGCGAAGGATTAGTGGCTAAACTGAGAAAGCTCTTTGGCCTTACTTAAAGGAGGGACCAGCAGTGTTAGATTTTATATTGCGCTTCTTGGGACGGGAAACGACTGCCAGTAAAAAAGTGGCCAAAGAGCGGTTGCGCTTGGTCCTAGTCCATGACCGGGTGGGAGTATCGCCTCACCTTCTGGAGGCCCTTAAAGAGGATTTAATTAAAGTCATTTCCGAATACCTGGAGATAGACGCAGCAGGGCTGGAAGTGAGCTTGAGCCGGGAAAACGATACTGTAGCTCTGGTGGCCAATATTCCCATTTTGCGCATTAAACGGACCTTCAAAACGAGTGGTGAACACAGTGTGACATATTAGATTACAAGAGAGCCTCTCTGCTTCGCTATTGAGGCTATCCCCAATTCTGGCCCTCAAGCCTGCTTGACCTGGGCTTCTTCTGGAGCCAAAGGGGGCTAAAAATTGAGGATGCCTCTGGCCTTGCTGAGCTACCGGCAGGGCTTATTTTTTTGTATAATGGAAGCGGTGAGGCGAAGGACATGTTTAATCGTAAGCTTTGGCGTAATCTGGATTATGTGTTGGTCTTTACAGTGGCAGCTATTTTGAGTATAAGCCTTTTAGTTCTGGATAGCGCAGCCGCGAGCATTACCGCTCGTCCAGATTACTATGTAAAAAAGCAGATCCTATGGATTGTCATAGGGCTACTCGGTATGCTGGTAATTCTTTCCATAGATTATCAGCAGCTTAAACGCTACCACCTGGCCTTATATATCCTCAATCTCTTGCTTCTGGCCTCCGTGCTGGTAGTAGGTAGCGAAGCTAAAGGAGCCCAGCGATGGATAAGTCTAGGCCCCTTTATTTTTCAACCCTCGGAGTTTAGCAAGTTAATAGTAATTATTACTCTGGCCCGTTTGTTAGAAAGCCGCCAGGGCCGATTAAACCGTTTGCGAGATTTGCTTATCCCCTTCTTGCATGTGGTAGTGCCCATGCTCCTAGTTCTAAAACAGCCAGACCTGGGGACAGCCTTGGTATTTATGGCCATTTTTTGCGGTATGCTATATGTGGGTGGCGTCAACACTCGTCTTTTTTGGGGCTTGGTGAGCGGCGGCGCGCTGGCCGTTGTTTTGTCCCTTTTTGCCCACTTTCGCTGGGGCCTACCCCTGCCCCTGGAGGAATACCAGCTCAAAAGGTTAGTGGTAATGCTAAACCCCTACAATGACGGTGAAGGGGGCCGTGGCGCAGGTTACCACATCATTCAATCCCAGGTCGCCATTGGTTCTGGCGGACTCTGGGGCAAGGGTTTGTACCAAGGATCCCAGGTGCAGCTCAATTTCTTGCCGGAACACCATACTGATTTTATCTTTGCCGTAGTGGGAGAGGAGCTGGGCTTTTTCCGCACCGTGGGGCTCTTGGGATTATATTTTCTCCTCCTCTACCGGATGATTCGGATTGCTTACCAAGCCAAGGATTATTTTGGTGTGCTCTTGGTTGTCGGTATTTGTTCCATGTTCACTTTCCACTTGCTGGTGAACGTGGGTATGACTATCGGCATTATGCCCGTTACCGGTATTCCCCTCCCTTTGTTCAGTTACGGAGGGAGTTCTATGCTGACCAATTTGCTGGCGTTGGGCCTAGTCATCAATGTTAACCTCCGGAGGCAAAAAATTCTTTTTTAAACCCTCCAACCTATTGACAAGCAAAAAATCCTTGTATTATTATAATACTTGGCTGTTAGCACTTACCTTAGGTGAGTGCTAACAAATATATATGCTGAAGGGAGGACATAGCTCCATGCTCCGGCCTCTTGGTGACCGGGTAGTACTTAAGGTAGTTTCTACGGAAGAGAAGACCCAAGGAGGCATCGTTCTGCCGGACACTGCCAAGGAAAAACCCCAGGAAGGTGAAGTAGTAGCTGTAGGTCCGGGCAGGGTCCTGGATAACGGTACTAGAATTGCACCGGAAGTTAAGGTGGGTGACAGGGTAGTTTTTGCCAAGTATAGCGGTACTGAAGTAAAGGTGAATGGAGAAGAATACTTAATAATTCGCGAGAGCGATATTCTGGCGGTGAAAGAAAAATAAATAGCTTAAAGGAGGTTGGCGAACAATGGCTGCCAAACAATTAGCCTTTGATGTAGAAGCGCGGCGAGCCCTGGAGCGGGGTGTCAACGCTGTTGCCCAAGCGGTAAAGGTTACGCTGGGTCCTAAAGGCCGTAATGTAGTACTGGAGCGCAAATTTGGTTCGCCGGTAATTACTAAAGACGGCGTGACTGTAGCCAAAGAGATCGAGCTTAAGGATCCCTTTGAGAATATGGGTGCTCAGCTCTGCCGGGAAGTAGCCTCCAAAACCAATGATGTGGCGGGCGACGGTACTACTACAGCCACGGTTTTGGCCCAGGCTATCATGCTCGAAGGCTTAAAGAACGTCACGGCTGGCGCTAACCCCATTTTCATCAAGAGGGGCATCGATCGTGCCGTGGAGGCGGTGGTAGAAGAGATTAAGAAGATGAGCATCCCGGTAGAATCCAGGGAAAGTATTGCTCATGTAGCTTCTATTGCGGCTAACGATACGGGCATCGGTGAACTCATAGCCGAAGCCATGGAGAAAGTGGGCAAAGACGGCGTCATTACCGTCGAAGAGTCTAAAGGTACCACCACTACGGTAGAAGTAGTGGAAGGTATGGAATTTGACCGCGGCTACATTTCCCCTTACTTCGTTACCAATCCCGAGGCCATGGAAGTCGAGCTGGAGGATCCCTATATACTTATTCACGAAAAGAAGATTTCGGCTATCAATGACCTCCTCCCCCTGTTGGAAAAGGTAGTGCGCACGGGCAAGCCCTTATTGATTATTGCGGAAGATGTAGAGGGCGAGGCCCTGGCCACCTTGGTGGTCAACAAATTGCGCGGTACTTTATCTTGCGCTGCGGTAAAAGCTCCTGGATTTGGTGATCGCCGTAAGGCCATGTTAGAAGATATTGCCATCTTGACGGGCGGTACCTTTATCTCCGAAGACCTGGGAGTTAAGTTGGAAAATGTAGAACTCCATATGCTCGGCCGCGCTAAGAAAGTCAAGATTGCTAAAGAAAAGACCACCATCGTGGAAGGTTATGGCAGTAAGGAAGCGGTGGCTGGCCGGGTGGCCCAGATTAAGAAGCAGATTGAAGAGACCGATTCCGATTATGACCGGGAAAAATTGCAGGAGCGCCTGGCCAAATTAGCTGGCGGCGTAGCTGTTATTAAGGTTGGTGCAGCTACGGAAACCGAGCTTAAAGAGAAGAAACACCGTGTGGAAGATGCCCTGGCTGCTACCCGGGCGGCAGTAGAGGAAGGTATCGTACCGGGCGGAGGCGCGACTTTGGTCCACTGCATCTCGGTGCTCGATAACATTCAAGCTGACGGCGACGAGGCTGTGGGCGTAAAGATTGTTAAGAGGGCGCTGGAGGAACCGCTGCGTCAGATTTGCGCCAATGCCGGCCTGGAAGGCTCGGTGATTGTGGAAAGGGTGAAGAATGAAAAGTCTTCCATCGGTTTTGACGTGGTCACCGAAGAGTATGTGGATATGATCAAGGCCGGTATTGTGGATCCGGCAAAAGTCACCCGGAGCGCTCTCCAGAATGCAGCTAGTATCGCTTCTATGCTTCTCACCACAGAAGCGCTGGTCTCAGAAATTCCGAAGGAAGAGAAGAACCCTCCCATGCCACCTAACATGGATTACTAAAAGAGAGCAAGCTTTAAGGAGAGGATACCCTGAGGTAGGGTATCCTCTTTTACTTGCCAAGAATCAATAAAATAACGTACAAAATGATGCAATAGTGCCATAAAGCTCCTAGGAAGTCCAAAAATAATTTATGGTACTCGTAAAAAGAATTTGCTGAAGAGAAAAAGGCAGTTTATAATAATACTACTAATAATAAAACAACGGGGAGCTCCTGTTAGGGGCTGAGAAAGGGCTAGTAAGCACCTGACCCGCTGAACCTGTTCAGGATAATGCCTGCGGAGGGAAAAAAGGGCCTAGCTATTAAGGGTGCATTTTCCTTGCGGAGGTGCACCCTTTTTAGTTTTAGCCCCGCGCTTTCTCTGTGAGGTTCACCTCTTCCCTGTAAATCGAGGGGGTCTTATCCCATGGGCTGGCTCTATGTAATAAGCAACCAGGATCTTACGAGATATCCCCTGGAGGTGATGGCAGGTCAAATGCACGGAGTGGATTTTTTCCAGTTGCGGGAAAAAAACTTGCCGGGAAACGAGCTATACAGCCTAGCCTGTAAGTTAAGAAAAGCTTTACCTGCCACTACTAAGCTTTTAATCAATGACCGGGTAGACATAGCCTTGGCTGCCAATGCTGATGGAGTCCACTTAGGGCAACGCTCTTTCTCGGTGGAAGTGGCCCGCAGACTCTTAGGTCCTGGTAAATTGATAGGAGTCTCGGTGCATAATGTGCCTGAAGCATTAGTAGCTGCCGCAGCCGGAGCCGATTACCTCCTTTTCGGACATGTTTTTGCCACCGATTCTAAGAAGGATGTACCACCCCGGGGGTTAGAAGCGTTAGAGGAAGTTGTGCGCCGTGTTGGTATACCAGTCTTGGCCTTAGGAGGGATTACAGTAGATAAGGTTCACGCCTGCCTCGCGGCAGGTGCTAAAGGCGTAGCTGTCATGTCGGCTATTATGGCAGCTCCTGATCCCCAAGGAGCAGTACAGGAGTTCCGCAAAAGTTTAGATCAGGAATAAAAGGAGGTGCACAAGCGAAGTGCAGATTCTTCTTAATGGGGAAAAAAGAGAAATCCCCCCGGGGATGACGGTAGCCGATTTACTGAAGGAACTGGGGATAGATTATCGTTATATGGCCCTGGAACGCAATCGTGCCATTGTGCCCAAGCAGGATTATGACAAAGTAATTTTAGAAGAAGGGGATGAGATAGAAATTGTTCGCTTTGTAGGCGGGGGTTAAGCCCAAGGGTTTTTGAACTGGCGTATCCCCAGTTTTGATCCTAGGCCTGCTTGGCTTTCGCTCGCTCCGGAAACCCTCGCGGGCCAAACTATCACTCAGCCTCAAGCTCCGGCGGACTTCCCGGCAAATTCGACATCCTGTCTCAGTTGCCGGCCTCGGCCATCCATGGCCTCGGGTCCGCCTCCGCTTTCGGCTTCGTTAAGTTTGGCTACCGCTCGGGTTTAGTCGCTCGCTTCCAAGCCCAAGCAGGCCTGCCCTGAAAAAGTGGGGATAACTCAGGTTTTTGAATATTTGAAGAGAATTTTTCCAGGAGGTAACAGCGATGGGCGATAAATTGGTTATTGCCGGTAGGGAGTTTAACTCCCGGCTCATGGTGGGCACCGGAAAATATGCCAGTATGGAGATTATGCAGAAAGCCATTGAGGCTTCGGGAGCTGAAATCGTTACTGTAGCCGTGCGGCGGTTAAATTTGGGTAGCAACGAGCCTTCCATCCTGGATTATCTAGACTTAAAAAAGATCACCCTTTTGCCCAATACAGCCGGCGCTTATACCGTGGATGAGGCAGTGCGTCTGGCCAGGCTGGCGCGGGAAGCCGGTCTTTCGGACATGATAAAGTTGGAAGTAATAGGGGATGAAGAGACGTTGCTCCCCGACCCCGTAGCTACTATTGAAGCCACCCGAATTTTAGTGCAGGAAGGATTTATTGTTTTACCTTATACCACCCAAGACCCGGTGGTGGCCCGGCGCCTGGTAGAAGTCGGGGCAGCTACCGTTATGCCCCTGGGTTCTCCCATAGGTTCCGGTCAGGGATTGCCCAACTTCGAGCATATTAAGCTGATCATTGACCGGGTGAATGTACCTGTAATAGTAGATGCGGGTATCGGAGCACCTTCTGACGCAGCTTTGGCCATGGAAATCGGTGCGGATGCCTGCCTTATCAACACGGCTATTGCCCAGGCCAAAGATCCAGTCCTCATGGCCGAGGCCATGAAGCTGGCGGTGGAAGCCGGGCGCAAGGGATTTTTAGCCGGCCGCATACCCAAGAGGACCTTCGCCAGTCCCAGCAGCCCCACCGAGGGGATGATAGGCCGGCCCAAGGCTTAAGGGGGGATAACTTGTGGCCGTAGTAGTAGAAGGCCTTAACCGGGAACTTACTTCTATAGTTAATCCCCAAGAAATTGAAGAGTTGTTGACTACACCGCCGCCTGCACCGACAGCCCTTAATGATATCTTAAGGAAAGCCAGAAATCTTAAGGGATTAAGCCTGGAAGAGGCCGCAGCTTTGCTGAATTTAGAAGATGACCATCTTTTAACCTCGGTCTATGCTGCCGCAGGTGAAGTAAAAAGAAAAGTATACGGACGCCGTACAGTTTTATTCGCTCCCTTGTACATCAGCAACCGGTGCAGCAATAATTGCCTTTACTGCGGTTTCCGGCGCGACAACCTTTCCCTTAAGCGCAAAAGCCTAACTCCGGAGGAAATAGGTAAAGAAGCTAAGGCTTTAGCCGAAAAAGGGTTCCAGCGCGTGCTTCTGGTGGCAGGGGAAGGCCGGGAAGGATCTGATGTGGACTATTTGGTGGAGGCCATTAAGGCTGTCTACCGCTATTCACCTTTAAGAATAGTTCACCTCAATGTGGCACCGCAGTCGGTGGCCAATTTCCGGCGGTTAAAGGAAGCCGGAGCAGGGGTTTACCAGTGCTTCCAGGAAACCTATCACCCGGATACTTATAAAATCATGCATCCCAGCGGGGTTAAAGCTGATTACGGCTGGCGCCTGACAGTTATGCATAGGGCCATGGAAGCGGGATTTGACGATGTGGGCCTGGGCCCTTTACTGGGGCTTTATAATTACCGCTTTGAGGTCCTGGCCGCTTTAAGCCATGCTGCGGCTCTGGAAAGGGAGTTTGGAGCGGGCCCGCATACCATGTCGGTACCGCGGCTCCGCCCAGCCCTCGGCGCAGCCCTGACCGATATTCCCCATCCTTTAACCGACACTGACTTCCGCAAAGTTGTGGCCATCTACCGCCTGGCCCTTCCTTATGTAGGGCTGGTGCTTTCGACCCGGGAACGCCCGGAGCTGCGAGATGAATTGATCGATATAGGGGTTTCCCAAATGTCAGCCGGCTCTTGCGTAAGCCCGGGCGGTTATGCCCAGGCGGAAGAACTGGCGGCCCAATTTGAAGTGGACGATCACCGGCCGCTGGAAGCAATTGTTCAGGTTATCCTCGAGCGGGGTTACCTTCCCAGCTTCTGCACGGCTTGTTATCGTGTGGGGCGTACGGGCTCTCGTTTTACCAGTCTTGCCCGCCAGGGCGACATTCAGCGCTTCTGCCTGCCCAATGCTCTTTTAAGCTTTAAAGAGTATCTTTTAGAAAGGGCACCTGCTCATTTGCGGCAACGAGGGGAAGCAGTCATTCAGGCTGCCCTGGCGGAAATTGAGGATGGCGCTTTACGCCGGGCTACAGAAGAAAAACTGGAACAAGTTGAGCAAGGACAAAGGGATCTTCATTTTTGATTTAACTACTATAGTCATACCCCTGAGGGACATGCATAAACATTTAGGTAGAAATATGCCTGTCCAGGGGGGCTAAAGATAATGCGCTATAACTGGAATTGGGAAGAATTTAAAGGTGCGCCGCTGGGGGAAGTGAAAGGCCCGGGGCGCTCCTTGCCTCCTTCTCGTTTTCCCCGGCAGCTTCTAAAGCAAACATTGGCTGCCGGCTTACTTTTCCTGGTCATTACTTTTGTTTTTCGGCTGGAAGGAACCGGAGCCGGCCGGCTGCAAGCATCCCTGCGTTATTACTTAAGGGACCCGGCTGCCGACCAGACCCCCAAGGTGGCCGAAGTCATTAAAAATGTGCTGTGGCTAGATACCTACGATCGGTGGGTTTTCCATGGTTTTAAGCCGGAAAACAATTCGGTGCCGGCCTTTAAGCCAGAAGATAAAATGAAAGATTATCCCCAGATGGCCGTACCTGTTTCCGGAGAAATTATTAAGACTTATGGCTGGGTGCAGGGGGCAGAAGGGAAGTATTTTCATAACGGTATTGATATCAAGGCCAGGGGAGGGAGCCCTGTGAAGGCCGTCTTGGATGGGCGGGTTATCCGGGCCGGTGAAGACCCTATTCTGGCCCAAGTAGTAGAGATAGATCACGGGGTAGGTTTAGTCACTGTATATGGTACCTTGGGAAAGATTTATGTGCGCCCGGGACAATTGGTGCGCCAGGGAGATACTATAGCAATCTTGGCGTCCGGCCAGGCTGTTCAGCTTCATTTTGAAGTTCGAAGGAACGGGCAGACCGTGGACCCCCTTCCTTATCTGGCACTTACCGACGAGATCTAAAAAGCCATGCGCCTGGGGAAAATGGCAGGACTGGACATTATCTTTAACGATTATTTTGTCTTACTCCTAGGTGTTTACTTTTTACTGGGCGTGTTACCCCAAGCTCTGTTGCTTTTTGCCGCCGTGGCCTGGCATGAATTCTGTCATGTTCTTGCGGCCTTTAAAGTAGGCTTTCCCCCTAGCAGTCTAGAATTATTTCCCTTTGGCGGTGTAGCCCGTTTTTCGGTCCCTCTGGCTTTTCATCCTTCCCGAGAGGCCAGAATAGCTCTGGCCGGTCCCCTGGGGAGTCTAGGTTTAGCCCTTTTTATGGGCATAGTTACTTGGATACTGGACGGGGAGGCTGCGTGGCTTCAGTTTTTTCTTCAGGTAAATCTATTCCTGGGATGTTTTAATCTTCTTCCCGGCTTACCCCTGGACGGCGGGCGCCTTTACCGCGCTTGGCGCAGCCTGCATGCTGGTGCAGGTCGGGCTACGTGGGAAAGCGCTGCCTTGGGACAGGTCCTGGCGGCGTGTTTGGTTATTGGCGGTATAATAGGTTTTTGGCTGCGGGTGACAGATTTGCAGAGTGTCATCCTGGCTTTTTTTATTTTCCGCGAGGCTACAAGGGAAAAGGAGGCTTATCCTTACTTGTTCTGGCGGCAGTTTTGGCGAGGGCGCCAACCGGAAGAAAAGGGGTTACTGGGGGAGGCTTTCTGGCTGGCCGTCACCGGAGAACAACCCCTGGCCTATATTGTGAAGCGGTTTAAGCCTGGGAAATATAATCTGGTGGTAGTTATAGGGCCCGGCGGCCAGGTAAAAGGGCTGGTAGGAGAGGGGCAGATCCTCCGGGCCCTCTTAAATGGCCAATCCGCTGAACCGGTAGAGAAACTACTTTAATTAGGGTATATTCATTGAAAGATCTTTGCTATACTAGAAACGAACTTCTTTAAAGGAGAGAATGAGGCTATTGCGAGACCATATAATAGAAAAAATACTCCCCCGGGTAGAGAAGCCGGCCCGCTACTTGGGGACAGAATGGAACAGCGTACATAAGGACTGGGAAAAAACACCGGTACGCATGGTCTTCGCCTTTCCCGACCTTTATGAGGTGGGCATGTCCCATTTGGGCCTGGCTATCCTTTATGGCCTGGTCAATGAACGGGAAGGCATGCTTATGGAGCGCGCCTTTGCCCCCGGGCCAGATCTGGAAGCCATCTTGCGAGAAGAAGGGCTTCCTTTGTTTTCCCTGGAGTCTTGCAGGCCGCTGGCCGACTTTGATATTATCGGTTTTACCCTCCAGTACGAGCTGAGTTATACTACTATTCTCAATATGCTTGATCTGGGGGGTATACCCTTGCTGGCAGCGGAACGCCGCCCCGAGCATCCGCTGGTCATCGGCGGAGGCCCGGGAGCGTGTAATCCCGAGCCGCTGGCGCCCTTCTTCGATTGTTTTGTCCTAGGAGACGGGGAAGAAGTTTTACCGCAAATACTGGAACTCCTTGGAGAACTAAAGGGTTCTCCTGGTTCCAGAGTTGACCGGAAGGAGTTTTTACGCCGCGCAGCTGGATTGCCAGGCGTTTATATTCCGTCTTTTTATGAGGTTAGCTATCAAGAAGAGGGAACCATAGCCGAAATAAAACCCTTAAGGCCGGAAGCTCCGGAGACCGTAAAAAAAGCTGTAGTCGGCGATCTGGATACGGCTTACTTTCCCACCAGGCCTATCGTACCCTTCCTGGATGTAGTCCATGACCGCATTATGCTGGAAGTTATGCGGGGGTGTACCAGGGGTTGCCGGTTTTGCCAGGCAGGGGCCATTTACCGGCCGGTACGGGAAAGGGATGTACAGGTCCTATTACGCCAGGCGGCCGAGCTGGTCCGGCATACCGGGTACGAAGAGATCTCCCTTACTTCTTTGAGCACGGCCGATTATTCTTGCGTAGAAGCTCTGGCCCGGGCCCTGGCCGAGGCTTATGCCGAGCAAGGGGTAAGCATCTCCCTTCCCTCCTTAAGGGTGGATGCCTTCAGTGTTAGATTAGCTCAAGCCCTCCAACGCTTCCGTAAAAAAAGCACCCTTACCTTTGCTCCGGAAGCCGGCAGCCAGCGCTTGCGGGATGTCATCAACAAAGGGGTGACGGCCGAGGACCTGCTGGCGGCGACAGGAGAGGCCTTTGCCGCCGGCTGGCATAATATCAAACTTTACTTTATGATCGGGTTGCCCACGGAAACAGAGGAGGACCTGGAAAATATAGTGGATCTCGCCCGGCAGGTGCTGGAACAGGGGCGGCGCTTGCATAGAGGCAAAAAACCCACAGTCACAGTGAGCGTTTCCTCCTTTGTGCCTAAACCCCATACTCCCTTCCAGTGGGAGCCCCAGGCCAGGCTTGCCGAACTTAAAGAAAAACAGAATTTCTTGCGCTCACGTCTCAAAGGGCCGGGGTTACAATTTAGCTGGCACCAGCCGGAGATGAGTTTCTTAGAAGCGGTTTTGGCCAGGGGGGACCGGAGGCTGGCGCAGGTGCTGCTGCAGGCCTGGCAGGGAGGAGCTAAACTGGAAGGCTGGTCCGAGCACTTCCGCTATGATGTTTGGCAGAGGGCCTTTGAGAGTTGCGGCATAGACCCGGCCTTCTACGCTTACCGGCGCCGGGACTACGAAGAAAAGCTGCCATGGGATCACCTGGACTTTGGTGTGAGCAAAGAATTTCTTATAGATGAGCACCGGCGAGCGCTAGAGGGTAAAATAACCATCGACTGCCGCTCTGGCCGCTGTGCGAGCTGTGGAGTATGTCCGGGATTAAAGGTGAGCTTGAAGCTCAAGGGGGAGGCCAGAAGTTTTGCGGCTGCGGATTAAATTTGCCAAGACAGGAGTAGGCCGGTTCTTGAGTCAGTTGGAAGTAATGCGCAGCTTTCACCGGGCTGCGCGCCGGGCGGGTTTGCCCCTGGCTTTCAGCCAGGGTTTTAACCCCCATCCCCGTTTTTCCTTCGGCCCCGCCCTGGCGGTGGGTATCGAAAGCGAGGCGGAATACTTGGACCTGGAATTGAAAGAGCCCCGGTCTGCCAGTGAGGTACTAAATTCCCTGGCCCGGCAACTGCCGGTAGGCCTTGAAGTATTAGCAGTTAAAGCCCTTCCACCCGGAGCGCTGGCCTTGACCGAAGCTATACGGTGCGCGGAGTACCGGGCAGAGGTAGAGGGATTATCTCCCTTAGAATTACAGCAAGCTATAAAGGAGCTATTGGGGAAAAACCAAGTACTGGTATGGCGGCGCACTAAAAACGGTACTCGTGAGATTGATATCCGGCCCGGCCTCTACCGGCTGGAGCTGGAAGGGGATAATGTCCTGGAAATGCTTTTAGCCTGTAGCCCTCAAGGTACTGTGCGGCCGGAGGAAGTGGTGAGGGCGCTGGCGCCCGAGTTAAAGATTAAAAATATCCGGCGGACTGAACTGTATACCGTGTGTAACAACGGGCTGACCACTCCCCTGGATTAGCCTGGATAAACTTGGTTAGGGCCTAGGACCGTCAGTATTTACGAAAACACTTTTCGCTAGTACTTGAGTGAAAGGGGAGTTGAAGCGGAGTGGAAGCGGAGAGGGTCTTCGCTATCTAGCGAAATAGATTCAGCGAAAAAGATATTTACCAGAGCCCACTAACTGTTGATCTACAATCAAAAAATTACCTAGATACACTTGACAGCTTCCCAGCGCGCCATTGGCTTGACAGGCATTTAGCAAATATGCTACACTGCAAAAGCGAGCATAGCTCAAGTTTTAAACCGCTCGGGAGAGGTGGCAAACTCCTGTTCCTGGCAGGATACCTTATCCCGGCGAGTCTTAGCTTGGGAGGAGAAAGGGAATGTACGCTATTATTGAAACAGGCGGCAAGCAATACCGGGTTGGTGAAGGAGATGTTCTTAAGGTAGAGAAACTACCGGTTGCTGCCGGAGAAACTGTGGTTTTGGACAAAGTTTTGGCAGTGAAGGACGATAACGGTTTACAGGTCGGCAGACCTTACCTGGCCAACGTTAAAGTTATAGGCAAAGTGGAAGCCCACGGCAAAGGGGAAAAGATTATTATCTTTAAGTACAAGCCTAAAAAGAACTACCGGCGCAAGCAGGGACACCGTCAACCCTTTACTGCTCTGCGGATTGAAAAGATTGAGATCTCTTAACTAAAATGATCCAGGTAACCCTTTGGCGTGATGAGGGAGACCGGCCGGTAGGTTTCTTGGTTTGCGGCCATGCCGGCTATCGCCCGCGGGGGCAGGATATAGTTTGCGCTGCAGTATCGGCCCTGGCCCAGGCAGCGGTTATGGGGCTGGAAGAATTTTTAAGTATAACGCCAGAAGTAGAGATCGGGGAAGGGAGACTTAAATGCCTCCTGCCCGAGAACTTGTCACCAGCGGATCGAGACAAGGCAGAGATCATTTTAGGGACTTTGGAACTGGGACTTAAGGCCATAGCTGAAAGCTATGGACGTTTTGTTCAGGTTAAAACGAGGAGGTGTAAAAGGTGCTGTTGAAAATGGACCTGCAGCTATTTGCCCACAAGAAGGGTGTAGGCAGTTCCCGCAACGGTCGTGATAGCGAATCCAAGCGTTTAGGTGTCAAGAGATACGATGGACAATTTGTTACCGCAGGAAACATCATCGTGCGCCAGCGGGGGACCAAAATCCACCCGGGCCGCAACGTGGGCATAGGTAAAGATGATACCTTGTACGCCCTCATCGATGGTTATGTGAAGTTTGAGCGCAAAGGCAAAGACAGAAAGCAAGTCAGCGTTTATGCTTATGCTTAAAGCTTCTTGAGACCCCTGGAAACTTTCCAGGGGTCAATAAATACTTTGGGGTGTATTATTTATGCTAGGGGAGACCGGGGATATCTTGCGGCTACTGCGGGGGCAGAAACACGACTTCCTCAATCACCTACAGGTGATTTCCGGCTTTTTGCAGCTGGGCAAGCCCGAACGGGCGTTGGCCTATACTAAAGAGGTTGCTTCGCGGCTAGAGAAACTTGGGCGGCTGATGCGCTTAAAACCGCCGGAACTGGCTTTGCAGAGCCAATTTAAGCTGGAAGAGGCGGCCTGGCGACAAATTAAAGTAGAAGTGGAAATGGATACGGAAATGGATCGTCTGCTTTTGAACGGGGAAGAAGCGACCAGGCTTTTGGATATCGCCTGGGATCTAGCCTTGTTGGCCGCCCAAGGAAAAGAAGGGGAAGGGCTTTTAACCCTGGAGATCAAGGAAACAGAAGAGGGTTATAGCTGGCGCTTTGCGGGAGTGCCGGGACCGGCCGGGGAGGAAGTCGCTCCTGTTCTGGCCGAGTTAAATGACCGGGCGGAGGAATATGGTGTTCCCTTTACTTGGTCTCCCCAGATTTTTGAACTGACCTTAGTTTTACCACGAAATGCTGCTTAAGCCAGGTTTATCAGCATTTTTCGCTGGCGAGGCCTGCTTGGGTCCAAAAGCGGGGAGAGTTCAGTGCTTAAGCCCTGGAACGGGGGATAATAGCCCGTGTTTTACGACGAAGCTAAAATTTATGTGCGCGGTGGCGATGGAGGCAACGGCGCCGTTGCCTTCCGCCGGGAAAAATACGTGCCCCGAGGTGGTCCCAGCGGTGGGGATGGCGGACGGGGCGGTAGTGTAATTCTGGAAGCAGATCCGGGCCTGCGGACGCTGGTCGATTTCCGCTACCGTACCCATTACCGGGCGGAGCGAGGTGAACACGGACAGGGCAAGAACAAGCACGGCCGGAGCGCGCCCGACTTAGTTTTACGGGTGCCTGTAGGCACCGTGGTCCGCGATGCCCATACAGGTGAAGTACTGGCCGATCTGGTTACCCCTGGCCAGAGGGCAGTGGTCGCTGCCGGTGGTCGGGGCGGGAGGGGAAATGCCCGCTTTGCTAATGCTCGGGAGCAAGCCCCAACCTTTGCCGAAAAGGGGGAACCGGGAGAAGAATGCTGGATTCTGTTAGAATTGAAGTTATTGGCTGATGTGGGCCTTATAGGCCTCCCCAATGCCGGAAAGTCTACCCTGATTTCCCGCATATCGGCGGCCCGGCCCAAGATTGCCGACTACCCCTTTACCACCCTAACTCCCAACTTAGGCGTGGTCCGCCTGGATGAAGAACGCTCCTTTGTGGTGGCCGATATTCCCGGTCTTATCGAAGGGGCACACCGGGGTGCAGGCCTGGGTTTAAAGTTTTTGCGCCATATTGAAAGAACCAAAGTTTTGGTTCATGTCTTGGACGTGGGGCTGACCAGCGGAGAAGAGGTGTTGCGTAACTTGGAAATTGTAAATAAAGAGCTAGAACATTACAGCCCCGAACTCCTCAAGCGACCCCAGGTTATTGCCGCCAACAAGATAGACTTGCCAGGAGGGAAGGAAAACGTAAAGTATCTCGCCCAGAAGCTGGGGGATAACTACCGTATTTTCCCCCTTTCGGCATTAAAGGGCGAGGGAATCGAGCCCCTTTTGTGGTATTTAGCCGAGCTACTGGATACTTTGCCGGAAACAAAAACCGCAATTGAAGTGGATACTCCTAAAACTTTGGTGGTTCCAACAGAACCTTTTACCATCACCCGGGAGAAGGGCGTCTTTATAGTTTCGGGTCGCGAGGTAGAGCGGAGGGTGGCCATGACCGATTTTAACAATGAGGCGGCTGTTCGGCGCTTGCAGCAGGCTTTGAAACGGCTGGGAGTAGAAGAAGCTTTACGCCGCGCCGGCGCCCGCCCGGGCGATACCGTTCGCATCCGCGACCAGGAGTTTCAACTGGAGGACTAAATTAGGGGAGGGAAATCCTTGACGGCAGGTGATTGTCGGCGGACCCTGGCGGAAAGCAGGCGGTTGGTGGTTAAGGTGGGCACCAGCACCCTTACCCACCAGACGGGTAAGCTCAATTTGGAACGCATAGAACGGTTGGTACGGGAGCTGGCTGATCAGGTCAATGCCGGGCGGCAGGTAATTCTGGTTACTTCCGGTGCTGTGGGAGCCGGTATGGGTCGTCTGGGATTCAAGGAACGTCCGCGCACCCTGCCGGAAAAACAGGCGGCGGCTGCTGTAGGTCAGGGTATGTTGATGCATATGTACGAGAAATTTTTTGCGGAATACGGGCTAATTGTGGCTCAAGTTTTGCTAACGAGGGATGACCTGGCCGATCGCCGGCGTTACCTCAATGCCCGTCATACCTTGGGCACCCTGTTGCGCTTAGGTGTCCTCCCCATCGTCAATGAGAACGATACGGTGGCCGTAGACGAAATCCGTGTAGGGGACAACGATACCCTGTCCGCCCTGGTAGCAGGCTTAGTAGACGCTGATGTATTGATTTTGTTGACGGATAACCAGGGGTTGTACACCGCTGACCCTCACTCCTGTCCGGAAGCCAAACTTATTCCTGCGGTAGAAGAAATTACCCCGGAATTGGAGGCCCTGGCCGGCGGGTCAGGTTCCACCTGGGCCACCGGGGGCATGATCACCAAATTACAGGCCGCCCGCTTGGCCACTAACTTTGGTATACCTGTAATTATTGCCAGCGGCCTGCTGCCCGGCCAGATAGCGGCCATTTTACGGGGCGAGGAAGTTGGCACCCTTTTTCTGCCGCGGGAACATAAGGCCCATGGGCGTAAAAAGTGGCTGGCCTATGGACCGGTGGTTCAGGGCAAAATACAGGTGGATGCGGGTGCCGCCCGGGCCATTGTTCACAGCGGTAAAAGCCTTCTTCCCAGCGGCATAACAGCGGTGGAAGGTGAATTCGAACAGGGAAGTTTAGTGAGCATTGTGGAACCTGGAGGCAAGGAGATTGCCCGGGGTATGACCAATTATTCGGCGGAAGAGATACGGCGTATACAGGGGAAGAAAACAAGCGAAATTCTTGCAATTCTTGGCCATAAGGATTATGATGAAGTAGTACACCGGGATAATTTAATTGTACTGGTATAACGGGGGTGGCTTTAAGGCAATGACGGTACGGGAAGAAATAATAGCCCTGGGCAAAAGGGCTAAAGCAGCAGCCCAAAAGCTGGCTACCTTAAATACAGAAGTTAAAAATAGAGCCCTGAAAGCCATGGCTGACGCTTTAAGGGAGAGATCGGCCGAAATCCTTCAAAGCAATTCCGTGGACATGGAGGCAGGATCTGCCCAGGGGCTCTCCCGGGCCCTCCTGGATCGCCTGCTGCTTAATGAAAAGCGTATACAAGAGATGGCCGAGGGACTGGAAGCCCTCATCAATCTTCCCGATCCGGTAGGGGAGATAACCTCCATGTGGACACGCCCTAACGGCCTCCAGATCGGCCGCATGCGGGTGCCCCTGGGAGTAATAGGCATAATTTATGAAGCCCGGCCTAATGTGACGGTAGATGCAGCGGGCCTCTGCTTAAAGACGGGCAATGCAGTTATCCTGAGGGGCGGTTCGGAAGCCATCAATTCCAACCGGGCCATAGCCAGAATTATAAGCGCAGCAGCTATTGCTGCCGGCGTGCCTGAAGGAGCCATTCAGTTGGTGGAGACTACCGACCGCGAGGCGGTACAGGTAATGTTGCGCCTCAACGAATATATCGATGTTTTAATTCCCCGCGGTGGTGCCGGGCTTATTCGTACGGTAGTGGAGAATGCCACTGTACCTGTTATTGAAACAGGTGTGGGCAACTGCCATGTCTACGTAGATAAAGACGCGGATTTGGATATGGCTACCAACATAGTCATTAATGCCAAAACCCAGCGTCCCGGAGTTTGCAATGCTATGGAAACCCTCCTGGTACACCGGGATATAGCTCCGGCTTTCCTGCCGGTAGTGGCGGAAAAATTAAAGGATTTGGGTGTGGAACTGCGCGGTTGCGAACAGACGCGGTCTTTGGTTCCGTTTGCTAAAGAAGCTACGGAAGAGGATTGGGCTACGGAGTACCTCGATTTGATCCTGGCTATTAAAGTAGTCAGGGACCTGGAGGAAGCCATTGAGCATATAACTACCTATGGTACCAAGCATTCCGAGGCTATCGTCACCAATAATTATACCCAGGCCATGGAGTTCCTGCGCCGGGTCGATGCAGCGGCAGTTTATGTAAATGCTTCTACCCGCTTTACCGACGGTTTCCAGTACGGCTTCGGTGCGGAAATCGGCATCAGCACCCAGAAGCTTCATGCCCGGGGACCCATGGGGCCGGAGCAGCTTACCACCTTTAAATATATTGTTTTGGGCAGTGGACAGATTCGCCAGTAATTGTTAAAATACTACTTGTACTGCAGGTAGATCCGGAGGAAAAGATGGCCGCCACTACTGGTTTACAGCGTATAGGGTTAATGGGAGGGACTTTTGATCCCATTCATTACGGCCATTTGGTTACAGCAGAGGCCGCTCGCTGCGAATTTAGCCTGGATAAAGTGATTTTTATTCCGTCCGGCCACCCTCCGCATAAGAAAGATTACCAGGTGACCGCGGCCGAACATCGCTACCGCATGACAGTGCTGGCTACAGCTAGCAATCCCTTTTTTGAAGTTTCGCGGATAGAGATCGAACGCGCAGGTATGTCATATACGATAGATACAGTGACAGAGTTTCGCCAGTTACTGGGTCCAGAACCCGAGCTCTATTTTATTACTGGTGCCGATGCCATTTTAGAAATTTTACACTGGAAAGACGTGGGTGCGCTCCTTAAAAAATGCCGGTTCATAGCTGCCACACGTCCCGGTTTTCCTTTAGAAAAACTTGAGGATTTGAAACCCCAATTACCCCTTGAGAGTTGGGACCGCATCCATATTATCGAGGTGCCAGCTCTGGCCATTTCTTCTACTGACATTCGCCGGCGGGTAAGGGCAAGAAAAACAATAAAATATCTTTTACCTGAGGCGGTGGAAGAATATATACGGCAAGAAGGTTTATACTTAGCTTAACCTCCTATTTTAATAGGGGGTTTTTCTTCAAGCAGGAGCTGCTTAAAAATGTTAAAGTATTATACCGAGCTGTTAGCCCAAAAGTTGTCACCCCAGCGTTGGCGCCACAGCCAGGGGGTGGCAGCTTACGCGGTGAAACTGGCTGCTAAATACGGAATTGCGCAAGATAAAGCTAAACTGGCCGGTTTGATGCATGATTATGCCCGAGACCTGCCAGAGCAAGAACTACTGGCTCAAGGAGAGGAAGCGGGCCTAATTACCCATGAGATAGAAAAAAGGTTTCCGGTACTCTTACACGCACCGGTAGGCGCGTGGTTATTGAGGACAGAACTGGGTTTCGAAGATGAGGAGATTTTACAGGCCATTAGCCGGCATACAGTAGGTGCCCCGGACATGAGCCTACTGGATAAAATTGTTTATCTAGCTGATGCCTTAGAACCGGGTCGTCAATATCCCGGAGTAGAGGATCTGCGCCGCCTGGCCGAAGAAGACCTGGACCAGGGGTTGCTCAAGGCCCTGGAAAGCAGCATCCTTTATGTGCTTAAAAAGGGCCAGCCTTTGCATCCGGCCACCGTGGAGGCGCGTAATTACTTGCTGCTAAAATAAAAAGGGGGTTTAGCTTGGTTGACGGACACATTGCGGGTGGCTCAAGTGGCTGCCCGGGCTGCTCGAGATAAAAAGGGTCAGCAGGTGGTCATCCTTGACATACGGAAAATCTCTTTAATAGCCGATTACTTTGTTATCACCCATGGCACTTCTACCACTCAGGTACAGGCCATTGCTCGGGAAGTAGAAGAGAAGGTGATTGAGGCAGGAGGAGAGCTATTGCGCCGGGAAGGTTTTGCCTCCGCGCGCTGGATTCTCCTGGATTTTGGTGGCGTGGTGGTCCACGTCTTTCTGGAAGAAGACCGCCGGTTTTATGACCTGGAACGCCTCTGGGGCGATGCTGAGGTTATAGAACTTGAAGGATAAAGGAGTGAAAAGGTGCATCATGGAGGCCAGGTATAATTTTAAAGAGATTGAACCCAAATGGCAGCGCCGCTGGGAAGCCAGCGAACTTTATAAAGTCACCGAAGATGATTCCAAGCCCAAGTTTTATTGCCTGGAAATGTTCCCTTACCCTTCGGGGAACTTGCACATGGGCCACGTGCGCAACTATTCTATAGGGGATGTAGTAGCCCGCTTTAAGCGCATGAAAGGTTTTAACGTCCTCCATCCTATGGGCTGGGACGCCTTTGGCCTACCGGCAGAAAATGCGGCTATAAAGCATGGCATCCATCCAGCGGAATGGACATGGAAGAACATTGCCAATATGCGCCGGCAGCTTATGGCCATGGGTATAAGCTACGACTGGGACCGGGAGATAGCCACCTGCCACCCCAGCTATTATAAATGGACCCAATGGCTATTCCTGCAAATGTATAAACATGGCCTGGCTTACCGGAAGAAAGCGGCCGTCAACTGGTGCCCCTCCTGTGCCACAGTATTGGCCAATGAGCAGGTGGTGGGCGGCGCCTGCGAACGCTGCGGCACGCTGGTCACCCACCGGGACTTGGAACAGTGGTTTTTCCGCATCACTGATTACGCTGAGCGGCTGCTGGCCGACCTTAAGCAACTGCCCGGCTGGCCGGAAAAGGTTAAGGTCATGCAGGAAAATTGGATCGGCAAAAGTATAGGTGCTGAAGTAGTCTTCCAGGTCCACGGTAGCGGGGAAAAGATTCCCGTGTTTACCACCAGGCCGGATACCCTTTTTGGTGTAACCTATATGGTTCTGGCCCCGGAGCATCCTCTGGTGGAGAAGCTGACCAAGGGGACGCCCTATGAAGAACCGGTGAGGCAATTTGTAGAGGCAGCCCGCCATTTGAGCGCCTTAGATCGTACGGCTACAGAAAAAGAAAAGGAAGGCATATTTATTGGGGCTTATGCCGTTAACCCCATCAACGGGGAAAAGATTCCCATATGGATTGCTAACTACGTCCTCATAGAATACGGTACAGGTGCAGTAATGGGCGTACCTGGCCACGACGAGCGGGATTTCGCTTTCGCCCGCAAGTATGGACTGCCCATAAGGGTAGTAATTCAGCCGCCGGGCCAGGAACTGGACAGTGCCACCATGAGCGAAGCCTATGTAGAGCCCGGTATAATGGTCAATTCTGGCCCTTTTAGCGGCCTGCCCAGCGAAGAGGGTAAGCGGAAGATAGTTGAGTATCTAGAGGAAAAAGGAATAGGCAGCAAAAAAATTAATTATAAGCTGCGTGACTGGCTGATTTCCCGGCAGCGCTACTGGGGGGCGCCCATCCCCATAATTTACTGCGACCATTGCGGGATAGTGCCCGTTCCCGAGGAAGACTTGCCCGTGATCCTGCCCGAAGGAGTGGAATTTAAACCCACGGGGGAATCACCTTTAAAGAATTGTCCTGAGTTCGTCCATACCACTTGCCCCACCTGTGGAAGGCCGGCGCGCCGGGAGACAGATACCATGGACACCTTTGTCTGCTCTTCCTGGTATTTCTTGCGCTACGCCAGCCCCCACAGCCAGGATAAACCTTTTGAGCGGGATAAGGTTGACTACTGGATGAATGTAGACCAGTACATCGGGGGGGTAGAACATGCCATTCTCCACCTCATGTATGCCCGCTTCTTCACCAAAGCCTTGTATGATTTCGGCCTGGTAGGGGTGGAGGAGCCCTTCCAGAACTTGTTAACCCAGGGGATGGTTCTTAAAGACGGCGGCAAGATGTCCAAGTCCAAGGGCAATGTGGTCAGCCCGGAAGAGATTATTGAGCGGTATGGAGCCGATACCGCACGCCTCTTTATCCTCTTTGCGGCCCCGCCGGAGCGAGACCTGGAATGGAGCGATCAGGGCGTAGAGGGATGCTATCGCTTCTTAAATAGGGTATGGCGCTTAATTTATAATTATAGCGGCAAGGTGCGGGGGATAAAGCCAACTAAAGGTGAAATAAGTTTGGCCAGCCAAGCGGATAAAGAATTGTACCGCCTGCTGCATGCCACTATAAAGAAGGTGACCGAGGATATTGAGGAACGCTTTAACTTCAATACGGCTATTAGCGCCATTATGGAGTTGGTAAACGGCTTTTACCATTATCAGGATAGCGTGCCGGAAGAAGAACAAAACTTACCTCTGGTGAAGGAAGGTTTAACGAAGCTTATTACCTTGCTAGCTCCCTTTGCTCCCCATATTGCGGAGGAGCTGTGGCAGGGAATAGGCCAGGAAACCAGCGTGCATCTAGAAAGCTGGCCGGACTATGACCCGCAGGCTTTGGTAACCGAAGAAGTAACCGTGGTAGTACAGATCAACGGCAAGGTGCGGGATCGTATTCAGGTGCCTGCCGGGCTTGAGGAAGAAGAACTGAAGCAGGCTGTTCTGGCCAGGGAAAAGGTGGCGGCTTTCTTGAAGGGACAGCAGGTGGTTAAGATAATAGTAGTGCCCGACAAATTGGTGAATTTGGTGGTGCGTAAAGCAGGCTAAAGAAGGAGGAGTTGATTAATATGCCGGTGGCCCAGATAACGGTCATACCCATAGGAGCACCGGGTTCACCCAGCCTGAGCTCCTATGTGGCCGACCTGCACCGCTTTTTGAGCCAGGTAGAAGGGATTAAATACCAGCTTACGCCCATGTCTACCATTATTGAGGGCGAATTAGATGTGCTCTTTGCAGTCTTTCGGCGTATGCACGAACTGCCCTTTAAGAAAGGCGCCCTCAGGGTAGTGACCAACATTAGTATTGATGAGCGTGTAGATAAAAAAGTAACTATAGAAGGGAAAGTGGCCTCTGTACAAAAGAAGCTGGCAGAAGGTGGAGAAGGCGGGATATAATCCCGCTTTTTCTTATATTTAAGGAAATTTGAGGAAAAAAGCAGGATTTTCTTCTCGAAAGTAGAATTAAATAATCTTGTGCGCCTTTTGGGCTAGGCCCCAAAAATTTTAATATACGGATTGCGGAATAACTATTGAAAAGCAAACTTTATTACCTTAGGGAGGATTGGTCAAGCATGAATAGTCGACACCTTGCCTTCTTTGTAGCTCCACCGTTGGCTGCTTTGGGGGCTGCTCTACTGGTACCAGGTGTGGCCTGGGCCTCAGGGGGTACGGAATTAGGGCATCTGCTACCCTTATGGAGTGTGCTTCCTTTCGTGGGCATGTTGCTCTCCATTGCTATCTGCCCCCTGCTGAACCCCCACTGGTGGGAGCATAACATGGGCAAGGTTAGTCTTTTTTGGTCCCTGGTCTTTTTTGTACCCTTTTTAATTTATTTTGGTGCAGAGACCGCCCTTGTTAAGGCAGTAGAGGTTTACTTGCTCGACTATATACCTTTTATCATCCTTCTATTCGGGCTCTTTGTGGTATCCGGTGGCATAATTTTGCGCGGTACTTTGCAAGGTACACCGGCGGTGAATACCCTTCTCCTCCTGGTAGGCACCCTTCTTGCTAGCTGGGTAGGTACTACAGGTGCCAGCATGCTGATGATCAGGCCCGTCATAAGGGCCAACGAATGGCGGCGCTACAAGACGCATATTATTGTTTTCTTTATCTTCCTGGTGTCCAATATCGGCGGTTCTCTGACCCCCTTGGGGGACCCGCCGCTTTTCTTAGGTTTCCTAAGGGGTGTCCCCTTCTTCTGGACCATGAAGCTTATAGTACCCATGGGCTTCAACGTCATAATCCTCCTGACCCTTTACTTCCTGCTAGATAGTTATTATTACCGCAAAGAAAATATTCCCGTAAAGGCTCAATTCCCTGAACCTCTCCGGGTAGAAGGCCTGCACAATCTCCTTTACCTGGGCATGATTGTGGGTTCCGTCATTCTAAGCGGTTTTTTGGCTAAGAATCCGGCCTTCGCCGACCAGAAGACCGGAGAATTATATGGTATCGGTTTATGGCGCCATGGGGAGGAAACCTTGACTTTACCCTATATTAACCTCATCCGCGATATTGTTATACTCTTGGCCGCCTATCTCTCCCTCAGGACTACACCCTACGTTATCCGCCAGGATAACCGCTTCACCTGGGGGCCAATTAAGGAAGTGGCTACCCTCTTTGCGGGAATTTTTATGACCATGATTCCTGCCCTGGCTATCCTCCATGCCCGCGGGGCAGAGCTTGGGCTTACCAAGCCAGCCCACTTCTTTTGGGCCACGGGAGCTCTCTCTAGCTTCCTGGACAATGCGCCCACTTACCTGGTATTCCTCACCACAGCCACCAGCCTGGGGGCTACCGCGGGTGTGCAGACTACTCTGGGCCTGGTAGACCCCAAGATGCTCCTGGCCATATCCTGCGGAGCGGTTTTCATGGGAGCGAACACTTATATTGGTAACGCACCCAACTTCATGGTGCGCTCCATCGCCGAGGAAAACAAAATCAGGATGCCCAGTTTCTTCGGTTACATGGGATGGTCGATCTCTATTCTTATACCGTTATTTATCCTGGATACCCTGCTATTTTTCCGGTAATGACGTATAATGAGGAAGGCTCTACTATTATGGCTCGGGGTGAAGGGCATGTGGGAGTGGGATAACCGAGTGCGCTGGGCGGGGCTGCTGGTCATAGCAGCCCTGCTCTTTGGAGCCGGCGTGCAGTATGACCGCTGGCGCCTGGGGAAGGAAGCCACGGTGCCGGTGGTGGAGAAGGGGCAAGGGTCATCGGTTGCCGGGGATAAAATGGGGGCTACGCCTAAGGAAAATAAAGAGGAACAGGGTACCATAACAGTCCACGTAGCAGGAGCCGTAGGGCGGCCAGGAGTTTACCAGTTACCGGCAGGTGCCCGGGTAAGCGAAGCAGTCCAGCTGGCCGGGCCGCTGCCAGAAGCCAATCCTCATGCTTTGAATTTGGCTGCACCTTTAAAAGATGGCCAGCAAATTATTGTACCGCGGGCAGGAGAAGAAGCGAGTACCGATGCGGCTCCCGGTTCGACAGGTAATAAATCTAAAGGTAAAGTCAACATTAATACGGCTGGGCTGGAGGAACTGGACAGTCTTCCTGGGATCGGACCCGCACTGGCCCAGCGGATCTTGGACTACCGCCAGCAGCATGGCCCTTTCCGTTCTATAGAAGACCTGCAAAACGTGTCGGGCATCGGGGCCAAGCGGTTTGAAGAATTAAAGGATTTGATTACTGTTCAGTAGAGCTTTAGCTCGTCTTTTCTTGACAACTCCCTTAAAAGCAAGCTAAACTGTCTCTGTGATTTTGTCTTAAAAGAGGAAGGGTTAAGCAGAATGACTATTTTGCAGGCCTTGGTGTTAGGCCTTATTCAAGGTTTAGGAGAGTTTTTACCTATTTCCAGTTCGGCTCACCTGGTATTAGTTCGCTTTCTTTTTCGCTGGCCTGATCCCGGCCTCACCTTTGATGTGGCCCTTCACCTGGGGACTCTGGTAGCGGTGGTGGCCCATTTCTGGCGTGAATTGCTGGAGATAATAGGTAAGGGTTTAAGCCAGCCCCACAATCGGGATGGGCGCCTGCTCTATTATATAGTTCTGGCTTCTGTTCCCGGAGCCCTTTTCGGAGTAATGCTAGAAGAACAGGCGCAAACAGTTTTTCGAACCCCTATGTTAATAGCCTTGACCCTTTCCCTAATGGGTATTGGTCTCTGGGCAGCCGACCGTATAAGTTCTAAAAGGAGAAAGCTAGAGGAGATTAACCTAGTAGATAGTGTCCTGGTGGGCCTTTCCCAAGCGTTGGCTATAATTCCCGGCGTATCTCGCTCCGGTATAACGATGACGGCGGGGCTTCTTACGGGAATGACCCGGGAAACTGCAGCTCGTTTTTCCTTCTTAATGTCCATCCCCATTATTGCGGGTGCAGCCCTATGGGAATTTAGAAATCTAGCCTGGCAGGAGATAAATGCAGCCTTTGCCGTGGGTGTAATTACTTCCGCTGTAGTGGGGTTCCTGGCCATCAAGTTTCTTTTACAATACTTGCGCCGTGGCAGTTATGTACTCTTCACCTGGTATCGCCTTTTACTCGCTGCCTTGGTTTTAATAGTAGAAGTCTGGCGTGGCTGACCCCGTTGCGCAGGGAATCCAGGCGTGATAAAATACACCGGAGGAGGTGACATATTAGTGGCCAACACCAAATCGGCAAAAAAGCGCATCGAGATTATACGGAAGCGCACTTTGCGCAACAAATCCATTAAATCTATGGTAAAAACGGCCATTAAAAAATTTGAGGTAGCGCTAGCTGGCGGTGAAATAGAGCAGGCTAGGGAGACGCTAAGGCAAGCTATCCGGACCATCGATAAAGCAGTCACCAAGGGCGTTTTACATCCCAATACGGCGGCCAGGAAAAAATCCCGATTACAGCTGCGCTTTAACCGTACAGTTGCTAGCTAAAAATTTTCTGAGTGTAATCCCCCCTTTCACATGGCATACTAACAACAGATAGAGCTGAAAGGGGGGATTTATTTTGGCCGAGAAGGAGAAGGGAAAAGGGGCTAAAGAAAGGCGGACCTTCAGTCCCGCTCCTGGCCGCCCAGCCGGGGGTGTAGGCGAATTTGAATTTAGCCCTGAAGTGACGCCGGGGACAATAGCCACCGGTAGAACAGCGAAGGACAAAAACGACACAGAGCGTGCAAGGTAGGTAAAGGCAAAAGAGGGAATGGGAGAGAAATTAGCCCGTTCCCTTTTGTCTGGTAATAACCCAAATTGTATGCTCCAGAAGGAGGGAAGGATCGCCGGCCCCCGTTTTTATAGCCACATCTGTTTTAAGGAGTCTTTCTAAAACTTCTGCCGCTGCATCCAGGGAAAATTTTGAGGCCTGTCGGGCTATTTTTTGAGCCACGAACGGCGGGAGATTAAGAATTTTAGCCAGATTGGAGGAGCCCAGCCCGGCAATATGAGCTTGTAATATCAAGCGGAACTGGCGCACCATCATGCCCAAAATAGCTAAAGGGGCTTCGCCAGAAGCTAACAGTTTCCGGCAGAGGCTGGTGGCTATTGAGGCCTGGCCATTGCCCAAGGCATCTACCAGCTGGAAGATGGCATCCGCAGCCAAAGTCTCAGGGGTTAAAGTTTGGATATCTTTTATAGTGAAAGGGGCTCCCGGTGGCAGGTACAAATCCAGCTTGGCCAGTTCCATCACACCTTGTTGCAGGTCAGCTGCTGCCTGGGCCAGAGCTTGGGCAGCACGGTTGTCCATGTGGCGACCCATTCTCTTCGCTTCTTGCTTTAACCAGCTGGCCAGGGCAGCGGGCTTAAGAGGACTAAACTCGATGACGCGGCCTGCTTGCTCGATCTTCTTAAAGGCTTGGTTTCTCCTGTCTATTTCCCCTTCGGCTATTAATACCAAGCAAGTAGTGGGGGAAGGTTGATCAAGATAAGCGAGCAACCCCTCGTTATCCAGCGAGGCATTTTTGATTAAAATTAGGCGCTTTTCAGCCAGTACCGGTGGTGTATGGGCCGCTATTAAGAGGTTCTCCGGGGTAACCTCTGCACCGGAGAACTCCTGATAATCAAAAAGCTGTGCCTCCGGGGATAATATTCTATTTTTAAGAGTTGTTACCGCCTGAACTAGTAAATATTTTTCCTCGCCATAAAACAGGTATACTGGTGCTATATGTCCCTTGGACAATTCCTGTTGAAGTTCTGGCCAGGTCATTTGTCTTGCCCCCTGGTTCAAGTCCATGGTAAAACCTAGCGTATCCCCACTTTTGATCCCGGCCTGCTTGGCTTCCGCTCGCTCCGGAAACCCTCGCGGGCCAAACTAGCGCTTGGCTCAAGGCTCCGGCAGGCTTCCCGGCAAATTCGGCTTCCTGCCTCAGTTGCCGGCCGAAGGTCTCATGCCCTCGGGCCTGCCTCCGCCTTTCGCCAAGCTTAAGTTTGGCTAACCGCTCAGGTTTAGTCGCTCGCTTCCAAGCCCAAGCAGGCCTGCTCTGCAAAAAGTGGGGATAACTCAGTGGTAAAGCCCCTCGCCTCATGTTTACTGGTCTATTCCTCTAAGGGTATGGTGATGCTTATGCTGGTACCTTTACCCGGTGCAGTAGTAATTTTTACCTGGCCTTTCAAAAGCTGGACTCTTTCCCGCATACTGATGAGGCCATAACCTGGACTTTCTTTATTTCCTTGGACACTATTCAAATCAAAGCCTCGACCTTCGTCGCGAATAGAGATGGTTACTTTATTGGGGAGCATTTCCATTTTAACCACAGCATTTTTAACTCCTGCATGTTTTTTGATGTTGTTTACTGCTTCTTGAATAATCCGGAAAAGGGCCACTTCCATGGTATTCTCTAGGCGGCGCTCCTGTCCAAAAAAGAGGAATTCAACTTCTAGCCCGTATTGTTGTTTATAAGTAGCAAAGTACCGCTTTAAAGCAGGAACTAACCCTAAATCATCTAAGGCCATGGGCCGGAGGTCAAAAATAATCTTGCGAATATCCTGGAGACTGATCATGACAATATTTTGCAGGGCCTGCAACTCTTCCCGGACTTGGCCCGGGTCCTTGTCCAAAAGTTTAAGGCAATATTCAGCTCGCAGAACAATATTGGCCAAGGATTGAGCTGGACCATCGTGGATTTCCCGGGCTACGCGTTTACGCTCTTCCTCCTGTGCCCGGATGATGCTTAGGGCCAATTGCTGTGTTTGTTGCAGCTCACCGATCTTTAAGCTCAAATCATGGAGTTCACCACTTAAATAATTGAGTACCACTCCCACCTGGGAGACCAACTGTTCGGCCTTCTGGAGGGTGAGCTGTAAGCGGCGAAAACTCGCTTCCAAGTGATTGCGCCGGTACTGCAGCATCTTTTCCTTTTCTCTAAGCTTAATAAGCTCGATTTGCAAATTATAGGCTGTCTCGTAAGCTGCTTTAATGTCTTGTTCAGTATAACGATTAAAGTCTCTGCTGACCTCGGCCAGACGTATCCGAGCTTTTTTTTCAGCTCGTTCCAGCCTATCGACCTCTTCGATAACTGCGCTTAATTCCATTTTTACTTGAGCCAGTTCGCTGTTGATTTGCTTTACCTCTGCTCGCGCATTTTCGGCAATCTCAAATATCTGCGCTTGACTGCGTTCAATGGCCTCGATAGTCTCTTTCAGGATGTAATCTAAGGCGCTGGTATCCAGCACCGCCCTCACCTCATCCTCAAGTTCTAGGCTTTATACTGGGCAGCCAAAGCATGGAGGCGTTCAGTGGAACGCGCGAGCCTTTTAACAAGGGAATTAATTTCCTCCCAATCCGCAACGCACAGGCTGTCACTGTTCAAGTTATTTAATAGCAACTTATTTAGAGCGGTTAAATGTTCACCAAGGCCCTGGACCAGACTCCCCACGGTATTTGCCAGCTCTTGGCCCTGGGCCTGAATTTCACTTTCTAACCCGATTTTTTCTCGCAAGGTATGCTCCAGCTCTAGCCATGCCTCCCTGGGCTTAGCCAAATGAGTTTCAACCACCTTCACCTGATCCAGGCTTTTTTCTAACGTCTGCTGAGTAGTCCGTCCCGCTTCTAACAGAGCTGCCAGCTCCAGCCGCATCTCTTTAAGATAAGAGTAGGCATTTCGTAAAGCCTGGCTTAACTCTTCCGCAGTAGCGGTTAATTCCCCTTTGCCAGACTTGGCTGCTGCCAGGGCCACTTCTACCACAAAAGGGGCCAGATGCTCCATAAGAGCTGCCAGGTTAGCTATAATTGTATCCCAAAGCTCTCCTTTGCTTAAAAGGCCGGCTTGCAGTTTTTGGTTCTCAGTCAGGATCTGGCGGCACTCCTCCAGTCGGCTAATGGTTTCCCTGAAGGCGCTCGCCCCCTTGTCTATCAGCTTTAAAGCATTATCGGTAAGAGAAGAACTAACTTTTTCGTGTTCGTTAATATGTTCTAAGATGTTGATAAGTTGTTCAGCCAGGGAAGCTGACCGAGCTAAAGCTTTCACATGTTCCTCGGCATTTTCCTTTAAGAACCCCAGATTCCGCATAAAACGCTGGCTGGTACGGGCTGCTCCCTGGAGAACGGCTGTTAATTGCTCCACTCCCTTTTGCAGTTCAGCAGTACCTATCTTGATTGATTCGATTAAATTGGCCAGGTGAAAACACATAGTATTTAGGGACTGGGCGAAAAAACCAAGTTCATCGGCTTGGGGCAAGCTTACCCGGCAAGTAAAATCACCGGCCGAGACCAGTTCTGCGGTAGCTACCAGCTCTGCCAGCGGTTTTTGCAATAGCCGCCTAGTCAAAAAAGTTACTAGGAAAATACCTGCTAAGAGAGCAGTTAAAGCATATACGATCCACCTAATAGCCGTAGCTAGCGTATATTTTTGCCAATGAGCCTGGTCCAGGCGCAGGCGGACATAACCGCCGGTCCTGCCGTCTGGTAAAGGGATGCTAGCCATCAATTCATTACCAACTAGCAGTGAGTTGCTTGCTTCTTTTTTACTGCTGGCCAAAACATTTCCGTTAACGTCAGTTATGCTTATATAATCGATATTACCATAAAACTTAAGTTTGTGGACCAGGTTAATTAAGAGTTCCTGCTTTCCTGCCGAGATATATTCGGCAGAAATCAAGGCTATTATACGCGCAAGTTCCTGGCCTCCTCTTTCGTACTCCCCCTGAACTAGGCTTCTGGTACTGGTTAAAGAGGAGGTCCCAGCCAAGCCAAGCATAAGGATTAGTAAAAAACTCCAAACTAGAGCCATTTTCCTAGCAACTGATCCTTTAAGCACCCTGTTTCCTCCCCACTGTAAAAAACTAGCCTGTCACCTATGGTAGTATTAGTTTGGGCCAGACGATTCGCCGGCAGTTCCACTACCAGCATGGCATGGCGCACGTAGGGGCTAAAGCGGAAGGGGCGTAAGCTGGCCAGAGTCAAGAGCACTTTACCATCAGAGGCCACAAAGAGAACGTCCAAAGGAAATTTAAGAAAACAGGTATGGATGGCCTGGCAGGGGATTAACACTAAAGCTTCTTCCTCCCCGATTATTTTCCGCCCCATCCAACCCCAAAAGCGCTCATAAAAAGTGCGGGCCAGATGGACCTGTCTGGCCACCACCACCTGTTTGGTAGCGTTAAATAAAATGATTTTCAATCACCCCCGGATAGCCTGGCCAAATTATTATCTAAGAAAGTATCTCGTAAGCTGAATAACTGCCGGTCCTAACAAAATTACAAAAATAGAAGGAAAAATAAAGAACACCAGGGGAATCAGCATTTTCACCGGTGCTTTCATGGCCAGTTCTTCGGCTCGCTGACGTCGTTTGAGGCGAAGCTGTTTGGCCTGCAGCCGGAGGACGTTACCAATGCTTAAGCCTAACTGGTCAGCGAGAATTACTGCTCCGGTAACCGAGGCTAATTCGTCTACGCCGGTACGGGCTGCCAAATCGCGCAGGGCTTCGGCCCGGAGCTTGCCCATTCTAATTTCCTGTAGGGTAAGGCCAAATTCCTCCGCTAGGGGCCCTTTGCTTTTCTCTACTACTTTAAGCAGAGCGCTGTCAAAACCCAGGCCAGCCTCCACGCTTACTGTCAAAAGGTCTAACACGTCGGGCAAACTTTTTTCTATGGCTCGCTGTCGTTCCCGCGCTCTTAAATGGAGGTAAAAATCGGGCCCGTACCAGCCGGCTAACAAGCTAGCCAAACAGAAAGCTAGTAAACCCCCTAATTGCTGAAGGTAGCCCGCTGCTACCAATCCACCTCCAATGGCTCCCCCTGCGCTACCCAGGTACTTTAAAATCATGAGCTCCCGGGGCGCTATTTTGTGCTGGAGATGTGCATGGTTTATCCTGCGACCCAGTTCCGCTTCTTTTTCCGCTGGCAATATTTTAATCAATTTTTGGCTCCATTTGTCCAGCAAAGGCTTTACGGCGCGCTGGTAGAAAGGTATTTTTAGCTCCCGTTCTCGGGCTGTAAGGGCTGGCCGGCTGCCAAGTATGTCGCTAATTCGGCGGGCTGGGGCAACTTGGTGGTAAAGCATAAGGCCTAGCAGAAAACATAGTAAAAAGATTTCCATCGCAATGGCGAAAGACATATTAAAATCCTCCCTAGACTTGGATGCGGATAATTTGCCGGATCATTAGGACGCCCAGTAACTCTGCCAGTCCGGCACCGGCAAGCATAGTAAGCCCGGCCTTAGTGGTAAAAAGCAGGCTTAAATAGCTGGGATTCAAGGTATAGATAACCACGGCCAGGACAGTAGGCAGCAAACCAATAATCAGGCCCGATATTCTGCCCTGAGCGGTCAGAGCTTGAATTTCGCCCTTTATTCTCACCCGCTCCCTGATGGTATGGGCAATATTGTCCAGAATTTCTGCTAGATTGCCGCCAACCTGGCGCTGAATTAGGACGGCAGTAATGACCAGATCCAAATCGTCGCTTTTGACCCTTTCACTAAGGCCCGCTAACGCTGCTTCAGTGGAACTACCCCAGTTCATCTCGAGCAGCGCTATTCCAAATTCTTTGGCGATAGGATCCGGCATTTCTTTGCGTACCATATCCATAGCCTGCAAGAAGCTAAAACCAGACCGCAGAGCGTTGGCCATAATAACCAGGGCATCACCTATTTGGCCATTAAATTTAGCCCGGCGCTTATTCTGTTTTACCCGTACAGCCCCCCAGGGAAGATAAGCGCTATAGGATACTGCTGCTGTTGTGAAGAATAAATTGCGGGTAAAAACGTAAGTAAGGATTCCCATCCCTAAGCTCAATAGCAAGGTTAGCCCCCAGAATTCTTCACCTTTAAGGGGAATATCTGCCCTGGCCAGTTCCCTGTCTATTTTAGCATTTAAGCCCCTGGTTCCCACTAGTTTCCCTAAGTATTCCAGGACCTTAAAGCCCCATTTATCTCTCTTATCTGGAGATTTATTTTCACTTCTTTGGGGTTGGTTCCCCAGAATTTTTTCCAGGCGCTCATGCACCCTCGCCTGCTTAAGGTACTCCCAGTTGGTTAAGGAAAAGGCGAGGAAGAAGACCGCCAGGAAAATCATCATAGCTATAAAGGTAGGTAAGGACAACATGTTTCCCCCCACTGCTCTCTAAAGCGAAGGATGAAAAATTTCGGGAGGCAAAACAATATCATGGGCTTCTAACTTGCTTAAGAATTTGGGCCTGATGCCCGTGGCGGTAAAGCGCCCTTTTACCCTACCGTTGGCGTCATAACCTTCTGGCCGGAAGACAAAAATATCCTGAAGGGTGATAGTGTCCCCTTCCATACCTTGCACTTCGGTAATATGGGTAATCTTACGTGAACCGTCCTTGAAACGGCTCTGGTGAATGATAAGATCAATAGCCGAGGCTATTTGCTCTCGTACGGCCCTGACCGGCAAATCCATTCCGGCCATAAGGACCATAGTTTCCAACCGGGAAAGCATATCCCGGGGGGAATTAGCGTGACCTGTAGTTAAGGAACCGTCATGTCCGGTGTTCATGGCCTGTAGCATATCTAGAGCTTCACCGCTCCTTACTTCGCCCACCACAATGCGGTCAGGGCGCATCCTCAAGGCATTCCTTACTAGGTCCCGGATAGTAATAGCTCCACGGCCTTCAATGTTCGGCGGACGGCTTTCCAGAGTGATAACATGTTCCTGGCGCAACTGGAGTTCAGCCGCATCTTCAATGGTAATAATCCTTTCATCTGCAGGTATGAAGGAAGATAGAACGTTTAAGGTGGTTGTTTTACCGCTACCAGTACCTCCGGAAACAATGATGTTTAGCCGTCCTTTAACACATGCTTCCAAAAATTTGGCCATCTGGGTAGTTAGGGTGCCCAGCCGAATGAGATCCTCAATAGTTAGGGGATCTTTGAAAAATTTGCGAATGGTAATGGTCGGCCCGTTTAAAGCTACGGGTGGAATGATAGCGTTAACCCTGGAGCCATCTGGCAAGCGGGCATCTACCATAGGAACACTTTCATCAATCCGCCGCCCCAGGGGAGTTACGATTTTTTCGATAATGTGCATGACATGGGTATTATCGCGAAAGGTAATATCAGTGAGCTCAATTTTACCTTTACGCTCCACATATACTTTTTCTGGACCGTTAACCATGATTTCGGATATTTCTGGGTCATTTAAGAGAGGAGTAATAGGACCGAAAGCTACCGCATCATCGGTAATTTCCCGCGCTAGGCGCTGGCGCTCCGTTTTTGATAAAGGCTCTTCCAACTCGGCTAGGATTTCTAAAACCCTCTTCTCGATTTTAGCAGCTATTTGGTCACCATCATTATCTTCGTCTAATGGTGCTTCTTTCAATTCGTCAATGATCTTTTTGTGGATCAAGTTTTTAAGCTGGGCATAAGGGTCTTTGAGAGCAAGATTCATTTTTTCCTGCTTCTTAGTACCTCCCATCACCCCGCCTTTGTATTGTTCTAACCGTGCTAGCAGGGACATGCCTTTAACCCCTCCTTATCTTAGAAAGAAAAATCTCTTCTGTCGGGTTTTAACCTGGTTATTCTTTTCCACAAGTATAAATTGCTGGGCCAGCTCCCTGAGCCTCTGGGTTAAAGCGCGCCTATGCTGGGTGAGGACAAAGGGATGCCCCCGGTTTATGGAGTTCAGCACCATTTTTTCAGCGTGGGGTAATATAGCCACCGGCGTAACCCCGAGAATTTTGTTAATCTCCGGCAAGGGTAGGCCATTTTCTACGGTAGATTTGTTTAGAATGGTCTTGACCTTGCTGGCCAGGTTTAAGCGTTCCAGAACTTCTATACCGGTTTTGGCATGTTTGAGGGCAGGTAAATCGGGTGTAACAATGAGCAAGATATCGTCGGCCATCTCCAGGGCGCTTAAGTTTAAGTCATTAAAACCAGGTGCCGTATCTACAACCACATAAGTATAGTTATCCTTTAATATTTTAAGAATGGCTTCGGCATCTTTAACTGCTACCAGTTCTCCCTGTTCCGGCTTAAGAGGTGCGGGCAAAACTTTCAGGCCCGCCAGGTGGGGATAGAGATAACTGTCCACCACGGAAATCTCGCCGTGATCTTCCTCTTGTACCAGCTCGGCGATAGTACCACGGGGAATTATGTTCAGCATTAAGGCCACGTCACCGCCCTGGAGGTTTAGGTCGACCAGAACCACTTTTTCACCTGTCTCCTGGGCTAAACTGACGGCCAGATTACAGGCCAGGGTTGTCTTACCCACGCCACCTTTACTAGAAAACACCACCAGCATCCGGTGCGCTGGTGCTGCTGCTGTTGTTGGGGGAGCTGCTTTAGGTGCCGGAGATTTAAGCTGCAGTATCTGCTGCTTTTGGGTGCGCGCCACTCGGCGAATGGTTTCGGCCAAATCAGTGCTGGTAAAGGGTTTCACCAGGTAATCCCTGGCACCTGCAGCCATGGCCTTACGCAAATACTCCGGTTCGCCCTGGATGGAAATGATGACCACTGCTGTTTCCGGCAGGAGACTGGTAATGGCTTCAGAAGCAGCGATACCGTCCACACCAGGCATATTGATGTCCATCAGCACCACATCGGGCCTCAAAGTTTGGGCCAGACGAATGGCCTCTTCGCCGTCGCCCGCTTCCCCTACAACTTTGATATCTTCCTCAAAATAGAGCAAACGTTTAATGTCTTCCCGCGTAGTGGATATATCATCGACAATCATAACGGTGGTCTCGCTCATATGGATTACCTCCCGCCAACATTTCTAGCGAACAAGCTGTTGCATTTTTAGAGAAGGGAGGGAAATAATGTCCTGGTCTGCAGGTGCCCTTAAAAGCAACCTTATGCTGCCCTTTTCCGAGCTGAGGACTAAAGATTGGGCCTGCTCAGGTGTAACCAGTAGAGTTACGTTGCGGTAACCGGTTTGCTTTTTGCCATCAGCCACTGGCTGGCCTGGAGAGGCCAGGGCCTGGTCCACCGAAAGCACTTCAATGTTCTGGACTATTAAAGAGGTAAGAGTGGCTTTTTCCTGGCCGGAACCCCCTGGTAGTTCGAAGGTACCCAGAACATCAACCCGGTCGCCAGGGCGTAACAAACCAGCCAGGCCAGATACATCATTCACAGCCACCGTTACGGCTCTTTTGCCAGGGGTGACAAGAAAGGCCAGCCCTTCGGCCGCATCTTTACCACTGGCCAATTTTTCCCGGCGGAGTATTTCGCCCGGCAAGATTTCTGCCTTTACTGTCTTACCCAAGGCTTCTTTGAGCTCCGTAATGGCCAGGTCGCTTATGTACTGGGCCGGCAGTTCTTTAACTTCCACCATCTGGGCAGTAATCTGAGTTCTAGCCGGTATCCTTTGCCGGGCTACTACTACCTGTTTAAAGTTCCCCGTTTGCTGATAGGTGCTTCTTAACTGGTTAAGATAATAGTAAACAGAGACGGCGGCGACCAGGGCTATGACTAGAGAAAGTCCCAATAGCACTTTAGGACGCATCAGAACACTCCTTTAGCTTATTGCACTAACTTTACACCCTGCAAGCCATAATTATGCTGGCTGGGGTCAGCCTCCCCAGCTGCTACGGTACGTATAAAATAACCTTCAATATAATTGTCCTTGCCCTGGCCGCGCACTTGTTCTACCAGGAACGCCGCAAAGCCGGCAATAACTATGGACTTGATCTGGCCGTCCTGGACTACAGCCGGGTCATAAACCGGCACAATAAGTACGCGGGGGCAATCGGGAGCAAAATTCTCTGGTGTACAGGGGGGCGAATGCTGGCAAAGACTTATCCGGTAATCAATGGCTCGCTTAGTGGGGTTGGACATGTTTCCCGTCTCCGTAGCCACGACCTCTCCTACTCTCAGCCAATCCCAGTAACCGTACATTAAATTCCGTTCATAGTTGCTGGCGCCGGTACCCCCTAAGGAAAGGGCCAAATGATTGCCCGGCCCTAGGGGGGAATCCTGGCCGGCGCCCAGCTTGAGAAGGTATTTGCTCCCCACCTGGAAATCCTGGTTGGGGACGGCCAAAGGAACTGCACCTCGTATGGCCCTAATGCCGGCCACCATGGCGGTTCCCCTGGCCTGAACTTCGCCGCTGGCCAAGCCCATTAGCGGAGCAAGAAAATAGGTTATTCTTTTCCTGGCTGTTACCGTGAGGGATTGCCTATCTTGCGCAACTTCCGCTTCTATAGCCTCGACGCCATTTAAGGAAGCATACTCAGCTGCCACCATTTTGGCCAATTCAGGATTATCAGGCAGTTCTCGGGCACCGGCCAGGGCGGCAGCATCCACGGCATTAATCAAAGTGTTACGGGATAAAGCTAAAAGGCCCAGGTCAATGACCAAAGCCGCAAAAGACAGCGTAACTACTAAATTAAGGGCCACAAAAACTAAAGCTACACCTTTTTCCTCCTGTAATAAACGGTTAAACCTTAGCCTCCTTGCCATAACGATATTATTCCACCCTCATGGTAGTTTCGGCAGTCAGAGGAAAGGGATTAGAAACTAAACCGGAAAGAACAGGAGTGACTAGCTCCACACTGTAACGAACCTGTACTTTAAGGGCAGTTCCCGGAAGGCGCAGGCCCTGTTCTGGCGTAATGGTAATATCCATATCAGTAAGATTTAAAGTAGCAGCTACTTCCTTCACCCGCTCCCGGATGGCGTCATCGCTGGCTCCCACGACACCTACCCGGGCGCCTTCGCGGCTGGCGCTGGTCAAGAGTAGGTAACTGTGCAAAATTCGGCTTATTTCCCAGGTACCCATTATAAGGAGCAGCAAAAACGGTAAGATTAAAGCTAGCTCCACCAGGGCCTGGCCCTGGCAGTTGGATAATAAAGACCTTGGCCGCCTCAATTTTTTCACCCGCTCAGGTAGGTTAGCAAAGTGCCCAGGGCCAAGACCGCGCCGTAGGGCAACGTTTCTTCTGATTCATCTGCAGAGGTCGGAGCGGGAGAGAGAAGCCTTAAGCCGCTCAGGCGAGAACCGTACCACCAAAACAAGCCATTAATTAAAAGTATTTTTACGGTAGGCCCAAGCCTCCCTCTGCGTATTAGATAAATTAGAGCCCACACCCCGCCTACCAGTGCACTGAATATAAAGGCGCGGATGGTGAACTGCGGGCCCTGCAGGGCCCCGATGGTAGCCAGCATTTTTACATCACCCGCTCCCAGACCCCCTAGATAAAAGGGCAGCAGCAATAATAAAAAGCCTACAATCATACCTGTTAAGCTTTGCTGGAGGCCGCTCATTCCGTAGTTCAGGCCGGCATAGATAAGGCCAAAGAGCGCGGCGGGAAGGAGCACTCGATTTAAGATTAAGCGCTTAGTTAAATCCGTATAGGCGCAGGTAACTAATAAGAGTAACAGTACTGCTTCTTTCAACATGAGCCTACCCTCAACTCTCTCTTATCTATTTTTATAAAGTGGCCCTACTCAAGGTATGGGACTTAAGTAGGGCCCGGAAGGAAACTCGGTTACTAAACAAAAACCCGGTTATTGGACTGGTTGGTTTTGGAGCTTATTGCCCACTCCTTCGAAGATATTTTTAATACCGCCGCTCAAAATTCCTAGGGATGCGATCAAAACCACAGCTACTAGAGCGAGTATGAGGCCGTATTCCGCCATTCCTTGTCCACTTTCTTCGGCCCAAATTCTCTTTAGGAATTGCATGCTCCAGCCCTCCTTTACGAATTGGTTACTTTGATCTTAAGTGAATATAAAGTAATTTTCTATCCGGCTTTGGGCTCATTTTCAGTTATGACCAGGTCATTATTTTGAATGGGCAAGTAGTCCTAAAAAGTGGGACCTAAAGCCTATGGTTTGTAGCTTTAGCTCGAGAAGTGGTGACAAGTTGATTTTTTGATTTACAATATAGAGAGTGGCTACTGTTTCTGCAACGTTAGCTAACCAATGATATCGGGGGAGTGGATAAGTATGGCGATCCATAAAGTAGCAGTAATTGGCACGGGCACCATGGGCCACGGTATAGCGCAGTTATGCGCCCAGGCCGGTTGGGAAGTATATATGTTTGGGCGTTCTGAGGGGAGCCTTGAGCGGGGCTTCCAAAATATAACATCCAGTTTGGAGATGTTAATAAATAATAATCAGTTGACTAGAGCAGATGCTGACGATATTTTAGCTCGTATTCAGGGGATCACGGCTCTTCCAGAAGCAGTGCGGGAAGTGGATTTGGTAGTAGAAGCGGTGGCAGAAGACCTGAAACTAAAACAAGAAATTTTTAAACAACTGGATTCCCTTTGTCCCCCTCAGGTAATCTTGGCCAGTACTACCTCAGGTATTAGCCCCACAGCCATTGCTGCCGGAACGCGGTACCCGGAGAGAGTAATAGTAGCCCATTTCTGGAATCCTCCTCAACTCCTTCCCTTGGTCGAAGTGGTACCCGGAGAGCGTACTTCGGAGGCCACGGTGGAGGCTACTATAGAATGGCTCCGGCGCCTGGGGAAAGAGCCGGTCAGGCTCAAAAAAGAATGTTTAGGATTTATCGGCAATCGTTTACAATTAGCCTTGCTGCGCGAAGCCTTGTATATTGTGGAGCAGGGCTGGGCTGAGCCGGCAGAAGTAGATAAAGCTGTGGAATACGGGTTTGGACGGCGTCTGGCGGTAACAGGGCCTTTAGCCAGTGCTGACCTGGGGGGGTTAGATGTATTCTATAGTATTTCTACTTACCTTCTGGGAGATCTTTGTAATTCCGCCCGACCTTCCCGCCTCTTGCAGGCCAAGGTAGAAGCCGGTGACTTGGGCAGCAAAACCGGTCGTGGACTTTATGAGTGGACGCCGGACAGGATTCAAAAGGCCAAATTTGAACGAAATAAACTCCTGCTTTATTTCCTGGAACAAGACGCCCAAAAGGAGTAAATTCTTAACCTAGCCAGGGGATTGAGTGCTTACTAGTCGGTCTCCAGCGTCCACGTAGTTCCATCCATACCTTTTATTTTTAGCCTGTGACCATTGCTGAAACAGCTAATCGCTCCCTGCCGGTCAGTGCGGAAAACGGGCACCCCTTTTACCTGCCAGTAATCTATTACTTCCCGGGCGGGGTGGCCAAAGTTATTTTTAGCTCCTACCGAGATAACCACCAACCGGGGATTCACCTGGTCTAAAAATTCCCTTTGCAGGCCATAACGGCTGCCATGGTGGGGCACCTGAAACACAGTGCTGGCCAGGTTTAGCCGGGTTTTGGTAAGGTCGGCCATGGCCTCGGCTTCGATATCGCCGCTGAAGAGGAAACTGGTGGTTCCATATTGGAGCCGGATTACCAAGGAATTGTTGTTGCTGTCCGAGCGCGTATTATGGATAGGCTGGCCGGGATTCAGAAAGAGCAACTGGACTAAAGAATCTAAGCGCAGGCTATCCCCCCGTTCGGCCTCAGACCAGGGTATTTTTCCAGCTTTTAATTTTTCTAGCAGGGGTTCATACTCTTGACGGAAGGAGTCCCTTAAAGGCGGTAGAACAACCAAAGATACCGGTATTTCTTCTATTACTGCCAGTAGCCCACCCAGGTGGTCGGCGTCGGGATGGGTGCTGATCACGGCGTCCAGGCGTTTTACTCCCTGACGGCGCAAAAAGGGCACTACCACCTGCCGCCCGACCTCACTCCCCATATCTTCTTCCGGCCGGCCGCCGCCATCTATAAGCACATGTTTACCTTGAGGAGTAGAAATAAAGATAGCATCTCCCTGGCCAACATCCAGAAAGGTTACCTCCAGCTCTCGGGGAGAAAGATAATTAAACAGTTGAAAGAAGCCCAGAGAAAACAAAGCCAACAGCGCAGCGAGAGCAGGCAAGACTTTTTTCTTTAGATACCGCGATCGCCACCAGAGAAGCCGGGGGTGATTCCACCTTGCATATATCTCTCTAAGCAGCACCAGCCCAGCATAATATCCCATTATCCAACCCCAGGAAGGAGTGGGCACTGTTATAGAGGCACCCGGTATTCTGCTCATTTGAGAGAGGGACCGCAGAAGTATTTCCAGCAAGGGGCCGGTGGCTGAGGCAATGGCTACGGCAACAGGTGGAAAAACCTGGGCCAGGAGAAAGGCGGCCAGGCCCAGGGTGACAATAATGCCCACTAGGGAGACTGCTACCAGATTAGCGGGCAGGCCTAAAAGGGGCAGAATGTTAAAGTAATAAGCAGTGAGGGGCAACACTGCTACCTGCGCTGCCAGAGGAACTGCCAGGTAACGCCGCCAGGGAGGAAGACGAGAAAGGAGGCCCTCGAATAAGGGATGCAGATAGACTAAGCCCCAGGTAGCCAGGAAGGAGAGCTGGAAGCCGGGCTCGTAAAGGGAACGCGGCCGTAAAAGCAATATGACCAGGGCAGCCAGAGCTAAGGAATCGTATAAGGAGGCCTTTTCCCGCTTCCAGTAGGCCAGGAGCCCTATACTACCCATTATAGCGGCCCGGCTAACAGAGGGGGTGAAACCCGTTACGGCAGCATAGAAGATAAGCCCTGCTATGCCCATGATTACGCTGCTGCCCAGGGGCACCTTCAGGATACCGCAGAGGCTCATGAGGAAGAGGACGACAAACCCCACGTGCAGTCCACTGACTGCAAATATATGCATTACACCCAAGGTACGGAAGGTTTCCACGTCGTTTTGATCGAGCTGCTCTTTATCGCCAAAGAGCAGGGCCTGGAGAATCCCTGCTCCCCGCCGGGGCAGGGCCGCAGTCAAGGTTTTCCCGGCTTTTTCTTTGGCGGCTAGAGCCAGGCGTACCAGGGGATTCCCCGGCTCGGTTCCTATTTTAACCACCGGCCCGGGGCTTTTTATAATCATCTGGTTATACACATAGTGCCGAGCTAGATAAGCTTTATAATCTAATTCGCCGGGGTTACGGGCCTTCGGCGGGAGGGTTAACTGGCCGTGGAGGCGGAGGATATCTCCGTAGCGGTAAAGGGGGAGTTGTCCGTTCTGGGGCGGGCAGTAAAGAACAACCTGTACCCGCTCGTTAACTTTTTTCCGGTAGTTCCCCTGGCTCACCTCCCGGGCCGCTAGAGTATAGACTACCCGGTCGGGATACAACGTAGGCTCTTCTGCTACCATGCCAGTAAGGTAGAGAAAAGTGTCGCGGTCATTTGCTAGCTGGCTCTGGTTACGATGGCCATCCCAAAGGTTAATCCCCAAGCCGAGGGCCGTAAATCCGGTAAGAAAAAATGTTAACCAGACTAAGGGCCGAGCTGGCTGGCGAAAATAAGGTTGCCGGAAAAGGTGAGCCAGCACCCAAGAGACTGGAGCCAAGGCCAGAGGCCCGAACGGCTTCACCCGGATGAAGGGCGCCAGCAACAGCCCGCATATATAAGCCAGGGCGGCCCAAACTAAAGGGTGTGCAACCATACTGTTACCTTACAATCTTTAGGAAGTGATGCAGGATTCTAGCTGTCATTCCCCAAACTATACGGTTTTCGATCTCATAAAAGAATTCGGGCCAGGTGCCGGTGCGCCAGGGGTACTCCCGGCCGTGGGGGATTTTGTGAAACGGAAAGTCCTCTGGAGGATGTACCTTTATAGTTACTTCATGGTATTCTGGGGTGAGGCTGAGGAGAAGATCTAACCTGGCAGTGAAAATCTCTCCCACTTCTTGGGGATTGGGCCTGATGCGCTCCGGTTCCCTTAAGTAACCCGCAAAGGGGTATATAATTTGCTTAAAGGGAGTAACTAGAATGTCCAGCCTTCCCCATATTTCCACGGAGGACGGGGGAACCCCGAGCTCTTCGCAGGTTTCCCTTACAGCAGTTTCTTCTTCGTGAGCGTCAGCTGGGCTTACGTGCCCTCCGGGGAAACAGATCTCTCCTGGCTGGGTAGCCAGCTTGGCGGAACGAACTTCAAAAAGGATCGAATAGGTACCATCTTTTTCCCGCAGAAGGGGAACCAATACGGCCGAGCGGATATAGCGGTCACCATCCATAAGGCTGCTCGTATGTTGCGCGATCTTGGCTTTTATGTGTTCTATTGCTGGACCAAAATCTTGCATCTTTACCAAATCACCTGCCGGAAGGGCCTTACTTTAAGCTGATTATAGCGCTTGTGGCATCTTTAAGTCTAGCTATTTTATAATTCTTCTATGGAATTTTGGGCAAAACTGTACTAGAGTAGAGTTGAGGGAAAACCGGAGGCGAGGGTGGAGTTCCAAGCAAGGAGGTATGGTGTAGTGAAGGATAAGTTGACTTCAGACATGAAAGAAGCTCTTAAAAGCCAGGATAAAATCAGGCTCCAGACCATTCGCATGGTTTTGGCCAGCATTAAGAATGCGGAAATAGATAGGCAGCGTACCCTAAATGAGGAAGAAATTGTAAATGTAATCCAGAGGGAGATAAAGATGCGGAAGGAGGCCCTGGAGCAGTTCGCCAGGGGTGGCCGGGAAGACTTGGTACAGCAGACCGAGGCAGAGATAAAGGTGCTTGAGGGTTATTTACCTCAGCAGCTGAGCGACGAGGAACTCACTTCCCTTATAAGGGAAACTATGGACGAAGTAGGGGCTAAATCGAGCAAAGACGTGGGCAAAGTTATGGCTGCTCTGATGCCTAAAATTCGCGGAAAGGCTGATGGCAGAAAAGCCAATGAAATGGTAAAGCAGTTGCTAGGGTAAATAGGCCTTCTTTTACCTCGCCAAGGGATTTTCCTGGCGCAAGTCCCGCAACACTTCGGATATTACCCGCGCTAACAAGCGGGCCGCCCTTTCGGCTTGATCCAGGGTATTGTTGCTGCTCCCTATTTCCAAAAGGAGGGCGCGCGGGTGTAAGTGCTGGTTGTAGCGACCCTGCTGCACGCGCACGCCGCGACAAAGGCCTGGATAGAGTTCATCCATCTTGGCGGCCAACCGCCGGGCAAAGGCTTCATTTTGACGCCAGTTGGGATGTTCTAGCCGGGCATTGCTGCCGACAATGATCAAAATCTGAGCTACCTCTTGGTTATTGATATAGGCTACTGGTGGCTCCTTTAGACCGGCATCGCGGTGAATATCTAACACTATCTGGATAGAAGGGTATTCGGCCAGCAGTCGGCGCACCGTCTTTTCCGAATTAGCATAGGCACGGGTAAAATCCGGGTAGTCATGGATAGTATCGGAGCGAACCACTGGTATACCGTAATCCTGGTTCAGGCTTTCAGCCAGGGAGGCTGCCACTCTGGCAATACTGCCGTTTTTACCCGGCATTTTCTCTACCCCATCGCTAGGGGCGTAAGCTTCGGCATTATGGGTGTTGTAAAGGGCCACTAAAGGATGTTTGCTCCCTTCCTGGACTCTGTTTAAGTCCAGGGGAGGGGGTGGGGGCGGGCTTTCCTGCCCTTCGGGTAGGGGATATTCCTCTTCTTCGGTGGTTAGAAGCTGGGCCAGGCCAGGGTTTAAGGCCTGGAGAGCGGGCCAGATATGGGCTCCGTCGAGATTGGATTGATTAGCGGCTTTAAGGATCAGGGTGGGCATACCCTCAGTTAAAATGCCTTCCCAAAAGGATAAAGGTAAAGAGTAGGAGTAACCGGCTATAGCTGCCGGTATCTGCCGTAAAAAGTATGTTATGCGGCCGGAGCCCCGAACCAATAACAAAGCAGCTAAAAATAAAAATAAAATCCGCAGCCAGACTTTGAATAACTTTCTTGTATTCCAGTTGGTGATGAAGTAAATATTCAAGGGTCGTTCCCCCTTGCTACAGCCATTTTATTCCTGCCAACCCTTTTTTAGACCAGGTTAGAGTTGAACTCCTGTAGAAGTTAGGGCAAAATATACTAAAGCAATGGGGGGAAACTAAATGACGGAAGAAAAGTTAAAACAGCTTTTGCTAGCTCTTAAGCAGGGTCAGGTTAGCCTGGAGGAAGCCATGGATAGACTTAAAGTTTTGCGTTATGAGGAACTGGGTTTTGCTAAAGTGGATCACCATCGGACTTTACGCAATGGCTTCCCGGAAGTAATCTTTGGGCAGGGCAAGACCAAGGAGCAAATTGTAGCCATTGCCTGCCGCCTGGCTGCGGCCGAAACTACTGTGCTGGTAACGAGGACTAGCGAAGAAGTCTACAATGCCGTAGCCGAAAAGTTACCCCGCGCCCAGTTCAATGCCCTGGCCCGCACCATTGTTGTACCGGCTGGGGAAATACCTCCTACCGGAGGGCGGGTAGCGGTTTTAAGCGCCGGCACCGCCGATCTGCCCGTAGCTGAGGAAGCTGCTGTTACAGCGGAAGTAATGGGGAATGAGGTGGAAAGGATATATGATGTAGGAGTGGCCGGCATCCACCGTCTGCTGGACCAGATGGACAAAGTGCGGCATGCGGATGTGGTCATTGTAGTGGCCGGTATGGAGGGGGCTCTGGCCAGCGTGGTGGCCGGAATGATAGCCCAGCCAGTTATTGCCGTACCTACCAGTGTGGGCTATGGGGCGAGTTTTGGCGGTTTGGCGGCCCTATTAACTATGCTTAATAGTTGTGCTGCTGGTGTGGGCGTAGTAAACATAGATAACGGGTTTGGCGCGGCAGCACTGGCTACGGCCATTACCAGGCTAAAAAGGTAGGAATGGTATAATTCACCTCTTTTTTGGGTAAAGCTATAGCAAAACCTAAAAAGGAGGTGAATAAGAGTGAACAACTGGCTAGGCGTTGTTATCCGATTTATTGTTTCAGCTTTAGTGCTAATGTTGGTGGGTTACCTGTTGCCGGGTATACGGGTAGCAGGTTTTACCGGGGCGCTTATTGCAGCAGTGGTTATTGCTGCCCTGGGCTGGTTGGCAGAAACTTTACTGGGTAAACGGATTTCGCCTCGCAGCCGGGGTATCGTAGGTTTTATTGTGGCGGCGGTGGTAATTTACCTAGCACAGTTCTTGGTACCCAATGTTTTACAGGTAAATGTGCTAGGGGCGTTGCTGGCGGCCTTAGTTATCGGTGTTATCGATGCCTTTGTGCCGACGGAGCTACGCTAAAATACCCCGAAGAGCGGGCCGGGCTTTTAGCCGGGCCCGCTTTTTGCTATAATGGGATGAGGAGGTGCCGGTAATTTTGACCAAGCAAGAGCGTATTCGCAATTTCTGCATTATCGCCCATGTCGATCACGGCAAATCTACCCTGGCCGATCGCTTATTGGAATATACCGGTGCCTTGAGCCCGCGGGAAATGGTAGACCAGGTGCTGGATACCTTGGAACTGGAGCGGGAACGGGGTATTACTATTAAATTACAGGCTGTACGCCTTACCTACCGGGCCCGTGACGGTCACGAGTATATTTTAAACCTCATCGATACTCCGGGCCATGTGGATTTCACCTATGAAGTTTCGCGGAGTCTGGCGGCCTGCGAGGGGGCTCTTCTGGTGGTAGATGCCAGCCAGGGTATCGAGGCGCAAACCCTGGCTAACCTTTACTTGGCCCTGGAGCATAATTTGGAGATCATACCGGTGATCAATAAGATAGATCTTCCCAACGCGGAACCGGAACGTGTACGCCGGGAACTGGAAGAAGTTATTGGTCTGGATGGCAGCACAGCTATTCTGGCTTCGGCCAAGACGGGCCAGGGCACGGAAGAGATTTTAGAAGCTATCGTCCAGCGTATTCCTCCCCCCAAGGGGGAGGTCAGTGAGCCTTTACAAGCCTTAATTTTTGACTCCCATTTTGATTCTTACCGGGGAGCCATTCCCTATGTGCGTTTAGTCCACGGGCGTATTGCTAAGGGAATGGTCATCCGCATGATGTCCACCGGCAAGGAGTTTGAGGTGACGGAAATAGGCGTGTTTACACCTGCCCCCAAGCCTGTCGAGTCCCTGGAGGCTGGGGAAGTAGGGTATTTGGCTGCCGGTATTAAGAATGTAAGGGATACCCGGGTAGGGGATACCATTACCAGCGCCGACAGGCCAGCCGTGGCTCCTTTGCCCGGCTACCGTCGGGTTACGCCTATGGTATATTGCGGCCTTTATCCGGTGGATTCGGAAAAATACGATGATCTGAGGGATGCTCTGGAAAAGCTCCAGCTGAACGATGCAGCTTTAGTCTTTGAACCGGAGACTTCGGCGGCCTTAGGCTTCGGTTTTCGCTGTGGTTTTCTGGGACTTCTCCACATGGAAATTGTCCAGGAGCGTCTGGAGAGGGAATATGGTTTAGAGCTTATTACCACCGCTCCGAGCGTAGTTTATAAAGTCCTTAAAACCAATGGGGAGGTACTCATGGTAGATAACCCCACTCATCTTCCGCCTCCGGGGACTATTGCTTCTATGGAAGAGCCTTACGTTAAGGCTACCCTGATGTTACCTTCTGAATACGTGGGTTCGGTGATGGAGCTCTGTCAAGAAAGGCGAGGCCTCTTTATAGGGATGGAGTACCTCTCGGAAAAAAGGGTTATTCTTACCTATGAACTGCCGCTGGCGGAAATTATATACGATTTCTTTGACCAATTAAAATCCAGGACCCGCGGCTATGCCTCGCTGGATTATGAACTTATAGGGTATAGGCCCTCTGACCTGGTGAAACTGGATATTCTGGTCAACAATGAGGTAGTGGATGCCCTGTCGGTCATCGTCCACCGGGACCGGGCTTACCAGCGAGGCAGGGCTCTGGTGGAGCGCTTAAAAGAACTCATACCCAGGCAGCTTTTTGATGTGCCCATCCAGGCGGCCATCGGAAATAGGGTAATTGCTAGAGAGACCATAAGAGCTTTGCGCAAGAACGTCCTGGCCAAGTGTTACGGCGGAGATGTTACCAGGAAGCGTAAACTGTTGGAGAAACAAAAAGAAGGCAAAAAGAGGATGAAACAGATAGGCAAGGTAGAGATACCACAGGAAGCCTTTATGGCCGTATTGCGGGTGGATTAGATGAACCTCTATATCCACCTTCCTTTTTGTCGGAAGAAGTGCCATTATTGCGACTTTATTTCTTATCCTGGCGTATCTGCTCCCAGAGTACAGCGCTACCTCCAGGCCCTGGTCTGGGAGATGGAACTGGTAGCTGCTGCCTTTCGGCCAGGTAAGGCCGTCACCCTTTATCTAGGGGGCGGTACCCCTACCTATCTATCCGGCCGGGACCTGCTGGGATTAATAGCCCAAGTCAGACGTATTTTTGGTATAGAAGAAGTCGCCGAAATTACCCTGGAGGCTAATCCCGGTACGGTAACGCCGGGAAAGCTTAAAGCCGTGCGGACTGCTGGGGTAAACCGCCTTTCTCTGGGAGCCCAGTGCTTTAGCGATAAAATGCTGGCAGCTATGGGACGGGTGCACAGCGCAAAGGAGATTTACCAGGCCTTTGATTGGGCCCGGGAGGCTGGGTTTGAGAATATAAGCCTGGACTTAATCTATGGTTTGCCAGGTCAAAGCTTGGCTGATTGGGAGGATACGTTAAATCAAGCCCTGGCCCTGGGACCAGAGCACCTTTCTACCTACAGTTTGGAGCTAGCACCGGAGACGGTCTGGGGTCGCTGGTGGGAGGCGGGAAAACTCCACCCGGCTGCAGAGGAAGAGGTGCTAGCTATGTACGAAAGGGCCAGGGAAAAGCTGAAGGCAGCGGGATACGAGCATTACGAGATCTCTAACTTTGCCCGCCCGGGCTTTGAGTGCCGCCATAATCTTGTTTACTGGGAGAACCGGCCTTACCTGGGTCTGGGCGCCGGGGCCGCTTCCTACTGGGAAGGTAGTCGGTGGAAAAACCATACTTCCCTGGAGGTTTACTGCGAGGCGGTGGAAAAGGGAGAGCTGCCAATAGCAGAAAGGGAAATATTAAACCGGCGGCAGCAAATGGCCGAGACAATTTTTTTGGGCCTGCGCCTGCTCCGGGGGTTAAGTTTGAAGGAATTTAAGAACCGCTTTGGAGAGGACTTGGTGGAGGTTTATAAGGAGGAAGTGGAGCGTTTAACTGCTTGGGGGCTGGTGGAGATACGAGGTAATTATCTCTGTCTTACAGAAAAGGGTCTGCCTCTGGCCAACGAAGTGTTTGTAGCCTTTATGTAAGCCCGGGGTACACCAGCCTGGAATTTGCTTGACAAATTGCCAGGCGGGTGTTATGTTTTTAATGAAAGTTTTTAGCACTCGACATCTTAGAGTGCTAATCAAGAGAAGGTGAGTCAGAATGCGGGTGGAGGGACGGAAAAGGAAAATCTTAGAGGCTATCATTTTAGATTATATTGCTACGGGAGAACCGGTAGGTTCCCGTACTATTGCCCGGCGTTATAATTTGGGGGTAAGTCCGGCCACCATCCGCAATGAAATGGCCGACCTGGAAGAGCTCGGCCTTATTGAGCAGCCCCATACCTCCGCCGGCCGGATTCCTTCTGACTTGGGCTATCGTTATTATGTGGACTGCCTTATGGAGAGGCATGAGCTTACTCCCGCTGAAAAGGAATATATTCGCCGGCGGTTTGAACAAAAGATAGGAGAAATTGAACAGGTTTTGGCCGATGCTACCAGGTTAATTGCCGAAATGACCAGTTATGCAGCTGTAGCGGTAGGACCTTATCAGGGAAGGGCTCATATCCAGCAGGTACAGCTTTTATATCTGTCACCGGGCAAAGCTTTGCTGGTAGTGGTTACTAGCAACGGGTTGGTAGAGCATCACTTGTTCAACGTGCCGAAGGGGGTACACAGCGCGGAATTATACCGTCTCTCCTGTATGTTGAATGAGCGCTTGCGAGGAATAGTGTTAGAAGAGCTTAAGCCAGCAGTGCTCAACAATATTTACCGGGAGCTGGTTTCGGAGCATAAGGAACTTTGCTCCTTGCTGATAGAGCTGCTGGAACAGTTGAGCAACCTGGAAAAAGACGACAGAATCTTTTTAGAAGGCACTATAAACCTCTTTGAACAGCCCGAGTTCAGGAATATCGATAAAGTTAAAGGCCTGTTGTCTCTTTTAGAAAAAACCGAAACGTTGCGCGAACTCTTTGCTGAAGGCCCTCCGGCAGGACTCACTGTCAAAATCGGGCGGGAAAACAAGTACAGGGATATTAATAATTGCAGCATACTAACGGTAACCTATGAAATAAACGGGGAAGTCATTGGCAATGTAGGTGTCTTGGGGCCTACGCGCATGCATTATTCCCGTACCATCTCCGTTTTAGAGTATGTAGCGCGCAATCTTTCTGAGGCTCTGGAAAAGCTTTGTGGCTAGGACGGCATATGGAAGGGTCCTGGCTTTCTGGCCGGAAGGGGTGAATGTCAACCTTATGGTTAATGGGAAAGACGAACAGGTAAGAAAATTAAAAGGGGACCAAGAGTTAGAAGCTGAACCTGCCAGCAAAATGGTGGACCAAGAAGGGGCTGACGAAGGCGAGGAAGTCACGAAGGTTGAAGCGGAAGGGGCGGCCCGGGCTTCAACTTTGGAGGAGTACGAAAGAGAAGAAGAACAAGGGGGAAGTACGCCAGAGACACCGAAGGAAGCAGAAATAGCGGCCCTAAAAGAGGAGCTGGCAGCTAAACAAATGGAGATAGAGGGGCTCCGTTCCCAGCTATTGCGCTTGCAGGCCGACTTTGATAATTACCGCAAACGCGTGCGGCGCGACCAGCAAGAAATAAAGGAAACAGCAGCCGCCCATCTCATAAAAGAGCTGTTGCCCGTAATGGATAACTTGGAACTGGCCTTACAAGCGGCTAGGGCTGGTGGGGAAAAGGATTCTTTGGTAACAGGTATAGAAATGGTTGGGCGCCAGCTCTCGGAGATTTTGAATCGAGAGGGGTTGACCGAGGTTAAAACGGTAGGGCAACCCTTTGATCCCACCTATCATGAAGCAGTGGCTACAGAAGAAACAGGGGAAGCAGCCCAACATAACCTTGTAATGGCGGAGCTACGTAAGGGCTATCTCTTGCGCGGACGGCTCTTGCGGCCGGCCCTGGTAAAAGTAGCAGTGGCGGCTTCCGCCACGCAAGGAGAGCAAAACCAACGGCAGGCGGAGAAAATCGAAGAAGAATCTGGGGATGAATAGGGGGTAAGATTATGGCGAAAAAAGGTAAGGTTCTGGGCATCGATCTAGGTACTACCAACTCTTGTATGGCGATAATGGAAGGCGGTGAAGCGGTAGTAATTCCCAACGCCGAAGGAGGGAGAACCACTCCTTCGGTAGTGGCCTTTACTAAGGAAAGGGAACGCCTGGTAGGTCTGGCGGCCAAACGCCAGGCTATCATGAATCCCGAACGAACAATTATGTCCATTAAGCGGCACATGGGAACTAATTATAAAGTAAGAATAGACGATAAGGAGTATACTCCCCAAGAAATCTCGGCCATGATTTTGCAGAAATTGAAGGCTGATGCCGAAGCCTACTTGGGTGAAAAGATCACCCAGGCCGTTATCACTGTTCCAGCCTACTTTACCGACAGCCAGAGGCAGGCTACCAAGGATGCGGGCCGTATTGCAGGGTTAGAGGTCTTGCGCATTATAAATGAGCCTACCGCTGCTGCCTTGGCCTATGGCCTGGATAAAGGCGAAGATCAAACGATTCTGGTTTACGACCTGGGCGGTGGTACCTTTGATGTCTCCATTTTAGAGCTGGGGGACGGTGTCTTTGAAGTGAAGGCCACCAGCGGGAACAACCGGCTGGGCGGGGATGACTTTGATGAGCGGATCATGAATTACCTCATAGATATCTGTCGGCGCGACTACGGGGTGGATTTGCGCCAGGACAGAATGGCCCTGCAGCGACTCAAGGAAGCTGCCGAAAGGGCCAAGATCGAGCTCTCCAGCGTTACCAGTACCAATATCAACTTGCCCTTTATTGCCGTTACCTCCAATGGGCCGGTACACCTGGATGTCACTCTGACACGGGCCAAATTTGAAGAGCTCATTGCCGATTTGGTGGAAAAAACGGTAGAGCCTATACGACAGGCCCTGTCAGATGCGGGCCTCAAGCCTGAGGATATCGATAAGGTAATTCTGGTCGGCGGCTCAACCCGTGTTCCTTTGGTGCAGGAGACCGTGAGGAGGATTTTAGGCAAAGAACCCCATAAAGGAATAAATCCGGATGAGTGTGTGGCCATGGGTGCAGCCATTCAGGGCGCGGTCTTGGCCGGTGAAGTAAGGGATATAGTATTGCTGGATGTTACCCCGTTATCTTTGGGTATCGAAACTTTGGGTGGAGTGTTTACCAAGATTATTGAGCGCAACACCACTATTCCTACTTCTAAAAGCCAGATCTTTACTACAGCGGCGGATAACCAGACTACGGTGGAAATCCACGTGCTGCAAGGCGAACGCCCCATGGCTGCTGATAACAAGAGCCTGGGCCGCTTCCTGTTGACGGGGATTCCGCCGGCACCGCGGGGAGTGCCCCAGATTGAGGTTAAGTTTGATATAGACGCGAACGGTATCGTCCACGTCTCGGCCAAGGATTTAGCCACCGGCAAGCAGCAGGCCATCACCATTCAGTCCTCCAGCGGCTTAACCGAAGAAGAAATTCAACGCATGATCAAGGAAGCTGAAACCTATGCCGAAGCAGATCGGCGGCGCAAGGAAGAAGTGGAGACGAGAAATCAGGCTGATTCCCTGCTCTATCAGGTAGAACGCACCGTAAAAGAATTTAAAGATAAAGCTGATAAGGCTGATTTAGACCGCATTGAACAGGCCAAGAACGAGCTACAGGATGCCCTGGGCGGTAAGGATATCAGCAAGATTAAAGAGAAAATGGAGGCCCTGTCCCAGGCCCTTTACAGCCTGACCACCAAGGTATATCAGCAGGCTCAGGGGAGCACCGGCCAGGCTTGGCAGGCTACCGGGACCGAAGGCCCTGGCTCGGGGCGTGATAATGTAGTGGACGCCGATTACCGCGTAATGGATGATGATAAGAAATAAAAGCCGGTGATTATCATGCCGAAGCGCGATTATTATGAGGTCCTGGGAGTGGATCGAGGGGCCTCGCAGGAGGAGATCAAGAAGGCATACCGGCGCCTGGCACGGCAGTATCACCCGGATTTGAACCCAGGTAATAAAGAGGCGGAGGAAAAATTTAAGGAAATCCAGGAAGCCTACGAAGTCTTGAGCGACCCGGAGAAGAGGGCGCGTTATGACCAGTTCGGGCATGCTGGTGTAGAAGGAGGGGGAGCCGGCGCCGGTCCGGGTTTTGGTGGTTTTGACTTTGGTGGCGCGGCCGCCGATTTCGGAGGCTTTAACGACCTCTTTGATATGTTTTTTGGAGATGCCTTTGGTGGCGGCCGAAGACGCCAACCGGGACGCCAGCGCGGTGACGATATACGAGTGGATTTGGATATCTCTTTCGAAGAGGCGGCCTTTGGGGCAGAGAAAGAGATTGGTGTACCGCGGCTGGAGAAATGTCCCGACTGCGGTGGGTCCGGCGCTGCTCCGGGCACTTATCCTGTAACCTGTCCCGCCTGCCAGGGCACAGGACAGGTTCGCATATCGCAACGCACGGCTTTCGGCTATTTTCAAACCATCCGTACCTGTCACCAGTGCCAGGGGACAGGTACTGTTATCACTAACCCTTGTAGATCCTGTCGGGGTCGCGGGCAGGTGCAGCGTACCCGGAAGATCAAGGTTAAAATTCCGCCGGGTGTGGATAACGGTGCGCGCCTGCGGTTGGTAGGAGAAGGTGAAGCGGGCGAGCGGGGTGGGCCGCCGGGTGATCTTTACGTATACATTAATGTGCGGCCCCACAAGATTTTCCGCCGCGAAGGTTTTGATGTGCTTTGCGAGATACCCATATCTATGGTCCAGGCTGCCTTGGGAGATGAGATAGAAGTACCGACTTTGGATGGCAAGGCCCGTTTAACCATACCCGAAGGAACCCAGAGCGGGACTTCTTTTCGCCTCAAGGGTAAGGGGATTCCGCGCTTAAATGGCGCGGGACGGGGCGATCAACATGTGATCGTAAGGGTGGTCATTCCTAGAAATCTAAATGATAAACAAAAAGAATTGCTGCGCGAATTTGCCCGGCTTTCCGGTTGGGAACCCTCGGAACAGGAAAGAGAAAAAGATAAGGGCTTTTTTAAAAAAGTAAAAGATGCTTTTATGGGTTAAAATAGCATATGAAGTGGCAAGAGATCAGCATCACTACTACAGAGGATGCTAGCGAGGCGGTAGCTAGCCTTTTTTATGAAGTTGGGGCGCAAGGCTTAGTTGTCGAAGATGGCCAAACGCCCATAATCCTCCGCGGTTATTTGCCCCAGGATGAATTATTGCCGGAGCGCCTTAAAGAACTTAAGCGACGCCTAAAGCTGCTCAGCCGTTTTTTCCCCGGCTGCCAGGCCGACCTGTCCTATAGGAGCCTGGAAGAGGAAGATTGGGCTGCCTCTTGGAAGGCTTATTATAAACCGATAAAAATAGGAAATCACTTGGTAGTTAAACCGAGCTGGGAGAATTATGCCCCCGGGCCGGAGGAGCTAGTAATAGAGCTGGACCCGGGGATGGCCTTCGGTACGGGGACTCATGCCACAACGGCTATGGCTCTCAAGATGCTGGAAGAACTGATGGAACCGGGGGCAGTGGTGTACGATGTGGGTACCGGCTCGGGGATTTTAGCTATTGCTGCTGCCTTACTCGGTGCCCGGCAAGTAATTGCCGTGGATAATGATACGGTGGCGCTAAAGGCGGCCCGAGAAAATGTGAAGCTCAACGGGGTGGAGGCTACCGTCCGGGTTCAGCAAGGAGACCTGCTAAAAGGGTTGGAGGCTACCGCCGATCTGGTGGTGGCCAACATTGTGGCCGATGTACTCCTCCTTTTGCTACCTCAAGCAGCTAGGGTGCTGCGGCCGGGAGGGTATATTATTCTAGGAGGTATTATCAGTTCACGCTCCGCTGAAATGTTGGCAGCCCTGAGGACCAATGGGTTTACTTTAATTAGGCAGGAGGTCCAGGGTGATTGGGTGACCCTGGCGGGAAGGAAAGGGTGAGCCACTTGGCCCACCATTTTTTTATACCTGGAGAACAGCTTAACAGTAACAGTAAAAAGGTGCTTCTCGAAGGGGAAACTGGGCATCATGCCTCCAGGGTTTTGCGTTTGAAAATAGGGGAGGAAATAACTTTAGCTGACGGCCGGGGAGCCTGCTTTAAAGGGCGCGTGACAGCAGTGCGGAGGGGAGAAGTGGAGGCCGAAATACTGGAGCCCCTTCCCTCCAGCGAGCCCCCCCTATCCGTCACTTTGTTACAAGGAATACCTAAGGGCGATAAAATGGAACTAATTATAGAGAAATGTACCGAATTAGGAGTAAAAAAGATAGTGGCTCTGCTGACGGAAAGGGTAATACTATGTTTGGACGATAAGGCTGCGGCCAGGAAGAGGGAGCGCTGGCAAAAGGTAGCCATGGCCGCCGCTCAGCAGAGCCGGCGCACTTGTATACCTTCGGTGGAGGGGCCTGTGGAGCTGGGTCCAGCCCTAGCCCGGCTTCCGGCCGAAACTCTGCTTCTGGTCCTTTGGGAAGATGAGCGGAACTTGGGTTTAAAGGAAGTACTGTCCAAGATGAAACCTTGTGGTCATGTGGCCCTTTTGGTGGGGCCGGAAGGGGGGTTAAGCCGCGCCGAAGTAGACCTGGCCAGGCAAGCAGGGGGATTGGCGGTAGGCCTGGGGCCCCGTATTTTGCGAACCGAGACAGCAGGCCTGGCTTGTCTTGCGGCCCTTATGTATGAATGGGGAGATCTAGGAGGAGGTGGTAAAGGTGGCGGCACCGCGGGTGGCTCTCACCAGCTTGGGATGTAAAGTGAATCAAAACGAATTAGAAGCTCTCAAAGGCTTGTTTCGTTCAGCCGGGTACGAAGTAGTGCCCTTTGACGCCCGGGCCGATGTTTATGTAGTGCATACCTGTACTGTAACCCATTTGAGCGACCGCAAATCGCGCCAGATGATACGCCGTGCCGTTCGTAACAACCCGGAGGCCGTGGTGGCTGTCACCGGTTGCTATGCCCAGGTGGCTCCGGAGGAAGTTTTAAGTCTTCCGGGAGTAGATGTGGTAGTGGGAACTCGAGATAGGTCTAGGTTAGTAGAACTGGTGGAAGAAGCGCGGCTTACAGGGAAGATCATCAATGCGGTAAGGGAACCTGAAAAAGATGAGCCTTTTGAAGAGTTACCCGTGACCCAGGTGGACAGGGCCAGAGCTTTTCTGAAAATCCAGGAAGGTTGTGAGGAATACTGTACGTATTGCATAGTGCCTTATGCCCGAGGGCCTTTGCGCAGCCGGGCCCCGGAACTCATTGTAGAGGAAGTAAAAAAAATGGTAGCAGCGGGCTATAAGGAGATAGTCTTGACCGGTGTTCATACGGGAGCCTATGGCCGTGATTTAAAAGGTGGTATGGATTTAAACTTCCTTCTGAAGCGAATTCTGGAAATACCGGAACTGGGCCGGTTGCGGTTGAGCTCCATTGATCCTCTGGATTTTACGCCAGAATTAATTATCACTTTAACGGAAGGGGAAAGAATTTGTCCCCATTTCCATATACCTCTCCAGAGCGGGGACGACTTTATCCTCCAGCGCATGGGGAGGCGGTATACCAGCAGGGAATACCTGAATTTGCTCGAGCTATTGCGCTCCAGGCGGCCTCGCGTGGCTATAACTACCGATATCATAGTAGGCTTTCCCGGGGAAAAAGAAGAGCACTTTTGCCGTACTCTGAAAGTAGCAGAAGAGGCAGCCTTTGCCCGTATCCATGTCTTCCCCTATTCTCCCCGTTCCGGCACTCCGGCAGCAACTATGCCCGAGCAGGTGGAGGCCGAAGTCAAAAAAGAGCGCGTAGCCCGCTTAATAAGCCTAGCTAAAAGGTTGGAGAAAGAATATGCCACAAGCTTTTTGGGAGAGACCCTGGAAGTTCTGGCCGAGGAGGAGCTGGCTGAAAAGGAGGGCATTTGGGAAGGGCACACTGGCAATTACCTGACGGTAATTTTTGCCGCCGAGGGGGACTGGACAGGGCGCCTGGTGCCGGTGCGCCTGTTGGAATGGCGGGAAGGCAAAATCTGGGGTGAAATTTCCGGGGACCGAGAGCCTTAACCCTAGAAGGATTTTAATCAGAGCAGGGCGAAATAATCCCATAGCCAATACTTACAGGGAGGTACTAATATACATGTCCGATTGTATTTTTTGTAAGATAGTAGATGGAGAACTACCTGCGGAAATTGTTTACCAGGATGAGCGCGTGATAGCCTTTAAAGATATCCGGCCGGTAGCTCCCGTACACATTTTGATCATTCCCCGCAAGCACATTCCGGATCTCACGGCTATTACCGAAGAAGACGCCGAGATTATTGGCCACCTGCACCTGGTAGCCGTCAGGATAGCCCGCGAACAGGGCATAGCTGACCGCGGCTTCCGCCTGGTGAACAATTGTAAACAGGAGGGCGGCCAGGTCATATATCACCTCCACTTTCACCTCTTGGGTGGGAGGCAGCTTAGAAATCTTTGCTAGGTCCAAATTTAGTGTCCTGGAAGGAAGAGGGATGCCCAATGGAATATCGCACCTTAGGCCAAACAGGGTTCAAGGTTTCCGAACTATGCCTGGGAGCTTTGCCCATGGGGCCGCGTCAGAAGAACCTGGATGTGGATACCTGTACGGCCATCATTTCCCGGGCCCTGGCTGGAGGAATTAACTTTATCGATACAGCGCAGGTTTACGAGACTTACGAGCCCATTAAACGAGCCCTCAAAAAGCATGGCCAGGAGGTAATTATAGCTACTAAATCCAATGCTTCTACCCATGAGGCTATGGAACAGGCCCTAAACGAGGCGCTAACTAAGCTGGAGCTTGACTATATACATATTTTTCACTTGCATGCAGCCCGGGCTACGGAGAAAGTTTTTGAAGAGCGGGCTGGCGCTCTGCGCTGCCTTATGGAGGCTAAACAAAAAGGCATTATAGGCGCGGTGGGCATTGCCACCCATTCGGTGGCAGCGGTAAGAAAGGCGGCAACTTTAAAGGAAATAGATGTAGTCTTTCCCCTGCTCAACCTTAAAGGGATGGGCATCATAGACGGTAGCCGTGAGGATATGCTAAATGCTATAGCAAAGGCAGTGGGTGCCGGTAAAGGAGTCTACTTGATGAAGGCCCTCGCTGGGGGCAATCTCATAAAACAGTACCGAGAAGCCATGGATTTCGCCCGTCGGGTACCGGGCATTGCCGCCGTAGCTGTGGGAATGCTTAGCGAAGAAGAAGTGGATTATAACCTGCGATATTTTAACGGTGAAGATCCGGGCGAACCCTTAAGCTCTACTAAGGAATTCGCAGTGGTGGAAAGTGTTTGTAAGGGAGATGGGGCCTGCCTTAAAGCCTGCACCAATGAAGCCATATCTTTAGTTAACGGCAAAGCCAGGATTAATCGGGAAAGATGTATTCTCTGCGGTTACTGTACCGAGGTATGTCCCCAGTTTGCTATTAGAATGATTTAGTTTTTAGAATCCCCGGAAGTAGCCCCTGGTTTGCACCAGGGGCATTATTTTTTTTGCAGTAAAATGGCGGAGTTCTCGTCTTTGGCGGAAGAAGTAGAATTTCGCCTGCAGGGTAAAAGGAAAAAGGGAAAAAATGTGGAATAAATTACATCTATGAAGCGAAAGTCAGAAAAATATTTTACCCTTTTACTTGTCCCCGAAGGCCGCCAAAGCACCCGCTGCTGGCGTTTACCCTTTTGGAGTGTAAGGTTGCTGGCAGGGTTGCTGGTGCTTATTTTGGCGCTGGCGGTGGGATTAGGCTATCTGTCCTTTCGCCTGGCCTCCAGGGTTAAAAATTTGCATGAACTGGAGGCTATAAACCTGGAACAGGCACGGGAAATTGCCCGCCTCAAAGCGGAAGCTCAAGCCCTGGAAGATAAGATTAACGAGGTGAACCAATTAGATGCTCGAGTGAGAGAAATGCTGGGGCTGGAGCGGCCGCGTGTCTCTTTTAGCTCGCGCGGTTCCTATGTGCCCATGCGCCCGCGGGAACAGGGCCAGAATCTGGCCGATGTAGAGACAAGCTTTAAAGGTTTGAGGGAGGAGATACCCCGCGTAACTATAAGACTCAAGGAGTTAAACCAGTACGTGGAAGAACACCTGGCTTATCTGAAGGCCAAACCTACCCTGTGGCCGGTAGAGGGAGACGTGACATCCCAATTTGGCTACCGAACTTCTCCTACTAACCGGTGGCGGAAGGAATTTCATGATGGCCTGGACATAGCCGCTCCGGTGGGAACACTGGTGCGCGCTGCCGGAGCAGGACGCGTTGTTTACGCTGGCTGGGTAGGGGTTTACGGTTTGAGTGTTATCATCGATCACGGCTACGGTTATCGTACTTTCTACGGGCATAACTCTTCCCTTCTAGTGCGCGAAGGGGAGAATGTTGCCAAGGGACAGGCCATTGCCAAGGTGGGCAGCACGGGTCGGAGCACCGGACCTCATGTTCATTTCCGGATCGAGGTGGACGGCCAACCAGTTGATCCGCTGCAATTTTTGCGGTAAGGGGATGTAGCCATGCTGGGACGGAAGCAAACTCCTCTACAGGAGAATACTCCTGTAAATACTGTGATTGGACGCGGTACCAGGATCAAGGGTTCGCTGGTGAGCGAGGAATCTCTCCGGATAGATGGTTTTTTGGAAGGAGATATAAGCACCTCTGGTGATGTGATAATAGGTGAAACAGGGGAAGTGGTGGCCACCATTACAGCTCGCAATTGCCTTGTGGTTGGGAAAATAAAGGGTAACGTGCAAACCAGCGGCAAGCTGGAGATACTGGCTAAAGGTGCGGTTTACGGCGATGTAAAGGTGGGTGAACTGGCCGTGGAAACCGGAGCCATCTTATGCGGTAACTGCTGCATGGAAAAGGGAGAATATAGTTCCAGTTAAAGGGGTCTGCTGCCTCTAAGGGAAGTGCTATTTGTTAAGGATAAGGTGGGTAAGGTAAGAGGAAAAAGAAAAAAGATGTGGAATAGAAATAGATATAGGGGTGGAAGGCATAAAAAGTAAGGTTACCTCCAAGGAAAATAAAAAATACTAAGGGAGCCTCAGAAAGCGCAAGCTAATTACGTACCTTATAAATGGTCAAAAGTAAGGCATGTATTTGTAGTCGCGGCAGGGCCGGAGGGAGGGATAAGGTTAGGTGAGCGAGGTTAGAGTCGGCAAAGACGAGACCTTAGATAGCGCTTTACGGCGTTTTAAACGTCTTTGCCAGAAAGCAGGGGTGCTCGCAGAGATTCGTAAACGCGAGCATTATGAGAAGCCTAGTGTCAGGCGCAAAAAGAAATCGCAAGCCGCAAAGAAACGGCGTTGGCGCTAAAGCAAAAGTTTCATCGTTAAGTGTTGTGCCCTTCCTCCTGGGAATTTAATTAAATCTGCCCGTTAAAGCGACTACTGGCAAAAGAAAGCCCGGTCTGTTTTTAAGGCCGGGTTTTCTTTTGCCTTGTAAACTTATAGGGTCTTTTTCGGAAAGAAAAGGCATAGATTAGTGGGAGGGAGGGGCAGTTATGGCCAGACGTCGTAAGCCCAGGGGCCTGGTGAATCGCGTCAGGCATGCTGAGAGACAGTTGGCAAATTTCTTAGACCTGCCCCACGATGCTGTTTTAGATTTACCCAGGCTGACCCTTATTGGCAATAACAGGCTTATTTTAGAAAATCACCGGGGTCTTATCGCTTATGAGAAGGACTTCATCAAGATTAACGTCACTCTGGGGGAAGTGGAGATTAACGGTGAGGATCTGAAGCTTAAAATTGTCCGGCCTGACGCCATTACCGTGGAAGGGATAATCAAGGGAATAAGCCTGGGGTAAAAGGAGGAGAGGTCGGTAATGTGGCGTGACTGGCTGGCCTTTGTAGAAGGTTATGTCCTTATCGAGATACGGGGCGAGAACACGGAAAAATTTTTTAATTTGGCCTTAAACAAGGGTCTTACCTTTTGGGATACCGGCCGGTTATCTGAGGAAAAGGTCCTGGCTAAACTGCCTGTGCGCTATTTTCGCAGCTTACGATCAGTGGCCCGGCAGAGCCGTTGCCGCGTACATATTTTGGACAAGCAGGGCCTGTATTTTTGGTGGCATCGCCTAAAAAGAAGACCAATGCTTATCTTGGGCGCCCTTGTTTTCACCATGGGCCTTTACCTTCTGTCTACTTTTGTCTGGGTAGTGGACGTGCTACCCTTAAACGAGTTAAAAAAAGTTACACCCGAACAAATACTGGCGGCAGCGAGGGCTTCCGGTTTAGACAGGGGCGCCTGGAAAGGCGAGCTGGATGTACGTGCTATAGAGCACGATATTCTGTTCAAGATACCCGAACTGGCCTGGGTCGGTGTAAGTTTTCAAGGTACTAGGGCGCGGATAGAGGTAGTGGAGAAACTTTTTCCTTCTCTGGAGAACGACGTCAGCACACCGGCTCATATTATAGCTACCCAAGACGGTATTATATCCGAAATATTAGTTTTAAGCGGCCAGGGCAGGGTAACGGTGGGTGATACTGTGCGCCGGGGAGATATCCTTATTTCAGGCATCATTTTACCTCCACAACCCGAGGATTCGCCTAAACCCGGCCAGGCGGCTCCTCAACCGGCAGAGCCGCGCTTAGTCCGGGCGAGGGGTATAGTTCGAGCTCGGGTGTGGTATGAAGCTGAAGGAGAAGCCTTCAAGGAGGAGGTACAGGAAATCCTTACAGGGCAACATACAACAGCCATCCTTTTGCGAACTCCCGACCGTGAAATTATACTTAAGGGCCCAAAAGGTCCTCCTTATACTAACCATAGACAAGAAAATAAGATTATCCGTCTCCCTTCCTGGAGGAATTTTACTATACCCGTCGAACTGATTATTGTGACTTATTTTGAAACCTCCGTAGAGCGCTCACGCCTAACCCTGGAACAAGCTAAAGCTAAAGCGAGGGAACAAGCCATAGCTTTTTTGTGTAAAGAGATACCGCCTGAGTCCAGACTATTGGGAGAAAAGATAGTGCAGGTAACGGAAACGGAAGATCGCGTACGAGTTAAAGTGATGCTGGAAATTGAACAGGACATCGGCCGAGTAATGCCCCTGCACAAGAAATAATTGTTTGAGCCAAAAAGCTTTACTGGAACAAGGGAATGGAGTATAATAAATTGTCGCACAAGTGTATAGAGGAGGTTGAGGGTCAAGTTTGACCGAACAGGCGGAAGTTAAACTTGTACTGGGAAATAACGGTGAGGCGGCCACTCTTTTTGGTCACCAGGATGAAAATTTAAGGTATATTGAAGATCATGCGGCAGCCCGGATCGTAGCCAGGGGCAATGAAGTATATATTTCCGGTGAAAAAGCTGAAGTGGAGGAGCTAGAAGAGCTTTTTCGTCAGCTAGTGGGACTAGTTCGGGTGGGTACTCACATTAACACAGCAACTATAAACTATGCCTGGAATCAGGTGCGGCAGCGCAAAAAAAAGGCTAGTCGGGGCCCAGATCTGGCTGAGGCTTTAGGAGAGGTCCTTTATATAACGCCTCGGGGCAAACAGATCCGGCCCAAGACCATGGGCCAGTTGCGTTACGTCCAGGCCATGAGACAACATGATATTGTTTTCGGCATTGGGCCGGCCGGGACAGGCAAGACCTATTTGGCGGTAGTTATGGCGGTAAGCGCTTTACGTTCCCGGAGTGTGGAACGTATAATCTTGGCCCGCCCGGCGGTAGAGGCGGGCGAAAAGCTGGGCTTTTTGCCTGGTGACCTCCAGGAAAAGGTAAATCCTTACCTGCGTCCCCTTTATGACGGACTTTATGATGTCCTGGGCATGGAAATGGCACAGAAATACATGGAGAAAAATATTATAGAAGTAGCACCTCTGGCCTATATGCGGGGACGCACCCTGGATGATGCTTTTATTATCCTGGACGAAGCTCAAAACACCACTTCGGAACAAATGAAGATGTTTTTAACCCGTATTGGTTTTGGATCCCGCGCAGTTATTACTGGCGACGTGACCCAGATAGATCTGCCGCGGGATGTACCTTCCGGGTTAGTGGAGGCTCAGCGTATCCTTCAGGGAATTGAAGGGATTGCCTTTGAGTACTTGACAGAAGCCGACGTGGTAAGGCACCCGCTGGTTCAAGATATTATAAAGGCCTATGAAAGGAGCGAACGGGTGTGGCGTGGCAACGGCCAGTAAGCCAGCTACGTTCACTTTTGGTCCACACCGAGCGAAACTTAATCACCAGGCGAACCCTCTGGGGAGGGGTTTTATTTTTCCTGGGCATGACTATTATGGCTGTGGATTTTTTGCCACAGAAATTGGATTTAAAGGTTGGCCAGCCCAGCCCTCGGGATTTTAAAGCTCCCCAGGGGATTGTTTATGAGAGCGAAGTTTTGACCGCTAGAGCCCGGGAAGAAGCGGCTCGCAGGGTAGAGCCTATTTATAAAGTGGATAATACCGTAACCGAGCGCCTCGTAGCCCAGGTCAGTGCTGTTTTTCAGGCGGTGCGGCAAGTCAATAGTCAGAGTACGGATTTAAATACGCGAGCCGCAGCCCTAGAGGCTGCCCTACCAGGTTTAGGGCTAACCCCCGCAATTAGGGAAACTTTGGCAGCGGCCGAGGGCGGCCAATTGAATAGCCTGGAAGAACGGCTGATTCAAATCGTACGCCATAATATGCAGGGGGCCATTTCCCAGGATGCTCTGGAATCCACCCGCCAGAAAATGCTATCCGAAGTGGAAAATTTAAATGTAGAAGGGAAATATAAACCCTTCCTGACGGCCATTGTTCAACACCTGGAGCTAAAACCCAACTTAATTTATGATGTGGCCGCTACCCTGCAAAGGCAGGAAAAAGCACGGGCCGAAGTGGCTCCCGTGCAGGTTACCATCCGTCAGGGAGAAAAGATCGTCGGAGATGGAGAGATTGTTACTGAAGAAGATATTGAGGCCTTGCAGAAATTGGGGCTTCTCCGGCCGGAGGCTACCTGGAGCGGCCTTTTAGGTTTAGTATTCCTACAGGGAATTCTGTTGTTCTTAATACTCTTTTACTTGCGCAGCTTTAAGAAGCACATATATGCCAGCGACCGTCTTTTGCTGTTGTTGGGCCTCTTATGGCTGATCTTCCTTCTTTTCGCCCGAGGTGTGACAGCCATAAGTCTAGGCAACCGGCCGGAAATATCTAAGCTAGTGGGATACCTCATTCCTGTTGCCGCCGGCTCCATGCTGACGGCCATTCTCTTGGAAGCCCAAGTGGCAATTATCTTTACTTTGTTCTTGGCCCTCGAAGCAGGCATTATAAGCGGCAATTATTTCCAATTTGTAGTCGCCGGGGTTATTAGCGGGTTGACAGGTATATATTGTGTTTCCCACCTGGACCAACGTTCCAGTCTCGCGCGATCCAGCCTTTATCTCACCTTGGCTAATTTGCTAGCTGTGGTGGCTTTAGGTCTACTCCTGAACCATTCTCTATTCCAGCTCAGTATTTCGGTAGGCCTGGCGCTGGCTAATGGTGTGTTATCCACGGTGCTGACCATTGGCTTCCTTCCCTTTTTAGAAAACACCTTTGGTATTACCACTGCGGTTAAACTCCTGGAGCTTTCCAATCCCAATCATCCCCTCTTGAAGCGGCTGCTCCTGGAGGCGCCGGGGACCTATCACCATAGCATCTTGGTCGGGAATTTGGCCGAAGCAGCTGCCAACGCGGTAGGGGCGGATTCTCTGCTGGCCAGGGTCGGGGCTTATTACCACGATATCGGAAAGCTGAAAAGGCCCTACTTTTTTATTGAAAATCAGGTAGGCATGGAAAATCCCCATGATAAGCTAACGCCCTCTTTAAGCACGTTGATTATTTCCTGCCATGTAAAGGATGGGCTGGACCTCGCCCGGGAATATCGCTTGCCGGAAGTGGTGCAGGATATTATTGCCCAGCATCACGGTACCACCCTTATATCCTTTTTCTACCATAAGGCTTGCGAAAAAAACAGTAGTAGTGAGGTGGACGAAGAAGACTTCCGCTATGAAAGTCCCAAGCCCCAGAGCAAAGAAGCAGCCATTGTGATGCTGGCAGACAGCGTGGAAGCAGGTATTCGTTCTTTGCCGAAGCTAACGCCTGGGCGGATGGAAGGTTTTGTCCGTAAAATCATTAAAGAAAAATTAGAAGATGGGCAATTAGAAAACAGCAACCTGACCTTTAGAGAGCTCGCCATCATAGGCGATGCTTTTGTGCGTATTCTGAATGGCATTTTCCACTCCCGGGTAGAATATCCGGAAGCCGTCCTACGAGAAATGGAAAGGAGAAAGAACCGGAATGGAGTTCTTCATAAACAATCAGCTGGCTGAACCCCTGGATCCCTCCCTGGAAAAAATGCTAAGAGACCTTCTACAAGAAGCGGCCCGGGTGGAAGGTGTACCTGAAGGAGCAGAGGTAAGTGTAACTCTGGTAGATGATGCCGAGATTCGACGGTTGAACCGCACCTACCGCGGAGTGGACAGCAGCACCGATGTACTTTCTTTTGCTCTGCAGGAAAAGGTACCAGAGGAACCGGAAATCAAAGGAGGGGAAGAAGGGCTACTTTTAGGGGATATTTTTATCTCCCTGGAGACTGCCGAACGCCAGGCTGCTGCCTATGGCCACTCTTTGGAAAGGGAAATAGGCTTTCTGGCGGTTCATGGTTTTCTTCACTTGCTGGGCTATGACCACGACAATCAAGAGGCTGAGGAAATCATGTTCCGCCGCCAGGAAGAAATTTTATTCAGGGTGGGGCTGGTGCGTGCGTAAAAAATTCCAACCAGCCTTCAGCGGGATTTTTTATGCTTTGCGCACTCAGATAAACATGGTCATCCATTTGAGCGCCGCTGCAGTTGTACTCTTACTTGGGTATTATCTCAAGGTAAGGGACTGGGAATGGGTGGCCTTGATTTTAACTATAACCCTGGTGTTAACAGCGGAAATGCTCAATACGGCCTTGGAAGTGGTCGTTAACCTTTATAGCCCTCGCTACCATCCCCTGGCCCGGGTGGCCAAAGATGTGGCGGCCGGCGCCGTCCTTTTGACCGCCATAGGAGCGGTCATCGTCGGCCTGTTAATTTTCTTGCCCAAACTGCTGCGGCTTATAGGCTACTCCTTTTGATGGTGCGGTAAAAAATTCCAGAAGGTTTAACACAGGGTTCGGGAGAGAGCAGGCCCAGTTCGGTTATCAGCTCCAGGGTACCGGCAGTAAGAGTATAGCCGGATACCTCCTTCAATGGAACCCAGCGAGCCTCCAGTACATCGGAGGCCGGGCGAAGTTCACCAGAGGCATATTCGGCCCAGAAATCAACCAGTACATAGTGATATTTTACTCTGCCTTCAGCATCGGTATAAATGCTGTCCAGGACGGCTACCGGCGGTCCCACGATAATGCTGATGCCGCATTCTTCGGCGATCTCCCTCTGGAGGGCCTGGGCTAGGGTTTCTCCTGTTTCCACCCTGCCTCCGGGGATGCTCCAAAGTCCTCTGGCCGGCTGCCTGCCCCGCCGTACGAGAAGCAGTTCTTCACCTTTCAAAATAATGGCTCCTACGCCCACCAGAGGCTTATCGGGATAGCTGCGTGACACTTTAAGTTCCTCCAGTTTTTTGAACTCTAGTATTAGGATTATATTCCCTCTTATTAAATTCCTGCTGGATTAAAAATGTTTTTCGAGATAGAAAGAGGTATAATAATGGTTAGAGAATATAATCGAGAAGAGCTGCTCCAAGCTGCAGCAGCTGCCAGGAAGAACGCCTATACCCCTTATTCTCGCTTTCCAGTGGGGGCAGCTTTACTTGCTACTTCCGGCAAGATTTATCAAGGATGTAACATTGAAAACATTTCTTACGGGTTAACTGTTTGTGCCGAAAGGGTGGCCCTCTGGAAGGCTGTTTCCGAAGGGGAGCGTGATTTTTTAGCCCTAGCGGTAGTGGGAGGCGACCTTCCCGTTTGCTTTCCTTGTGGCGCCTGCCGCCAGGTTATGATGGAGTTTGCTCCAGATCTGGAAATAATAACAGGTCAGCCCGGAAAGAGCCTTATCTTAAGGCGGCTAAAAGACCTTTTACCCGACGCTTTTAATTTCAAGGAGTAGCCAGCTATGGTGGAAAAAGAGGCTTACCGTTCCGGTTTCGCCGGAATTATTGGCCGGCCTAATGCCGGTAAGTCCACTTTATTAAATGCCCTGGTGGGACGCAAAGTAGCCATTATGTCGGATAAACCCCAGACTACGCGCAATAAGATCTTAGGAGTTTATTCAGACGACAAAGCTCAGATTATTTTTTTGGATACCCCGGGCATACATAAACCCAAGCACCGCCTGGGCGAGTATATGGTTAAAGTAGCGCAGCAAACTCTAAAAGAGGTTGATGTTATTATTTATGTCGTGGATGCCTCGGTAGAGCCAGGTGGGGGCGAAGAGTATATCCTGGACTTTCTTAAGGAAGTAAATACGCCAGTGATTTTGGTTTTAAATAAAATTGACCTGATTTCTTCGCAGCAGCTGGTGCAAGTGGAAGAGTTTTTTCGCGCACGTTTCGAGCCTGTAGCGGTGCTGGCTGTTTCAGCCTTAAAAGGAATTAATGTGGGCGAGCTGCCGCCCTTAATCATCCAACACCTGCCGCCCGGACCGCAATATTATCCCCCGGGGCAGGTGACCGATCAGCCGGAAAGCCTAATTATCGCTGAGCTTATCAGGGAGAAAATTTTGCTTTTAACCGAAGAAGAAGTGCCTCATTCGGTAGCCGTGGTGGTAGAGGAAATAGCTCCGCGCCCTAAGGGCGTCGTATATGTAGCAGCTACTATATACGTGGAAAGGGATTCTCAGAAAGGTATCCTTATCGGTAAAGGGGGACGAATGCTAAAAGATATAGGTACTCTGGCCCGCCAGGAAATAGAAGGGCTCTTGGGTAGTCAAATTTACCTTGACTTAAGGGTAAAGGTAAAGAAGGACTGGCGCTGGCAGGAGGCGGCCTTAAAGCAATTGGGCTATCGTTAAAAGTGTGAAGTTGGCAGAAGGAGACCAGTATAGGCCGCTTATTTTAGGCAAGTCTATATGTTAAAGGCACGTCCCTTCAGGAGGGGAAAACCTGTGAGACCTAGCGATATTCTTTGGGAAATTTTTACAGCCACAGGGCATATAGGTATTTATTTGCTCTATAAACAACATCAAAAATATGAATTAAAGGCGGGTTTGCAGGAGAGCGAAATAGAGGTATCAAGGGAGGGGCAGCCAAACTCCGTAATAGGCTAGAGAAGGCTGGAAAAAATAATATTGACGGGCAGGTAAATAAAAGTGGCTGGTCTTTATCAAGTCAAGGGGATAGTTCTTTCCACCCAGGATTTCCAAGAGGCAGACCGGATTTTGCATATTTTAACCCCCAGCCGGGGGAAAATTACAGCCATTGCCAAGGGGGTGCGTAAGGCTAAGAGTAGCTTAAGAAGCGGTACGCAGCGCCTGTGTCTAGCCCGTTTTTTGCTTTACGAAGGGAAAAGTATGGCCACGGTTACCCAGTGCCAGTTAGAGGACTTTTTCGCCCCTTTAAGAGAAAACCTCACCAGGCTCCTGACTGCTTGTTATTTGGCGGAAATAGCTGAAGCAGCTGCCCTGCCGGGACAAGCTAGTCCCGGGATGTTTTGGCTCTTAAAGGAAAGCCTTAGCATGCTGACGCGGGAAGATCCTTCCCTTGTGGCCCGGGCCTTTGAGGCTCGTATTATCAATCTTATGGGGTTTTCTCCGCGGCTTACAGTTTGCGCTGCCTGTGAAAGCCCCTTAGAGGAAGAAAGGGCTATCTCCGTGGCTCCTGAGGCTGGTGGTGCCCTATGCCATAGTTGCCGGGGAAAGCATGGTCCGGAATACTACTTATCTCGGGAAACTTTGGCCGTCTGGCGGCGGCTGATGGTGATAGATGGAGCGCACCTTAAGCGGCTGAAGCTATCTTCTAGGTGTCAGGATGAGTTGGCGGAAGTTTTACCTGGTTATTTGGAATACTATTTAGACAGAAAGCTAAAATCCCGCATTTTAATGGAAAAAATTAGGGAGGATGAACATGAGTACGGAAACAGAACTAGAAAAAATTGATATCTTGCGTAAGCGTTTAGGGCTGTCCTACCGGGAGGCCAAGAAAGCCCTCGACGAAGCTGGTGGGGACGTAATAGAAGCCCTAATAAGGTTTGAGGAAGGTAAGAAGGAAGCAGTGGTAGAACAGCTGGAATCCTGGGGAGGAAAACTTCTAGCGCGCATTAGAGAGATCCTCCAAAAAGGTAATGCTACCAAAATAAAAATCAAAAAGGACGGCAAAACTGTAGCCGAAATACCGGCTACTGCCGGAGCCCTGGGCGTTATGGGGGTGCTGGCCAGTACCGAGCTGGCTATTCTAGCGGGAATAAGCACAGTGGCTGCCCTTTTTAACCGCTATACTCTAGAGATCGAGCGCCCCGGCGGGCAGGTGGAAGAACATTCCTTGGATCTGCCAGATAAAGAGGTAGGGAATACCGGAAGTTGACAATCTTCGCCTCCTCTGTTAAATTATTTTACGAGGAGGAGAAAGCTCCCGTCCCTGGGTGGGGCGGGTTTTTTATGTAGCAAAGGTGTTAAAGGTTTAAAAGTGTAGGAAAGAAGGCTAACATATTTCAAGAATAAATAAAGAAGAAAAACAGTGGGAGTGCCTTACCGTGAACTTTCAACAGCTTATCCTCGCTTTGCAGAATTTTTGGGCCGAACAAAATTGTGTTATCCAGCAGCCCTATGACTTGGAAAAAGGTGCCGGTACCATGCACCCCGCGACCTTCTTGCGCGTTCTAGGGCCTGAACCGTGGCGTGTAGCCTATGTGGAGCCCTCCCGCCGTCCTACGGATGGCCGGTATGGCGAAAACCCCAATCGACTGCAACATTACTACCAGTTCCAGGTTATCCTGAAACCCTCCCCTCCGGATGTCCAGGATATTTACCTTAAGAGCCTGGAGGCTTTAGGCATTAACCCCTTGGAGCACGATATTCGCTTTGTAGAAGACAACTGGGAATCGCCGACTCTGGGGGCCTGGGGTTTGGGTTGGGAAGTGTGGCTGGATGGAATGGAGATCACTCAGTTCACCTATTTCCAGCAATGTGGGGGGTTCGATCTTAAGCCGGTAAGCGCCGAAATTACTTACGGCCTGGAGCGGTTAGCCATGTATATCCAAGAGGTAGATAGCGTTTTCGATATTGAGTGGGCAGACGGTATAACCTATGGCGACATCCACCACCAGACAGAAGTAGATTATTCCCATTACAATTTTACTGCGGCTGATACTGCCATGCTCTTTTCCCTTTTCAGTACTTATGAAGCCGAAGCCAAGCGCATAATAGAGCAGAAACTGGTGCAACCGGCCTACGATTATGTGTTAAAATGCTCCCATACCTTTAACTTATTGGATGCCCGAGGAGCTATCAGTGTTACCGAAAGGACGGCTTATATAGCCAGAGTACGTCACTTAGCCCGGCTCTGTGCTGCAGCTTACCTGGAGCAGCGAGAGAAGCTGGGCTATCCCCTCCTTAAGAGCTTTTCAATAGGCAGCGATAAGCCGCTGGCAGAGAAGTATCACAAGTATCCGCTTGGTCAAGACACCAAGAACAGTTTAGATATCAAGGAGGGGTAGGGTTTGGTACGAGATCTTATTTTCGAGATAGGTACAGAGGAAATGCCTGCGCGGATGATACCTTCTACCCTGGCTCGACTGGAAGAGCTGGCCGCCAGTCGATTGAGCGAAGCACGCCTGTCCTACCAGAGTCTGGCTGCCTATGGTACGCCGCGCCGCCTCACCCTTTATGTGAGCGGGTTGGCTGAAGAACAAAAGGAACTGGTCCGCGAAATCAAAGGGCCTCCGGCGAGGGTAGCTTTTGACCCCGACGGGAAGCCAACCCGGGCGGCCCTCGGCTTTGCCGAAAATCAGGGAGTGAGTGTAGACCAGCTAGAGATCCGCAAGCTCTCCTCCGGAGATTATGTCTTTGCCGTTAAAAGGGAAACCGGTCGCCCAACCCTGGATGCCTTACCCGAGATTTTGCCGAAAATAATAGAGGACTTAAGCTTTCCTCGACCTATGCGCTGGGGCGACTTAGAGATCCGCTTCATCCGGCCTATCCGCTGGTTACTAGCCCTTTTTGGCCCGGACATAGTTCCCGTGGAGCTGGCCGGCCTCAAAGCCGACCGCTTTACTTACGGCCATCGCTTCTTGGCTCACGGCCCTCATCCGGTGGAGCTACCCCAAGATTATTTTCGGGTGTTGGAGCAAAACTATGTGATTGCTGACCACCGCCGGCGTCGACAGCTCATATGGGAAGAAGTAGTAAACCTGGCTCGTAAAGAGGGCGGGGTGGTAGAAGACGACCCCGAGCTGCTGGAAGAAATAACCTTCCTGGTAGAATACCCCACGGCTGTTTGCGGTCGGATAGAAGACAAGTACCTCCAGCTTCCTCAGGAAGTAGTTACCACTCCCATGCGCGAACACCAGCGTTATTTTCCTGTTTGGGACAGTCAAGGGGAAAAGCTATTGCCCCTGTTTATTGCTGTGCATAATGGAACAGGAGACCACCTGGACAATATACGCCGGGGTTACGAAAAGGTTCTTAAAGCCCGCCTGGCGGATGCTTCCTTTTTCTACCAGGAAGACCGCAAGACATCTCTAGCCAGTAAAGTGCCCAAATTGGGGGATATTCTTTTCCAAGAAAACCTGGGCAGTATGCTGGCCAAAGTGGAGCGTTTAAAAAAACTGTCTGTTTACTTTGCTCGCACCCTGGACCTGCCGGAGAAACTCCTGGCCACAGTACAGAGGACGGCGGAGTTAGCCAAGGCCGATCTGGTTACCAGCATGGTCTATGAATTTCCCGAGTTACAGGGGATTATGGGGTCTTATTATGCTGCTCTGGATGGCGAAGAGGAGGAAGTTTGCCGGGGAATAAGGCAGCATTATTGGCCGCGCTTCGGCGGCGATCGATTGCCGGATTCCCTTAGCGGCATAGTGGTAGGTTTAGCGGACCGTTTCGATACCCTGGTCGGGTGTTTTGCCAGCGGCCTTATTCCCTCCGGTTCCCAGGACCCCTTTGGCTTGCGACGCCACGCTCAAGGTGTGGTGTCCATGGCCGTAGATTTAAATTTAAGGTTCTCGCTGGAACAGGCCATTGCTACTGCCTACAGAACGTATGAGGTCAGCCAGATAAAGCTGCTAAAGCCTCTGACAGAGGTAAAGGAGGAGCTCGTAAGCTTTTTCCGGGGTAGACTGGAGCATATCCTGGCCGAAAAGGGAATACGCTATGATGTGGTGGATGCGGTGCTGGCCGTGGGCTGGGATGACCTGGCCGATGCTTATCAGCGCGCCCGGGATTTGGAGACTTTCCGCCAGCAGGGTGATTTGACTGCGCTGCTCACTGCCTTTACCAGGGCCTTTAACCTGGCCCGCCAGGTGAATGAGAGAGGGGGAATTTTTATCGATCCGGGGCAGCTCAAGGAGGAAGCAGAGCGAAAGCTGTACCATGCCTTAACCACCGTTGAAGCAACGACAAGCCCCTACCTGGCCAAAGGAGATTATTTAGGAGCCTTGGAGAAGATGGTGGCCTTACGGGAACCCATTGATGTCTTTTTTGACCAGGTTCTGGTCATGGCCCCTGAGCCAGAGGTGAGGCGCAATAGACTGGCGCTTTTGCGCGGGATAACCGGTTTGGTCTTAAAGGTGGCGGATTTGTCTCGTTTAATTCCTGCATAGTGAAATTTTTAAGGGAAAGCAGGAAAAAGGCTGGCAACGTTGTATACGTAATTATGTATACAACCGTTGCCGGCGGCCGGTTAAGGGTGGTGACGCCGTGCAGCTTTCGCCGCGGCAAGAGAAAATAGTAGAGATCGTCAAGCGGTATGGGCCTATCACTAGCCAACAGATTGCTGCCATGTTGAATCTCACTAGAGCCGCCCTGCGCCCCGACCTCGCTATCCTCACCATGTCGGGTATATTAGAAGCGCGGCCGCGGGTAGGTTATTTTTATCAAGGCAAATCGGTACAAGCTCTGGTGGCTGAAGAGATAAAAAAAATTAAAGTAGGAGATGTTAAGGGACTGCCCAAGGTTATTCGCCGTGATGCCTCTGTCTACGATGCCATTGTTACATTATTTATAGAAGATGTAGGCACTTTAATGGTAGTAGATGGCGAGGGGCATTTGGAGGGCGTAGTATCGCGGAAAGATCTTCTCAAGGCAGCTATTGGTGGCACTGCCAATTTGCAGCAGATGCCGGTCTCAGTGGTAATGACCCGTATGCCTAACATTATCTGTACTACCCCGGAAGAAAGTGTCTTAACTGCTGCCAAAAAAATAATTGAGCACGAAGTAGATGCACTGCCGGTAGTGCGGCCTGTAGCCGGTTCCCGGAACAAATTGGAAGTCATCGGCCGGATTACCAAAACCACTATAGCCAAGCTCTTTGTAGAGCTAGGTACGGCCGGCAGGTAGAAAGGAGGGCTCTGCCATCGGCATTATTTATGTTGTTTCGGATTCCTTAGGTGAGACTGCCGAACATGTTGCCCGGGCAGCAGCTAGTCAGTTCGATGGGGCAGAACTGGATATTCGCCGTATACCCTATGTTACGGAAATAGAATACTTAGAGGAGATAGTAACAGAAGCAGCCCAGGAGAAGGGATTAATAGCCTTTACCCTCGTTCTGCCTGAACTCAAGAAAAGGCTCCTGGAACTAGCCGAGGCTTACAGCGTCCCGGCAGTGGACTTGTTAGGGCCCATGCTGGAAGCTATTGCCAATATTACAGGCAAAACTCCTCGCCTGGAGCCGGGGCTTATCAGGCGTCTAGACGAAGATTATTTTCTTAAAATGGAAGCCATCGATTTTGCCGTTAAATACGATAACGGCAAGGATCCCCGTGGCCTTCTATATGCTGATGTGGTTCTTATAGGCGTTTCCCGTACCTCCAAGACGCCTGTGTGCATGTATCTGGCCCACAAGCGATTGCGTGCTGCCAACTTAGCGTTGGTACCCGAGGTTCCCTTGCCGGAAGAGCTTCTCTCTTTACCGCGGGGGAAAATAATCGGGCTTACCATTGATGCTGATCAGCTCTACCAGATAAGGCAGGAGAGGTTAAAAACTATGGGTCTACCGCCTCGGGCTGATTACGCCACTATGGAGCGCATTCAGCAAGAGCTGACCTATGCCCATGAAGTTATGAAGCGATTGGGCTGTCCTGTGATTGATGTTACCAATAAGGCTGTAGAAGATACGGCCATTAAAATACTTCAAATCTATTATCGGGGGGAAAAAGATGGCAGGTAAAAAGTACATCTATCTCTTCTCTGAAGGTAGAGCCGATATGAAGAAGCTGTTAGGCGGCAAGGGAGCCAACCTGGCCGAGATGACCAATATCGGCCTACCGGTACCGCCGGGTATCACCATCACTTGTGAGGCCTGTAATGAATATAACCGTCTGGGCCGGCAGTTCCCGCCTGGACTGGAAGAGGAGCTGGAGACCCGGCTTAAAGATCTGGAGGCTTTGGTGGGCAAGAAATTGGGCGATCCCCAGGATCCCCTACTTGTTTCTGTCCGCTCTGGAGCCCCCGTTTCCATGCCGGGAATGATGGATACCATCTTGAACTTGGGGCTAAATGATGAATCTGTTAAAGCTTTGGCTGCTAATACTAATGATGAGCGCTTTGCTCTGGACTGCTACCGGCGCTTTATACAGATGTTTGGCGACGTGGTCCTCGGTGTGGAGCACGGCAAATTTGAAGCCATCCTGGAGAAACATAAAGAGAGCTTAGGGGTTAAATTTGATAATGAACTCACTCCTGAGGCTTTAAAAGAGGTCATTGCCGAGTACAAGGATTTAATCAAGAGGGAGACCGGGAGGGACTTCCCGCAGGATCCCCAAGAGCAGCTTCGGATGGCTATAAGGGCAGTTTTTGATTCCTGGAACAACCCGCGGGCTATTGTTTACCGCAAGATCAATAAAATTCCCGATGACCTGGGTACGGCGGTCAACATACAGACCATGGTCTTCGGGAATATGGGTCCCACCAGCGGTACGGGTGTAGCCTTTACCCGCAATCCCTCCACCGGAGAAAAGGGTATTTACGGCGAATATCTCCTTAACGCCCAGGGCGAGGATGTAGTAGCCGGTATCCGCACGCCTAAACCCATAGCCGAGCTAAAACAGGAAATGCCGGAAACCTACCGGCAATTTGAGGAGATCTGTACCCTTTTGGAGAAGCATTACCGCGACATGCAGGATATCGAGTTTACCATAGAAAGAGGCAAGCTGTATATCCTTCAAACCCGCGTTGGGAAGCGGACGGCGGCTGCAGCAGTAAAGATAGCTGTTGATATGGTAGAAGAAGGCCTGATCACTAAAGAAGAGGCTATCCTAAGGGTAGATCCTGACCAAGTAGTCCAGCTCCTGCACCGGCGCGTGGATCCCAACGCTAAAGTCCAGGTAATTGCCAAGGGCTTGCCGGCCTCTCCGGGCGCTGCCTCTGGTAAAGTCGTCTTTGATGCCGATGAGGCTGAGAAGCTGGGGTTAGATGGCGAAAAAGTTATTCTGGTGCGCAACGAGACTACACCCGATGACATCCACGGCATTGTCCAGGCCCAAGGGGTCTTAACCGCCCGCGGCGGGATGACCAGCCATGCTGCAGTAGTGGCCCGCGGCATGGGCAAACCGGCTGTGGTCGGCTGCGGCGATATCAAGATCGATGTGGGCGGCAAGAGATTCTTTGTGGGCGACCTGGAAGTCAAGGAAGGAGATATTATCTCCATCGATGGAGCTACCGGCCAGGTCATGCTAGGAGAAGTGCCGCTGGTAGAGCCGCAACTCACTAGCGAGTTCAAGACTTTGCTCCAGTGGGCTGATAAGGCACGTCGCCTGAAGGTACGTGCCAATGCCGACACGCCGGAAGATGCACAGCGGGCTAGGGAATTTGGCGCTGAAGGTATTGGCCTTACCCGCACCGAGCATATGTTCATGGCTGTGGATCGCCTGCCGGTAGTGCAACAAATGATTTTGGCCAAAACCAAGGAAGAACGCGAAGCGGCCTTGGCCAAACTGCTACCCATGCAGCAGGGCGATTTCTATGAGATCCTGAAGGTAATGGAGGGCTTACCGGTTACCATCCGCCTGCTGGACCCGCCCCTGCATGAATTCTTGCCCAGTTCGGAAGAGCTGCTGGTAGAGATTACGAGGATGGAGGCTACCGGCGGAAAGAAGGAAGAATTGGAAGCCAAGCGGGCCCTCTTAAGGGAAGTCCGGGCCAGGGAAGAATTTAACCCCATGCTGGGCCACCGGGGTTGCCGTTTGGGCATTACTTATCCCGAAGTATATGCTATGCAAGCCCGGGCCATCTTCCAGGCCGTAGCTCAACTCAAGAAAGAAGGTATTAACGTATTGCCGGAGGTAGAGATTCCCCTTGTCATCCACGTCAATGAACTGCGGAGGCTGCGTCAACTGGTGGATGAAGTAGCCGCCCAGGTGAAGAAGGAGACCGGAGTGGAATTCGAGTACAAGGTGGGCACCATGATCGAGATGCCCAGGGCTTGTGCTACAGCTGATGAGATTGCGGAGGAAGCCGAGTTCTTCTCCTTCGGTACCAATGACCTTACCCAGACCACCTTCGGCTTCAGCCGTGATGACGCCGAGGCCAAGTTCCTGCCCCAGTACCTGGAAGAGAAGATTTTGAAGGAGAATCCCTTCATTGTGCTGGACCGGGAGGGTGTAGGTAAATTCATGCGGATGGCGGTAGAGCTGGGCCGCAAGACCAGGCCAGACCTGGAAATAGGCATCTGCGGTGAACATGGTGGTGAGCCGAGTTCCGTGGAGTTCTGTCACATGATCGGCCTTAACTATGTCAGCTGTTCGCCCTTCCGCGTGCCCGTAGCTCGTTTGGCTGCGGCCCAAGCGGCTATTCGGGAAAAGCAAGAGACAGCCGAAAAATACAGTACGGAATAGGATAAGCCGGGGATATATCCCCGGCTTATCTTACCCCCTCCCTTCCTTCCAGGTCTCTTCGCTGAAGAGCTGTAGACCATGCCGGAGAAGTAAGGCGGCGGTAACGCCGCAACCGGGTCTGGTCTCGCCGCTAAAGCTACCGTCGTAGATTTTTTTAACCCCACAAGAAGGGCTTCTTTCCTTGAGAATGGCGACCCGCGTCCCCAGGCGGTGGGCCAATTCCAGGGTAGCATGCGCACCCTGGAGGAAAGCCTGGGTTACGTCTTCGCCTTTTTTGTTCACTACCCTGGCTTTGCCTTGTAACACATGGAAGCCGTCCCCGCCCTTAATTTCTGCCGGAGGCCGAGGAATGGGTAGCCCTCCCAGCTTTTCGGGGCAGACAGGGATGGCTTTATGCTGGGCTACTAATTCCTTTATTTCTGGCACCAGGTTAGACTGGCCATTATATTTGCAATTATAACCGGCCAGGCAGGCGCTCACCAGAATGGGAGGCAAATTATTATTCATTTTCTTCTTTATCACTCCAGGAGAAATAGAGATTTCTTTTCACTTTATCTTTAGTATGTAATATAAACAAGTATGACACAAGATTAGCAGGAATCCTAGCCCTAAAAGGAGAAGCTATAAGGGAAGAAGGAGGTAAAGACCTATGGCCGAATGCCTTAACGTCTCCCAAAATAAAAAAATCTGTACCTGCACTTATGAACCTTGTAGCAGAAAGGGAAATTGTTGTGCCTGCATCACCTATCACCGGAAGCATGGCGAGCTCCCTGGTTGTCTATTTCCCCCCGAAATTGAACGGACTTACGACCGCAGTATAGAACGCTTCGTGGCCTATTATAGCCGGAGATAGGCGGGGCGCCAGGAGGAGCGGGTGAAGGGCGCTTCTGATATGAAAGAAGTAATAATCTATACCGACGGAGCCTGTAGCGGCAACCCCGGACCGGGCGGTTGGGGTGCAGTTCTCCTTTACGGGAATCACCGTAAGGAACTTTCGGGAGCCGTACCGGAAACAACCAACCAGCGTATGGAATTGACAGCGGCCATTGAAGCTTTAAAAGCCTTAAAGGAACCTTGCCGGGTGAAACTATACAGCGACAGCGCTTACCTGGTCAATGCTTTCCGGCAGGGATGGATCAGGCGCTGGCAAGAAAATGGCTGGCGGACGATCAAAAAGGAACCGGTGGAAAACCAGGATCTTTGGCGAGAACTCCTAGAGCTTACCGCCCGGCACCAAGTGGAGTGGCTGAAGGTGGCCGGCCACAGCGACAATGCAGAAAACAATCGCTGCGATGCCCTGGCCAGGCAAGCTATTGCTAATATGCTGAAGAAGGGAGCCAAGGGAAACGCATCTTAATACCGGATCAGGAGGAGAAGGTTGCCTTCATGTCGAACATTTGCAAGGTAAATTCGGTTCGCTAAAGGGTGACTAAGTATGTTAATTGTGGGCATTAATGGCAGTCCTCGAAAAGACGGTAATACGGCTTTTCTGGTAGGGCAGGGGCTGGCGGCTGCCGCAAGTGCCGGAGCAGAAACAGTATTGATCCATGTGAATGAGGCCCTGGCAGATCAAAAATATTTTTTCTGCAATCAGTGCAGCTCTCCCTGTGAGGGCTTTTGTTCCCGGGGCAATCGTCTGGGCGAGGCTTACGAGCTTTTGCGCCGGGCCGATGGCCTTCTTCTAGGCAGCCCCGTTTATTTCGGTAGTGTTTCCGCCCAGCTTAAGGCCTTTTGGGATAAAAGCCGGATTTTGCGCAAAGAAAAGGCCCTCCTCAATGTGGTGGGTGCCGCTTTAGCCGTCGGCGGTAGCCGCTTTGGAGGACAAGAAACTACCCTTAAAGCCCTCTTCGATATGATGCTCATACAGGGGATGATGATTGTAGGGGATGGTTACCGGGAATATGACTGTGGGCACCAGGGCGGTTGCGGTCAAGCACCCGTAACCCAGGACGAATTCGCTCAGCAGCGAGCAAAGATTTTGGGCTTGCGCTTGGCAGAAGTTGCGGCTGCCACTATGTCTCTACGCCATCGCGGCTAGAGAGGGGGAAGGTTCATTGCTTTTGCGGGAGGAAGCCGAACGCCTGGAAGAAGAGTTGCTTTCACCCTTTGCCGCCTTAAGCAGCCGGAGCCGGGGCCGTGTACGGCCTGAAACACCCTGCCAGGTGAGGACGGAGTTTCAACGGGACAGGGATAGAATTATCCATTGCAAAGCCTTCCGCCGGCTGAAACATAAAACCCAGGTTTTTATAGCTCCGGAAGGCGACCATTTCCGTACCCGGCTTACCCATACGCTAGAAGTGGCCCAGATAGGGCGAACAATAGCTCGCGCTTTAAGGTTAAACGAAGATCTAACCGAAGCTATTGCCCTGGGGCATGATCTTGGGCATACTCCCTTTGGCCATGCCGGGGAAGAAGCTTTGAATGAAATTGTTCCCGGCGGTTTTAAACATAACGAGCAGAGCTTGAGGGTAGTAGAACTTTTAGAGGGAGAAGGTGGACTAAACCTTACCTGGGAGGTGCGGGACGGTATAGTCCATCACACAGGACCGGTGAAACCCCAGACCCTGGAAGGGCAAATTATCTGCTATGCCGACCGCATAGCCTATATTAACCATGATATTGATGATGCTTTGCGAGCTGGGATTATTGCTCCAGAGGACCTGCCAGCCGAGTGTTTGGAGGTATTGGGTTGCGAACATCGCCAGCGGATTAATACTATGGTCTTGGACATTATCCAAAATAGCTGGGGGAAGGAACGCATTGCCATGAGCTCGCGGGTCCAGGAAGCTACTGATTCATTGCGGGCTTTTCTTTTTAAATATGTTTATATAGGATCGCGGGCCAAAACGGAAGAAGGCAAAGCCAAGAGAATGCTGAAGGAGCTATATTATTATTACCTGGAACATCCCGAGCTCTTGCCACCTGCCAGGCACCCGGAAGAAAACTTAAGCCGGCGAGTGTGCGATTACATAGCGGGCATGACCGACCGGTTCGCTATACTGCAATATCAGAAATTATTCGTGCCCACTGGTTTTCATCTATAAAGAGTTCTAGCTAGCTAGATAGAATGGGAAGGTACCCCCGGAAAATCTCTTCGCTCGTCAGGCTATCCGGCGTTTGACGAAGACGCCGGCAGGATTTCCCTCAAAGTACCTTCCAGGCCTATTATAACCAGCTCCACCATATCTTATACCAAAGCATAAACTTTATTGGGGGATAACATTTTACTGCCTCGTTTTAAGATACGGCTCAAAAAGAGGTAAAATTACTCCTTTGTAAAGTACATAAAGGCTGCTGCCTCCCAGCAGGGCTATTAATATAAAGGCGATAAATTTGGCCATTAAAGATCACCTCATTTCTATTGTCCCTAAAGGCAGTAAGCACTATGTAAAAGCCTTAAGGTATAATATGGTAAATAGTAACAAATAATAGAATAAGCCGGTATTGACCTAAAAAAAGAGGATATTTGGCTTAAATGGCGAATACAATAAAGACATTTGGCCCGTAAACTACAAGGGGGCATAACCCTTGCCGTCTGCCTTTCCTGAAGACTTGTTAGAGGAGATCAAGGCTAAAGTAGATATTATTGAGGTGATAGGTGAATATGTCCGTTTAAAAAAGCGCGGCCAGAATTATGTTGGTTTATGCCCCTTTCATAGTGAAAGAACACCATCCTTTACCGTGAGCCAGAGCAAAGGTATGTTTTACTGTTTTGGCTGTGGAGCCGGGGGCGATATTTTTACCTTCTTGATGAGACAGATGGGCTTAACCTTTCCGGAGGCGGTGCAGCAGCTGGCTGAGCGCGCCGGGATACGGCTGGAAGAAAGACAGGAGGGCCAAGTGGGTTCTTCCCTGCGCCGGGAAAAGGAGAGGCTTTACCAGATAGGCGCCCTAGCGGCCAGGTTTTATCACCTGCTCCTTCTTCAACATCCTGAGGCGGCCGGAGCGAGGGAATACTTGCGCCAGCGCCAGGTAAATACAGAAGCAGTGCAGAAATTTGAACTAGGATATGCGCCGGACAGTCCCACGGCCGTGGTGGAATATTTGCGGCGTCACGGCTTTAAACCCTACGAGATTGCTCGTGCCGGGCTGTCTGCCTCGCGCTACCCGGAAGGTACCCGGGATCGCTTTCGCCGCCGGCTCATGTTTCCCATAAAGGATATTGCTGGCAGAGTTATTGGGTTTGGCGGCCGGGCACTGGATGATAGCCACCCTAAATATTTGAATACGCCGGAGACCGTACTTTTCCAAAAGGGTCGCCACCTTTACGGGTTGCACTTGGCCGCCCCGGGAATACGGCGCCAGGACAGGGCGTTAGTCGTAGAAGGTTATATGGATGCCATAGCTGCCTGGCAACACGGTATAGACAATGTAGTAGCTACTTTAGGTACCGCCCTAACTGTGGAACAGGCCAGGGAGTTGAAGCGGTACGCCTCAGAAGTCGTTATTGCCTATGATGCCGATGAAGCAGGAAGAACAGCAGTTCTGCGCAACTTAAGTATTTTGGCCGGCACAGGCTTAAAAGTGAGGATTTTGTTATTGCCGGAGGGCAAGGATCCCGATGAATTCTTAAAGGCTCGGGGCGGGGAGGCCTTCCAGAAACTTATTGAAGAGGCCCAGCCCTGGCTGGTTTATGTTATAGAACAGGCGGTAAGCACTCATGATTTAACAGATCCAGGAGGTCGTGTAGCCGCGATAAATGCAGTGGTACCCTATTTGGCCGAAATAGAGAATGCCGTAGAGAGAGATACTTATGTCCGATTGCTCAGCCGGCGCACCGGTCAGGCGGAAACAGCGATCTATGAGGAAATACAAAAATTTAAACGCAGGCAGGATAACAGAGGAAAAAGCAGGTATACTAGGGATAGTGCCTTAGAACCGGTTAAAATAACCTTTAATGGTCCGGAAGTTTTCCTCTTATCAGCCTACCTGGCCAGAGCCGAACTGGCCAGCCATATAGAGACGGCGCTGGGAACAGATTTTTGGCAGTTATCGCCGGCCAGAGTTATCGCCTCGGCAGCTAGAGAGTTAAGAAAAATAAATCCCCATTTGGAGGGAAAGGATTTACACGAGGAACTTATCAAAAGGTTGGAACCCGAGGCCCATCCTTATCTGGCCCGGTTGGCCCTGGAAGGAGAAAAAGAGCCCTTTAATCCTAAATCCCTGGATAGAGCTATTAAGGCCATACGTTTAAAGAGGCTGCAGGAAGAAATAAATATCTGCCAGCGACATTTAGCTATGGCTGAGGCAGCCGGCCAGAGAGAAGAGGTAAGATCCTTACAGGCTAGAATCCTAGCTTTAGCTAGAGACATAAAAATGTTGAGGACAGGAAGGGGGGAGTTTTAGTGAAGGAAGAAGAACAGAAGAAACAAGAGCAGAGAAGACAAGAGCAAGAAGCCCAGAAAAAACACGAGGAACAAAACAAACACGAATTAATAAAAGAACTGATTGAAAAGGGCAAAAAGCGGGGTTCTCTAACTTACCAGGAAATTATAGATACCCTTCAGGGAATAGAATTGACACCCGAACAGATCGATGACCTCTACGATCACCTGAACCAATTGGGTATTGATATTATACCGGAGATGGCCGAACTGGAAGCCCTGGAAAAAGATGATGGGGCTTCTGTAGAAGCTGATTTGGATCTGTCCGTACCTGAAGGCGTAGGAATTGATGACCCCGTACGGATGTACTTGAAAGAGATAGGCCGGATACCTCTGCTCACACCGGAAGAAGAAATAGAATTGGCTAAACGCATGGAACAAGGGGATGAAGAGGCCAAAAGAAGGCTGGCAGAGGCTAATTTGCGCCTGGTAGTGAGCATTGCTAAACGCTACGTAGGTCGCGGTATGCTCTTTTTAGACCTCATCCAGGAAGGTAATCTCGGCCTTATTAAGGCTGTAGAAAAATTCGATTGGCGTAAAGGATATAAGTTTAGCACTTATGCTACCTGGTGGATACGCCAGGCTATTACCCGAGCTATTGCCGATCAGGCGCGGACTATCCGGATTCCTGTGCATATGGTGGAAACCATCAATAAACTAATTCGTGTATCCCGCAACCTTTTGCAGGAACTGGGCCGGGAGCCTACCCCGGAAGAAATAGCCAAGGAGATGGATATTCCTGTAGAGCGGGTACGGGAGATCATGAAGATTGCCCAGGAACCGGTCTCTCTGGAGACACCCATTGGAGAAGAAGAAGATAGCCACCTTGGCGATTTCATAGAAGATGAGGACGCTTTGGCCCCAGCGGATGCCGCGTCCTATATGCTTTTGCGGGAGCAGCTGGAAGAAGTATTGGAATCCTTGACGCCCAGGGAGAGGAAAGTCCTACGCCTGCGGTTTGGCCTGGATGATGGGCGAGCTCGTACCCTGGAGGAAGTAGGCCAGGAATTTGGAGTAACCCGGGAGCGCATTCGGCAGATAGAAGCGAAGGCCTTGCGCAAGCTGCGTCACCCTAGCCGGAGCAAAAAGCTTAAGGATTACCTGGAATAAGGCCAAGGGGCTCTATTTGATAATTAATAAAAAGCGTGGGATAGGGCTAGGTAGAGTTCAATAAGGGAGGTGTAAATTTCTTAGATGTAAAGGAGCAAAGGGTGGGGGCACATCCAAATGGAATGCTGGTAACACAAACCTCTGCAAGAAAGGAGTGCCCCCATGCATAAGATTAACACGTTCCGGCGATTTCTTGAAATTCCTTGGCAATGTCTTCTTTTTTCCTTCCTCCCTTGAGGCGGAACATGAATATCTGGCGTTCACTTAATTCAATAAGCTCTGCTGCCTCCCGGACGGCGAGCTTTCGGGCTAAGATCCGTTCCATAACGTAGACCATTTTAGCTTCTTTTTAGCTCAAAAAGTTTCTAATCTCATACTGACCTCTTCTCAGTGCGCTTACGGTTATGACAATATCACAGTCCGGTGACATAGAGCCTTTTTTAGTTATTGACAGCAGCCAGCGCAGGTGTTACTATATTGGTAGAAAGTATACTATTGTGGTATACTTTACTGGACGGGCCTTACGTTCCGGGGCCTTGGGAAGGTTGTTTCACCAAGTCCGAAAGAATAGCGTTGTCCTCCGGAATTCACACTCCAGCCTACCTTGAAGGGGAAGGTGAATAAAATATCCGCTTAACTCAAGCTACGGATTATGCTTTAAGGGCAACCCTACACCTGGCTAGGATAAAGGTAGGGGAGGTGGTAGACGCGGAAACCATTGCCCGGGAAGAAGCCATCCCGTTAAGATTTCTTCTTAAGATCTTTCGCTCCTTGATAAAGGCTAAACTCGTAGAAGCCGTAAGGGGAGCAAAGGGGGGGTATCGCTTAGCACGCCCGCCAGATAAAATAACCCTTTTGGATGTGATACAGGCTGTAGAAGGTCCAATAGAAATCAACCGGTGCTTAGTAGATCCTGAATATTGTTCTAAGAAGTGGGCCAATTTTTGTCCTGTGCATGAAACCCTCTCTACGGTGCAAAAGGTAGTAAACGAACTTTTAGATTCCGTTTCCTTGGCTGAGCTGCTTCATAAAAGTAGGCGGGATACCCAAGATGCTCAAGAATTTATATAAGTAAGCACAATCATAAAGTAAAATTTTGGGCGATATTGGTTTTTAGGTCAAGAGTTCAATTTTTTAGGTTAATACTACTTTATTTTCACCCCGAAAGTATACTTAATTAGTATACTTTTATATTAGGGAGGTAAAAAAATAATGAATACCCTTACCCTCTCCCGCATTCAGTTTGCCTTGACGTCAGCCTTTCATTTCCTTTATGTCCCCCTCACCATCGGGCTAGCGGTGCTCATCGCTATAATGGAGTACCGTTATTGGCGGAGCCGGGATCCTGTCTGGGATAAGATGGCCCGCTTTTGGACCAAGCTATTGGCTATAAATTTTGCCATCGGTGTAGCTAGCGGTATAACTTTAGAATTTCAATTCGGAACCAATTGGGCCAATTATTCTCGCTTTGTAGGCGATATATTTGGAGCTCCCCTGGCGGCGGAAGGGGTTTTTGCCTTCTTCCTGGAATCTACCTTCATCGGATTGCTCCTCTTCGGAAGGGACCGGATTTCTCTTTTTATGCGCTTTTTCGCAGCTTTAATGGTAGCCCTGGGCACTAATCTCTCTGCTTTCTGGATTCTGGCCGCCAACTCCTGGCAGCAGACTCCGGCTGGGTATCAAATAGAGGGCGGCCGGGCCGTGTTAACCAGCTTTGTGGAAGCCGTGTTTAATCCTTCTACAGTCCCCCGTTTCTTGCACACCATTGCCGCGTCCTATATAACTGCAGCTTTCTTCGTTACAGGTATCAGTGCTTATTACCTGCTTAAGAAGAAAAACGAGGATATGGCGGTGCCTTCCCTGAAATTGGCCTTCACTTTCGGGCTCATCTTTACCTTGCTCCAGATCCTGTTGGGCCATAACCATGCCCAGCAAGTAGCCTATACCCAACCCGCCAAACTGGCAGCCTTTGAAGCCCAGTGGGAAACTAGAGAGGCTGCACCCCTGCTTCTTTTTGCCCTCCCGGATCCGGCCAGCGAGAGGAACACTTTGGAGGTAGGGCTTCCCGGGATGCTAAGCTGGCTAGTGCACGGCGACACCCAGGGAACGATCCAGGGTTTAAAGGAATTCCCCCCAGAACTCCGGCCACCTGTCACACCACTCTTTTTCGCTTATCGGCTTATGGTCCTTTTAGGGCTATATTTGGCTGGAGTAATGCTCTGGGGTGCTTACTTGTGGTTACGCGGTCAGCTTACCGCCCGTTCCTCTTTCTTAAAGGTGCTCCTTTACTCTATACCTATACCCTATGTGGCCAGCCAGCTAGGGTGGCTGGTTACCGAGGTAGGCCGGCAACCCTGGATAGTATACGGATTGCTTAAGACCGCGCAAGCAGTTTCGCCTTTACCGGCTAGTCAGGTATTCACTACTCTGGTAGCTTTTACCGTTTTCTACGTTATCTTATTTGGTATTTTCTTGTTCCTTATGTTCCGCGAGGTCAAGGGCTACGGTATGGGCCCAGGGGTCAAGGAGCAATTAAAAGTTGGTGGGGTAACTGGAGTACATGGTTCTTATGGAGTGAGATAAAGGATACAGAATAACGGAGCACAATAGAAAGGGGGAGCCTGGATGACTTTAAATACCATTTGGTTTATTTTAGTAATGGTCTTACTGGCCGGATACGCTGTTTTAGATGGATTCGATTTAGGAGTAGGGGTCCTTTATCCCTGGCTGGCTAGAGAGGACAAGGAAAGACGAGTACTTCTTACCGCCCTGGGACCTTTTTGGGATGGGAACGAAGTGTGGTTGCTTACAGGGGGAGGAGCTCTCTTTGCTGCCTTTCCCTTGGTGTATGCCACGGTTTTCAGCGGCTTTTACCTGGCCTTAATGTTAGTACTTTTTGCCCTAATCCTCCGGGCTGTGGCCATAGAATACCGCAACAAACTCGCCGAAAAGAAAGAACTCCTGGATCTGGCCTTCTTTCTAGGAAGCCTGCTACCCGCCCTCCTCTTCGGGGTAGCGGTAGGGAATGTGGCCAGAGGAATCCCCCTGGATGCAGGGCAAAATTATGCGGGTACTTTTTGGACCCTTCTTAACCCTTATTCCTTGCTCTTAGGGCTGGTAGGCCTAGCCGCCTTTATTCTGCAGGGAGCGACTTACGCCATGGTTAAGACCAAAGGGGAGATTTACCAGCGGGCTCGGACCATCGGCGGGTCGGCCTGGTGGGCCTTGTTAGGCCTGTACCTTTTGGCCACCCTCTATTCCACCATAGAAGCTAGGCACCTTTTTGCCAACTACACTAAAACACCGGTTATTTATGTTTTCCCTCTTTTGCTATGGGTGGGCCTGGTGGTTACTTATGGGGCCTTGCGGCGGGAGAAAGCTCTGACTGCCTTTGTGGGTTCCTCCCTGAGTTTGGCAGGTATGGTGGCTACCATGGCCGCGGGTATGTATCCCAACCTGGTTTTTGCTACTGATCCTGCACTTAATTTGACGATTTACAATGCTTCCTCCTCGCCCCTTACTTTGAAGACTATGTTTATCATAGCGGTGCTGGGGGTACCCATAGTTCTCCTTTATACCGCTTACGTTTATTACGTGTTCCGGGGTAAAGCTGAAGAAATAGAAGAGAGCTATTAAATAAGGGGGGTAATGGGCCATAGTTTCGTTCACAAGCTTTACATTTTTGGGCGAGTTATCCAGGGGATAGTGGAGATATTCCAAAAAGCTTTAAGTTGCTCAGACCGCCAAGCTGGCGCATCCCCACTTTTTGCAGGGGAGGCGCCAAGGGGTTGACCTGAGACGCAGTCTGTCGTATAATTAATAGCGGTGGCTTTCCTCGGTAGCTCAATGGTAGAGCGCTCGGCTGTTAACCGAGTGGTTGCAGGTTCGAGTCCTGCCCGGGGAGCCAAAAGAGGGCCCATAGCTCAACGGCAGAGCAGCGGACTCATAATCCGTTGGTTCTAGGTTCGAATCCTAGTGGGCCCACCAATTATGCTTAAGGGAAGGTCAGAGTCGGAGGTCGGGAGGTGACCGTGACTGCTGACCTTTTTTAATTCTCGCCGTGACATAGAGCTTTCCTCCCGCTTACAGGGGGTGGCAGCCATGGTCCCCGGCGGCAAAGCTTTTGCGGATATCGGGACCGATCATGCTTACCTCCCTATTTATTTGGTCGGGCGGGGGCACTCACCCAAAGCGGTAGGTGTGGAAAGCCGGTACCGGCCTTACCAGAATGCCTTGGCTAATGTGGCCGCAGCCGGCCTAAGCCACTTGATCGATATCCGCCTGGGGTGGGGGCTTAAACCTTTAAGACCGGGAGAGGTAGAGGTTATTACCATTGCCGGGTTAGGGGCTAATACTATCCAGGCTATACTTTCTGCTTCTCCGGAAATACTAAAAACTACAAGGCGTTTGATATTGCAACCGCAGGGGGATCATATGGCTTTAAGGCGCTGGCTGGCGGGTGCCGGTTGGCAGCTGGTAGACGAGGAACTGGTGCTGGATAAGGGTAGGTACTATATAATTTTTGCCTGGGAGCACGGCGAAAGCCCGCCCTTTAGCTCGTGGGAATGGGAGGTTGGCCCGTTACTTCTGGCGAAGGGTCATCCTCTGCTGGCCGGTTACCTGGCAGAACGTATAAAAAAGTTGCACCGGGTGAAGGAAAGTCTGATGCAGAGCCAGCGGCCGGAAGCGATAGCGCGCTGCCGTGAGATTGTGGAAAAGATTAAAGCTTTACAGGAGGTAATGGCATGCCTGCCAAATGCCGCGAAATAATGGCTATCATGGAAACCCTGGCCCCACCGGAACTGGCTGCTGAGTGGGATAATGTAGGTTTACTACTGGGCGATCCGGAAAAGGAAGTGCGGCGCATCCTGGTGGCTTTGGATGTTACGCCTGAAGTAGTGGAAGAAGCAAGTAGCCGAAGTGTCAACTTAATTATCAGCCATCATCCCCTCTTTTTCCGGCCGTGGAAAAGCTTGCGCTTTGATTGTGGCCAGGGAGCACTGGTCCGGCGCTTGGTACAAGAAGATATTATGGTGTATAGTGCCCACACCAACTTAGACTTTGCTGCCCTGGGTGTGAGCTATCACCTCGCAGTCAAGCTAGGGCTGGAAGATATCGAGATTCTCAAACCTACATACCAGGAACGATATTATAAGTTGATAACCTTCGTCCCGGCAGAAGCCGAGAGCCAGGTCCGGGAAGCCATCTGTGCCGCCGGTGCAGGCTGGATAGGTAACTATTCTCATTGCACTTTCCGTACCCCGGGTACGGGAACCTTTTTGCCCTTGGCTGGAACTAACCCTTATATCGGCCAGGAAGGCAAGCTAGAGGAAGTTAAAGAATACCGGCTAGAGACGATTTTGCCGCGGGAGCGCCTGCCCGAAGTCTTGCAGGCTTTACTTAAAGCTCACCCTTATGAAGAAGTGGCTTATGATATTTATCCGCTGGCCAACGAAGGTCCGGCCCAGGGAGCAGGGCGCTTAGGCCAGCTGCCTCAACCTATAAGCCTGCAGGAATTGGCCCTCACGGTTAAAAAGGAGCTGGGGGTAGAAAGAGTAGTTGTGGTAGGCGACTCCGAGCGTAAAATAAAGAAGGTAGCGGTATGCGGCGGGGCCGGCAGCGATATGATAGAGACGGCTAAGGCTAAAGGGGCTGAAGTACTGGTAACAGGAGATGTTAAATATCACGAGGCCCGGCGTGCTTTGGAATTGGGACTGGCCCTTATCGATGCCGGACATTTTGCCACCGAAAGGGTTATTGTTCCGGCCCTGGTCCAATATTTACAGGAGGAATTGCAGGACCGGGAAGTTATGGTACTGGCAGCCCAAAAGGAAAGGGAACCGTGGCGGCTGTTGTAATTGGGGCAGGAAGTGTGGTAAAATAATTATGCCTACATAGGATAATTGAGTAAACCGGATGGTCGCAGGAGTGTCCTCACTCCTGAGGAAAGTCCGAGCTCCACAGGGCAGGGTGCTGGGTAACACCCAGTGGGGGCAACCCTAAGGATAGTGCCACAGAAACAGACCGCCTCAGGGGAGAAAGGTATTTAACCTCTGCCCCTGGGGTAAGGGTGGAAAGGTGAGGTAAGAGCTCACCAGCGGTTAGGCGACTAACCGGCTAGGTAAACCCCACCCGGAGCAAGACCGAATAGGGGGACAATGGAGTGGCCCGCTCCGTCCCCGGGTAAGGTCGCTGGAGGTGCCAGGCAACTGGCATCCTAGATAGATGACCATCCTCGACAGAACTCGGCTTACAGGTTTGCTCAATTGTCCTTTTTTCGTTGGTTAGGGACTACTGGCCGGAGTTATGGCTAACTGAGTCGAGTTATGTTTCACTGATTGGGCCATTTAACCGTCCTCATTATGCAGGCCAGTGTTGCCAGCTTTACGAAAAGCATCAGAAGAAGGTATTGCCTATAGCTGTATTTTCCTACGACAGCAAGGCCGAAGAGCCGGATCGGCAAGGGGCGGAGGGAAATTCTGCTAAGGAAGTTAAAGAAGTGTTTAGGCTTTGTTTCTCCTGATAACGTACGCCGATAGCCGCGCTCGTGGCGGATATTAAGAACCAAGGATAGGGTTAATGTTGCCCTTTATAGGTAAAAGGACGGGGGGCTGGCCGTTCCTTCCGATTCGATTACCCCTTTAGCTTCTGGGCCACCAAAGCGATGCGTTTGCCCAGGGAACGGGCGATGATCAGGTCTTGATCCGTGGGCGGCTGGTCATGATTGGGACCGGAAGTGGCGGAAGCCCCATAGGGAGTTCCAGCGTTGGCCAGGCTATAATCTTCGTAGGTCCGGCCAACGATAATCATGCCGTGGTGGAGCAGGGGCAGGAGCATGGAAATAAGGGTGCCCTCGTTACCCCCGTGAAGGCTGCCCGAAGTGCAGAAGACGCCCCCGACTTTACCGACAAGTTGACCTTTAACCCATAGAGGGACAGTGGAATCAATAAATTGTTTTAACTGGGCCGCGGCATTACCAAAGTGACTAGGGCTGCCGAAGATTACCCCATCGACATCCTGAAGGTCTTCCAGGGTGGCTAAAGGAATGTCCTGCATTTCCTTCTGAGCTCGTTGATAAGCTGCCGATTGCTCCAGTTGCTGTAGGGTTTCCCGGGGCATGGTTTCTGGTACCCGCCTCAAGACGGCGGTACAGCCGGGTACTTCCGTCACCCCGGCCCCTACGGCTCGGGCAAGTTTAGCCGTACTGCCATAAAGGCTGTAGAAAACTACCAAAATCTTTGTCTCACCGGCCACAAAGATCAGCTCCTCGTAAAAACATTAAGCCCACGATTATTATGCACCCAAACTGGCTTTCTTAATCAAATAGTTGCAGAGCCGAGGCTCTGGCTTTTTGACAGGCCGCCTGCAGAGATCTCAGGAGATGGGTAACAATACAGAGGAGTCTTAACACTGAAAAGCATAAATGGCAGGGAGCCTTTAACGAGTAGAGGTTGGATATACTATTAAAGCGGTAGGGCAATAATAAAATTAAACTTACCTGCCCACCAAGCTATGGAAAGCGAACCTGTAGTGATATCTCTAGCTATGTAAAATTACGGAGCTAGCCAAGGTGTTGGGGTTAATAATTGGGACGTTGGCAATTGTAACCGGGTCTTGGTTGATGGTTAATCGATTTGGGACAAAATCGATTACTGATCGCTTGCTAGCGGCTGGGGTGTTATCCCTGTCCGCCCAGGTGTTGATCCTTCTTTTGCTTGGTGCCGGTTTAAGGCAGCTTAACCGCTGGACTGTTTTATTTGCAGCTCTGGCCTGGCTGGGCCTGGGTATATTAGTTCATGGCGGGTTAGAGTTCAAAATAAAAAAACCTCCTCAAATCTTTGGCCCGATTTCCCACCACCACGTCCTGCTAACAGTTGTCGGCTTCATCCTGGTCCTTAGCCTGGCGGCCTTGTTTGTAGGCTGGATTTATCTTCCACCTTTTGCCTGGGATGAAATCTGGTATCATCTTACTCCCATGGCCGCCTGGATTAAACAGGGCGCAATTACTAGGTTGCCTGAGGCCAGTCTGTGGCAAGATTATGATCCCAGTAGGGTTGATCCCAATCAATTGGCCTTGGATTTCAGTGTGGCCTACAACTGGGCCAATGCTTATCCTCTCAACGCTGAGCTCAGTGCCCTATGGAGCATGATTCTAATTGGTAACGATCTCCTGGCCGATGCTGCCCAGCTTCCCTATGTTTTAATTGGTGCCCTCACCACCTTTGGCCTGAGCAAACTAGCCGGCGCCCGTAGGGAATCCTCGATCCTGGCTGCCATGCTTTTCCTATTAACGCCCATGGTTTTGATACAACTGCGGGTAGCCTATGTGGATGCCGCCTTTGGTTCCATGGTAGCCACCGCAATCTACATGCTGTTAAGGTGGCAGGAGCAGCGTAGCCTTGGCTATGCCCTGATTTTGGGTTTGGTTTTAGGGCTGATGATGGGCATCAAATCCCCAGGCCTTGCTTTCGCTGGCCTTTTTGCCCTGGCCGCTCTGGGCTATGGCTTATGGCAATACCGGCGCGGGCAACTATGTGGCCGTGCGCTGGGGTTGCAGGCAGCGGTGGCCTTTTTAGGTCTGTTGTCCACCGGATCTTTTTGGTACCTACGTACTTGGTGGTTTTACGGCAATCCTATCTATCCCGTTCAAGTCAAGTTATGGGGCTGGGAGCTACCTGGTATGGGTAGTGTCTCTCAGCTCTTTATGCACCATAACACACCCGCCGTCTACCAGGGCCGTAATATCATACTCAATATTCTTTGTTCGTGGCTAGAACTGGGTGATGAATCGTATAACTATTATTCCCGTACCCGTGGGCTGGGTCCGGTTTGGGCGTCCCTTGCCCTTCCAGCCCTATTACCTTTTACGCTTTACGCCTTGCGCCGCCGTCATGCTCCAGGACTCTGGATGACTGGTCTAACAGTTCTGCTCTTAGCCATCCAACCGGCCGCCTGGTGGCCCCGTTACATAATTTATGTAGTACCGATAGGACTGGCGGCCTTCGCCTGGGTGTATGACCGTCTCCATACTAGGATAATGAAGATCATAGTGGTGTCTATATTAATCCTTAATCTGGTAGTAGCCACGGGTTTGACCCTGACAGAAACCTTAGATAAGCTCCCCATGGCTCTACGGCTGGATAGTACCCACCGCACCTTTGGTCGGATATACTTTAAAGATTATGCCTGGGTGGACGATTTACCACCTAGCCGCATAGGCTATACGCCCATGGCCTGGATTTATCCCCTTTACGGCGGCCTGCGCCATGAAGTACATTTGGTAGACGGCAATTCGGCTGCCTCCTGGCGTGAGGCCATCCAGCGCCATGGAGTAGATTTTGTCGTTGTAAATCAGCGCTTCGGCGATTACGAACACTGGGCACATTTACTACCTGATTTATTGGCTCTTTATATGCGAGGGGAACAAATCAGTGTCTATCAGGTCAAGCGGTAACTAGATCCCTGCTCGGATTGTTGCCAGGTATAAATTCAAACAGGGGGAAAGAACTGGCTTAAGGCAGGCGATTAATTGTGCTTATAAGAATATTTAGTACTAACAGTTTGTGAGATAAGTGAAAAAAATAATTTGTTTGAAGCAGAAGGATTTCTCCTTTCAACGGCGAATATTATATTTAGCAAACAGTTGTAAGCGCTTCCAATGGAGTGAAATATTTTGACCACTATTTACGACGTGGCCAAAGCGGCAGGTGTATCTATAGCTACTGTCTCGCGGGTGATTAACGGTTACCCCTTTGTAGCGGAAAAGACGAGGGAAAAGGTTTTGCAGGCCATGCACGAGCTAAATTATGCTCCCAACTTGCTGGCTGCAGCACTTATGAAGAAAAATACTTATACGGTAGGCCTGCTTATTCCCGATATTTCTAACCCCTTTTTTGCGGAGATAACGCGAGGGGTAGAGGATACAGCCAATAAATTCGGTTTTAATATAATCATATGCAATACTGATAATGATCCAGAAAAAGAGACTAAATACGTCAACCTTCTTTTACAGAAAAGTGTAGATGGCATAATTTTTGCTACCTCAGAAATAGTCAACCAAAATATTTTGATGTTAAAAGAAAAGCAATTTCCTATAGTGTTAATTGCCCGTGAAGTCGAAGGCGTTGAAGTAGATGTTGTTCTAGCCAACAATTTTCAAGGGGCTTATGAAGGTGTTAAATACTTAATCAGCTTGGGCCACCGCACCATTGCCTTTGTAGGAGAGCCATTAAACATCAAGTCCACCCGAGAGCGCCAGGCAGGGTATGAAACGGCTTTACAAGAAGCCGGCTTACCGGTAGAAGAGGGGTTAATCATAACTGGCCTTAAAACCTTGGAAGATGCCTTTGAGGTGGTGAAGGCTTTTTATCCCCAAGCGAGGCCCTCGGCCATTTTCGCTGCTAACGATGTGCTGGCCATAGGGGTAATAAGAGCACTGAAAGAATTGGGCCTAAGTATCCCCCAGGAGGTTTCGGTTCTGGGTTTCGATAATACGGTATTTGCTGCTATTGCTGAACCCCCTTTAACTAGTGTGGCCCAGCCGATGCGTCAGATGGGCAAGATGGCCATGACGAGATTGATAAATAGAATACGCAATAAGGAAGAGATAGCAAAGAAAATAATATTGCCGACCAAATTAGTAGTGAGAAGCTCTACTAAGTCTTATGGCGGGTAAGGGAGTGGTCTTAAAATGCAGCAACCCTTCCTGGTGCTTAAAGGAATCTGTAAGCGCTTTCCGGGAGTAGTGGCTTTAGATAACGTTGATTTAGATATTTATCCCGGAGAAATTCACGTGCTGCTAGGAGAAAATGGGGCAGGCAAGTCTACTTTAATCAAGATTTTAACCGGCGCTTACCAAAAGGACGCCGGGCAGATCATTATTGATGGAAAAGAGGCAAATATTAGAAACCCCAGAGAAGCTCTGCAACTAGGTATTTCGTGCATTTACCAAGAATTAAATCTAATTCCTCATTTAAGTGTGGCAGAAAACATTTTTCTGGGCCGGGAACCCCAGAGCATTCTCGCCTTGAGGGTTATAAATTTAAAAGAGCGCTATGTTAGGAGCGCCGCCCTACTTAAGGAGCTAGGTTGCCAGGTTTCCCCTAATGCTAAAGTTAAAGATTTAGGGCTGGGCAAGCAGCAAATGGTAGAGATAGCCAAAGCCCTTTCTCTAAATGCTCGACTGGTGATCATGGATGAGCCTACTTCGAGCTTAAGCGAGAAGGAAGTAGCCGAGCTTTTCCGGGTAGTCAGGCAGTTAAAAGAAAAGGGTATAGCCATAATCTTTGTATCCCACAAGCTAGAGGAGATACGCCAAATTGCTGACCGGGTTACGGTGCTAAGGGACGGCCGGAAAGTGGCCACTTTGCAGCGGGGAGAGTTTGACATTGAAGAATTGATTAAGTTGATGGTCGGCAGGACCCTGAAGGAGAAATTTCCCAAGATTAGCGTCCAGCGCGGCCAGGAGGCTTTGCGGGTAGATGATATATGGACAGATACGGGATTAAAAGGGGTTAGCTTTTCAGCCTATGAAGGTGAGGTCTTAGGAATCGCTGGGCTGGTTGGGGCGGGAAGGACGGAACTCGCGCGGGCCATTTTCGGGGTCGACCCTTTACGTAAAGGCAGCATCTTCATTTACGGGCATAGGATAGATATAAAATGCCCGGAGAACGCTATTCGATGCGGACTGGCCTTTTTGACGGAGGACAGGAAGACCCAGGGCCTTATCCTGGGAGAAAGTTTGGCCTTCAATATCACCTTGGCGGGACTTAAGCAATTTAGACGGTGGGGCTGGCTAGATATAAGGCGGCAATTTAAGGCTGCCGAACAGCTAGCCCGGGAGCTTAAAGTGAAGCCCCTAGATGTACGGAGAAAAGCGCGGGAACTCAGCGGGGGTAACCAGCAAAAGGTGGTTCTGGCTAAGTGGTTATGCACCCGAGCTAAAATCTTCATCTTCGACGAGCCTACCCGGGGTATTGATGTGGGGGCTAAAGTAGAGGTATATAACCTCATAAACCAACTGCTCCAAAATGGTGCGGCCGTTATAATGATTTCCTCCGAGTTGCCCGAAATACTGGGCATGAGCGACCGCATCTTGGTGATGAGTGAGGGGCGGATTACCGGGGAGTTTTTAAGGGAAGAAGCCACTCAAGAAAAGATAATGAGGGCGGCAACGGGAGGTTATTAAAGATGCTTAAAACAGTTAGCGAAAAAGCGGTTAAGGAGCCGGACATCCAGGCAGAAGGTAAGAACTGGAAGGACTTGCTATATAGCCTGGGTGCCTTATTGGGGCTGATCCTCTTAAGTGCCGTATTAACCGTATTATCACCTGACTTTTTGACCCTCAATAACCTGATGAACATTGCCCGTCAGTCGGCTATAAACAGTCTTATCTCTGTAGGGATGCTCCTTACAATCTTGACAGCAGGGATCGACCTCTCTGTGGGTTCAGTCCTGGCCCTGTCCACCGTGGTAATGGCTATCCTTATTGTAAAGTTACATGTAAGCCCTTTCATAGGAGTATTGGCAGGTCTGTCCCTGGGCGCTTTTTTGGGCTTTATGAACGGCATTTTGCTTACTAAATTACATCTCCCCCATCCCTTTATCTCCACCTTGGGCACCATGAATATTGCCCGGGGATTAGCATTAATTGTCACCGGTGCTACTCCTATCTCGGGCTTCCCCTTTTCCGTTCAGTTCTTGGGGGCTGCCTTTTGGGGACCTATCCCAGTTAGCTTTATCCTGGTCCTCGTAGTATTCATCATCTTTCACCTCTTCCTTACACGTACCACTACGGGCCGCTACATCTACGCCGTAGGCGGTAACCCTGAGGCAGCACGGTTATCAGGTGTCCCGGTAGAAAAGGTTCTGGTGATAGTTTATACCCTAAGCGGTTTTATGGCAGCCGTGGCGGGGCTGGTGCTGATAGGCCGGGTCAATGCGGCCTATCCCTTGGCCGGCCTGGGGTATGAGCTAGATGCCATCGCAGCAGTGATTATTGGCGGGGCTAGTTTCTTCGGAGGGGTAGGTACTGTGTGGGGCACCCTGGTGGGAGCCCTTATTATGGCTGTTCTGCGCAACGGGTTAAACTTACTGGGAGTTTCTGCTGATCTCCAGACTGTGGCTATAGGCGCTGTTATTATCGGCGCTGTCTATGTCGATGTGTTGCGCCAGCGGGCGATAAATAAAGGGAGGAGGTGAGGCAAGTAAGTAGAGCTTAAGGTCCTTACATCAATTTTTCCCCAATTACTACTTTCACTAAAATTTTAAAGGAGGTCTGCTTCGTGCGTAGGAAGTTGTTGGCCATTGTCCTTTTGGTAGCAGCCATGGTTTTCGTATTGGCTGGCTGTGGCGGTAGCAAAGGGCAGAGTTCCCAAGGCGGCGGGAAGGAGGCGTCTAAGCAGGAGACACAGGCCAGCGGCAAAATTCGGGTAGCTGTTATAGTAAAAGCCCTCAATAGCGATTACTGGCATTTGGTGGAGGCTGGAGCTAAAGATGCAGGGGCTAAATTAGGGGTAGATGTTACCGTATTAGGGCCTGCTGCGGAGACCCAAGTAACCGAACAGGTATCTATGATTGAGGACCAGATTACCAAGAAAGTATCTGCTCTAGCTGTAGCTCCCAGCCAGCCCAGCTCGGCCATACCTGCCTTTGAGCGGGCTAAGGCCCAAAAGATACCGGTAGTTTTAATAGATACCGATGCTCCCTGGCAGGACAAGGTCTCCTTCGTAGGTACTGGTAACTACGTAGGCGGTAAGCAAGCGGGTGAATTTTTGGCCCAAAAGTTGGGTAAGGGCGCCAAGATAGCTATCCTTCGCGGTGCTTTGGGCGATCCGACTCATGACGAGCGGGCCAACGGTGCAGTAGAAGTTCTTAAAGCTCAAGGATTAGAAGTGGTTACCATCCAGCCGGCCAACAGCGAACGCCAGATGGGTATGTCAGTAATGGAGAATATCCTCCAGGCCAATCCGGATATTCAGGGCGTATTTGCCACCAATGATGAAATGGCTTTAGGCGCCTTAAGGGCTATTGAGGCGGCCAAAAAGAACATCATAGTGGTAGGCTTTGACGGTTCACCTGATGCCTTGAAGTCGATTAAAGAGGGCAAGCTCACCGCTTCCATAGCGCAGAACCCGTACAATATTGGCTATATGGGTGTAGAGGCTGCTGTAAAGGCTGCTAAAGGGGAAAGCGTAGAGAAGAGGATCGATACGGGTACTAAGGTTATAACTAAGGAAAATGTGCAGGAAGAGATGGACAAGTTGGCCAAGATCTTGGGCAAGAAATAAAAAACTTTTGGCTGATCACTGCCACAGTCCTGGATCTTTCCAGGATTGTGGCGGTTTTCAACAATTCTCTTGAAAGCGCTTACCAAAAGGCTGAACACTAAGCCCTAAACAATCCAAAGGAGGTAGTTACTTTCATGTCCACCATGCGTTGCGTAGTTCTCCATGCCGACTGGGATCCCCGGCCAGGCTTCAAGCTGGGGGCTAAAGACATCGAGGGGAAGCAGACCTACTTGGGTAGCCGAGTGTGGCGGAACCCCAGGGTAGTTATTGAAGAGAAGGAAATACCCAAACCGGGCCCGGGTGAGGTGGTGATCGAGGTAAAGGCTTGCGGTATCTGTGGTAGCGATGTGCATATGGCCCAGCCGGATGAGGAAGGGTATATCCTTTACCCAGGGCTTACAGGTTTTCCCGTGGTATTAGGACATGAAATCTCCGGGGTAGTGGTAGAGGCAGGTCCAGGAGCTTATGATAAGCGGACCAATAAGCCCTTCAAGGGTGGCGAAGAAGTGTGCACCGAAGAGATGGTATGGTGCGGTTCCTGCCAGCCTTGCGCCGATGGCTATCCCAATCATTGTGAACGGCTGGATGAGCTGGGATTCAACGTAGATGGTGGGTTTGCCAAGTATGTGAAGGTACCAGCTCGCTTGGTATGGAGCTTGGAGCCTTTGAAATCCCGGTATAAGGGTTTGGATCTGTTCCTGGCGGGAAGCTTAGTAGAACCCACCTCTGTAGCCTATAACGCCGTGATAGAGAGGAGCGGTGGCGGTATAAGGCCTGGCGATAACGTGGTTATCTGTGGAGGAGGACCAGTAGGCATTGCCGCCTGCGCTATACTGAAACGTCAGGGTGCGGCCAGGGTGATTTTGTCGGAGCCTGAGCCAGCCAGGGCCGAGCTGGGCCTCAAAATGGGAGCTGATTATGTCATAAATCCTCTAAAAGAGGACTTTGTACAAAGGGTATTGGAGCTGACTGACGGGTATGGAGCAGCCCTCTATTTGGAGGCCACTGGACTGCCGACTGTAGTATATCCCCAGATCGAGCAAGTGGTCTGGGAAGGCAGAACCCTAAATGCCAGGGTGATTGTCGTGGCCAGGGCGGACGCCAAGATGCCGGTTACCGGCGAGGTGCTCCAGGTGAGGCGGGCCCAGATTATAGGTGCTCAAGGTCATTCCGGCCATGGCACCTTCCCGCGGGTTATCGAGAGCATGGCCGCTGGCATGGACATGACGCCCATGATCACCAAGAAGATAAAGCTCGAGGAAGTCCCGGAAAACCTGGTGTCGCTGCGGACGGATAGGAAGGAATGCAAGATAACCTGTGTTATGGAATAGGTAAGTGAGAAGGAGATGCTGGGGCGCCGGACTCCCAATCCGGCGCACCCGCACCCCGGCATGGGTCATATTTCAGGAAGTATCAGCAGCTTTAGGGAGGAGTTGATAAATTTATGGAGCAGAAGGCAGTTAAGGGCTGGCTTTTGACTGAGCACCCGGCCATTGTCTTTGAAGACAATACCGTGGGCCGGCTCAAGAAACAAATCTGGGATGCCTCAGAAGAAGAGATCGATGCTATCTTAAAAGAGTACGAGATCCCTTCGGAACCTGAGCTGGGCAAACCCGGCACGTATATCCAGAATACTCCCCGGGCTAAGGTAATTGAAAAACGCAAGAAGAACGATATCGTCTTTGTACCTATCGGCTGTACGGAAAATCACGGCCTTCACGCTAACAGCGGTTTGGATACCTTCATGGTAACCCAGATTTTGGAAGGTGTGCGCCGCTATACAGCCAAGCAGGGAAGGGAAGTGAGCCTGGCCTTCCCACCTTTGAATTATGGTGGGCACCCCTATCACCATGTGGGTATGCCGGGAACGGTCATTATGCCCAAGGAAGTGGTAGAGGAAACTATTATATATACTATGCTGGGCCTCTGGAATGACGGGTTCCGTAAGATTATCCTGGTTAACAACCACGGTCATTTATGGATGCTCGAATCCGCTATCCATGAGTTTATGAAGAGGTTCCACCTGCCAGGTATTTTCCAGGTAGTGGACTGGCACCGGGCTATCAGGGAATTCTTCTTCCCCGTGGAGAGGGAAGACAGCCTGGAGACTCATTTTGTCCACGCTGACGAAGCAGAGACTTCCATAGCTCTTCTTCTTTTCCCAGGTATGATAGATATGAGCGTGGTGGAGGACGCCCAAGGGGAAAGTTTCCTGCCCGTCGGTCATTTCGATACGGCCGTGGATCCCTTCAGGCGCCCCCATCGGTGGTCCGAAGGCGAAGGACATATGGCCATCGAGCGGGCGGCTACTCCCCAGGGAGTGGTGGGCAAACCCAGCCTGGCTTCTGCCAAGAAGGCTAAGCGGCCTGTAGCGGCAATTTTAAAATACCTTACTCTGTTACACGACCAGATACTGGAAGCCTTTCCGCCCGGTACTGTGCCGCCGGTAGAGAAGGTAACCTTGCGAACCGAGGAAGAAATGCGGCCTTTCCTGAAAGAGCCTTTGAGCGAAGGCTGGAAGTCTGTGTATGAAATGCCCCTGATAGGGCCCTTCCACAAGCTGTAATCTTGCTGCCTCCAGTACCAGGGAGGCTGGCGCTATCCATAAGGAGCCGGCGCCAGCCTCCGGGCAACTGGATGTTTCAGAGAAATCAACTTTTAAGCCAGGGGGAAGGCAATGTATGGCTAAGAAGATAAAAGTGGGTCTTATCGGCGCTGGCCGCATCGGGAGGGTACATGCGGAAAATATACGGTTTAATGTCCCGGACGCGGAAATCGTGGCTGTAGCCGATCTTTATAGCGATAGGATAAAAGATTGGGCCTATAGTCTGGGTATCAAGCACGTTTTTAGCGACAGTCAAAAGATCATGGAAGAGGAAGCCATCGATGCTGTCTTAATCTGCTCTTCCACGGATACCCACTCGGCCTTGATAATACAGGCTGCGCGGGCTGGCAAGCACATCTTCTGCGAAAAGCCCATAGATTTCGACTTAAAGCGGATCGAAGAAGCCCTGAAGGAGGTGGAAAAGGCAGGGGTCAAGCTCCAAATTGGCTTTCAGCGCCGTTTTGACCCTAGCTTTAAAAAAGCTTATGACCTGATAGGCCAAGGGAAGATCGGCGATATACGTGTTATAAAGATAACCTCCCGGGATCCTGCACCTCCTCCCCTGGAGTATATAAAAGTCTCTGGCGGGCTCTTCCTGGATATGACCATTCACGACTTCGACATGGTCAGATACCTGTCGCGGAGCGAAGTGACAGAGGTGTATGCCGCAGGTGGGGTGATGGTGGATAAAGCTATTGGTGAAGTGGGAGATATCGATACGGCCATTGTTACCTTAAAATTTGCTAACGGCGCCCTGGGAGTCATCGATAATAGCCGCCAATCTGTTTATGGTTATGACCAGCGGATAGAGGTTTTGGGGTCTAAGGGGTGTATACTGGTAGGAAATGATCCTCTAACCCATACGATTTTAAGCACGGAAGAGGGCTTCCTAAGCGACAAACTCCAAAACTTCTTTATCGAAAGGTACCGGGAGGCTTATATAGAAGAAATAAAAGTCTTTGTAGACTGTCTACTAAACGATAAAGAACCGCCCGTTACAGGTATTGACGGCTTGCAGCCAGTACTTATTGGCCTGGCGGCTAATAGGTCTTTGGCCGAAGGCAGGCCCATCCCCATAAATTCCCCCTCTGGTGGAGGTTTATAAGAAATGAAAATAAGCCTATCCATCGCCCAAAATGTTCCTGAATCTGCCCCCTTTGTCCTGAGGGGGCCTTATGTTGATAGCCTTAGAAAGGCTGCTGCCCTGGGATATGATGCTGTAGAGATCCACGTAAGAGACCCTCGGGAACTGGAGATAGAACAGATTTTAAAGGTTTGCCGGGAGGAAGGGCTGACTGTCTCCACTCTGGGGACGGGGTTAGGATATGTGATGGATAAATTAAGCCTTACCCACCCAGACGCCCAGGTAAGGCAGGAAGCGGTAAAGCGGCTGTTAGGCCATATTCAGGTAGCCTCCTTTTTGGGAGCTGGGGTAATAATCGGATCCATGAGGGGGGTGATTGGCGAAACCAGACAGTTTAAGAAATATGAAGGATATGCAGTAGAAGGTTTAGGGATTTGCCTCGAAAAGGCTAAAGAATGCAGGGTGAAACTTTTCTTAGAAGCCATTAATCGCTACGAGACCAATTTCATGAATACGGCAGAAGAGGTGCTAGATTTCCTGGCCCGGTTTAATTCGCCTTACCTGAAGCTCCATCTGGATACCTTCCACATGAATATTGAAGAAGCAGATTTTAGCGAGAGCATAAAAAAGGCGGGGGAAGCCCTGGGCCATGTTCATTTTGCGGATAGCAACAGGCTTTACCCGGGTCGGGGACATATCGATTTTAAAGAAATAATCATTGCTTTAAGGGACATTGCTTATAACGGGTATATCGCCCTGGAGTGTTTGCCCTATCCTTCTCCTGAAGAAGCGGCAGCGGGGGCTTTAAAATATATTAAAAGATTGCTGGCGGGAATCTAGTACGGAAAGGTCATTGGTTGGTTTCACGGCGTCCCGACCCGCAAGAAGCAGCCACCCACCATGGATCTTAGAAAATAGGATTCTAGAAGGGAGGAGAAAAAAGTGCGGGCGTTGAATAAAACCCTGCTGTACAATAACTTTCCTTTTCCCCCTAACCTTAAAGTAGGCTCTGATAGCTCTAGTTTTCCGGAGCGGGTAATCCAGTTTGGCGAAGGTAATTTTTTACGAGCCTTTGTAGACTGGATGATTCACCGGCTAAACCAAGAAGGTTTATTTAAGGGCCGTGTGGTAGTGGTCCAGCCTTTGCCCCAGGGCCTGGTAGAAAAGTTAAACCAGCAAGACGGCCTCTATACTCTCTTCTTATACGGTTACCGGGAAGGTAAAGTAATAGAACATAGAGAGATAATAACTTCCGTCAGCCGGGGACTTAACCCGTATAAAGAATGGGATGCTGTACTGGAATGCGCCACCAACCCTGAAATCCAGTTTATTATTTCCAACACCACAGAAGCCGGTATCGCCTATGACCCTGGAGACAACTTAGATTTTAAGCCTCCCCGTTCTTTCCCCGGTAAACTGACGGCTTTTCTCTACCAGCGATACCAACACTTTAATGGTAATCCCGATAAAGGAGTGATCCTTCTTCCCTGTGAACTTATCGACCGTAACGGGGATAACCTCAAGAGAATAGTTTTGCAGTTGGCCGAGGAGTGGGGACTATCACCCGGCTTCCGGGAATGGATTGACAAATCCAACCTTTTTCTCAACACTCTCGTTGATCGCGTAGTACCTGGTTACCCTCGCGACAAAGCCGTTCAGCTAAGCCAAGAGCTGGGTTATCAGGACGACCTGATGGTAGTGGGAGAGCTCTTTCATCTCTGGGTGATTGAAGGCCCAGCTTGGGTAAAAGATAAATTGCCTTTCCACCGGGCCGGGCTCAACGTCGTCTGGACCGATGACCTCACACCTTATCGCACCAGGAAGGTTCGCGTTTTAAATGGAATTCACACGACTACGGCTGCACCCGCCTTTTTGTGGGGGATTGATACAGTAAGGGAAGCAGTGGAACACCCTCTCTTGGGCCGTTTCATGCAGGAGACCATTTTTAAGGAGATCCTTCCTTCCTTAGAAGGCGACCCCGATGTGCTCCGAGATTTTGCTGAAGAAGTCCTGGAACGCTTTCATAATCCTTATATTGTCCACTACTGGCAGAGCATCCTCCTCAATACTACGGCTAAATATAAAACCCGGGTTTTGCCCTCTATCCTGGACTATATTGACCGGAAACGGTCCTTACCTTCAAGGTTAATTTTCTCCCTGGCGGCCCTAGCGTTTTTGTTCAAGGATGGACAAGTACAGGATCGGAACTTCTTGGGACACCGCGGGAAGGGTAGCTTTACCCTGGAAGATGACCCGGAGGCTCTGGCTTTCTGGCAGGCCGCCTGGCAGAGATACCGGGGGACGGCTGAAAGTACAAAAGAGGTGGCAAATTTTATTCTCCGCCGGGAGAGAATTTGGGGCCAGGACTTAACTACTATTGCCGGCCTCACCCAGCTTTTGGCTCAGCATCTAGAAACGATTATAAACCAGGGAATTGAGCGAGCCCTGGAAAAAGTCTTAAACTGAGAGTGAGGAGAATATGAATAAGGTTTTACAGTTGAATGAAAAGGATAATGTGGCCGTAGCCTTAACCCTTATTCCTGCAGGTGAGAGGGTCACGGTAAGCGGGTACGAGATCTGTTTGCAGGAAGCCATTAAGGCCGGGCACAAGTTTGCCCTAGCAGATATACGGGCAGGAACAGACATCATAAAATACGGTTTTCCCATTGGCAGGGCTACAGTTCCCATTCAGCGAGGTCAATGGGTGCACAGCCACAATTTGCAGAGCAAGCTTGAAAGCCTCCAGGAGTACAGTTACCGGCCCCTAGCTTCAGTTGTGCCCCCGGAAGAAGAGGCAATCTTTTTCCCGGGCTTCCGGCGGAACGACGGCCAGGTGGGAGTGCGCAACGAAATCTGGATTATACCGACAGTAGGTTGCGTTAACCAGCTGGCAGAGAATCTGGCTCGCCTGGCACAGGAGCGTTTGGGTGACATTCCCGGAGTGGATGGCTTTTATGCCCTTAAGCACCCCTATGGCTGTTCCCAATTGGGGGAAGACCATCGCAATACTCAGCGGCTACTGGCTTCTTTATGCCTTCACCCCAACGCCGGCGGTGTATTGGTGTTAGGGCTGGGCTGCGAGAACAACAACCTTCATGAGTTCCAACAGGTAATAGGGGAAAAGGATACCAGGCGGATTAGATTCTTAGTAGCCCAGGAAGCGGAAGATGAACTGGCCCAGGGTCTAACACTTCTACAAGAACTGGCAGAGTATGCGTCTACTTTCCGGCGCCAACTTTGCCCGGTGGGTGAGCTTAAAATAGGCCTTAAGTGCGGCGGGTCGGATGCCTTCTCGGGTATCACCGCCAATCCGCTGGTGGGGAAGGTGGCCGACCGGCTGGTGGCCTGCGGGGGAACAGCAGTCCTTACCGAAGTACCGGAGATGTTCGGTGCAGAAACGATACTTATGGGTAGGGCTAGGGACCAGGGGGTTTTTCAGCAAATAGTGGAATTAATCAATGGCTGGAAAAAATATTATTTAGATCACGGCCAGCCAGTGTACGAGAACCCCTCACCCGGCAACAAAGAAGGAGGAATCACCACTCTGGAAGAAAAATCCCTGGGCTGCGTGCAGAAGGGGGGCACGGCTCCGGTGGTAGACGTGCTGGCCTACGGGGAAAGATGCCAGAAAAAGGGCCTTAACCTTTTGAGTGCGCCGGGTAACGATCTGGTATCCTCCACAGCCCTGGCAGCGGCCGGCTGCCAGTTAATCCTTTTTACCACCGGCCGGGGGACACCCCTGGGCACCTGCGTGCCCACTCTGAAAATCTCTTCCAATAGCCAGCTCTATCAGCGCAAAAAGGCCTGGATAGATTTTGATGCGGGTCCCCTATTGACGGGGAAAACCTTGGACCAATTAACAGAGGAGCTGTGGGAGCTTATTATGGCGGTGGCTGCGGGTCGGAAGCGCACTTGCAACGAAGAGATGGGTTCCCGGGAAATAGCTATTTTTAAAACGGGAGTTACTTTGTGACGTCGTCCCTCAATGAATTAAAGGCATTCTGGCAGACTTGACAACAAAAATTGCGATTTAGGGGGTGGAGATAAGAGGGATTTGGCCAGCCGTGGCGAATTATTATCATATAGTAAACCATAGTTTTATAATATGAACCAGAGGTGATTTAACCACATGAAAAAGCTACAGACCATGCAGCGTATTATCCAGTGCGGTATTGTGGCGGTCGTGCGGGCGGAGAACCCTGAACAGGCGTTGCAAATTGCGGAGGCGGTCAAGGCCGGAGGGGTGGAGGCCATTGAGATCACCATGACGGTACCGGGGGCGGTAGAGGTCATACGCGAGCTGGCCGCCACTTACCGGAAGGGGGAAATTCTCATTGGGGCGGGCACCGTGCTGGATGCGGAGACGGCCCGGCTGGCCATACTGGCCGGAGCGGAATTTTTGGTGAGCCCCAGCCTAAATGTGGATATGGTCAAGATGTGCAACCGCTACCAGAAGGTGAGCATGCCGGGAGCCATGTCCATACGCGAAGTGGTGGAGGTTATGGAAGCAGGTGGGGATTTTGTTAAATTCTTCCCCGGGAGCGTTTTTGGACCGGAAGTAATTAAAGCTATTAAAGGCCCTCTGCCGCAAGCACCCCTTATTCCTACGGGTGGAGTTAACCTGGAAAATGTAGCGGAATGGATTAAGGCTGGCTGCGAGGCGGTAGGTGTGGGAGGAGAGCTGACCAAAGGAGCTAAAACTGGGAACTATGCACTGGTAACGGAGACGGCCAGGAAGTTTGTAGAGGCTATAAGAAAGGCGCGCCAGCAAGCTGCTTCCTGACCTGAAATATCCCCGGTTTTCGCTGGGGGAGGCCTGCTTGAGCTGGGAGCGGGCTAAAGCCAGGCAGGTCTGGGTTCAACAGTGGGGGGAAATCTTACTGATCAAGGAGGTTAGCCGAAATGGCTAAAGTGGTAACCTTCGGTGAAATTATGCTGCGGCTTTCGCCGCCCGGGTATAGCCGGCTGGTGCAGACAGATTCTCTAGACGTTACCTACGGTGGAGGAGAAGCCAATGTAGCCGTTTCTATAGCCAACTACGGCGGCGAAGCCGTTTTTGTCACCAAAGTACCGGCCAACCCTTTAGGCCAGGCGGCCATAAACCATTTGCGCCGTTACGGGGTAGATACGCGCTATATCTTGCGCGGGGGCGAACGGCTGGGCATTTACTTTCTGGAAATGGGGGCTTCTCAGCGGCCGTCCAAAGTAATGTATGACCGAAAAGGTTCTAGCATTTCCCAGGTACAGCCAGGAGAATTTCCCTGGGAAGAGATCTTGCGAGGTGCCGACTGGTTCCACTTTACCGGCATTACCCCGGCTTTAGGGGATAATGTGGCGGCGGTAACTTTAGAAGCGGTTCAGACGGCCAAGAAATTAGGCCTTACGGTGAGCTGTGATTTAAATTATCGCAAAAACTTATGGTCTCCGGAAAAGGCCCAGGCTACTATGACCACACTTATGGCTTATGTGGATATAGCCATTGGCAACGAAGAAGATGCGGAGAAAGTTTTCGGTATTAAAGCGCCCGCTTCGGATGTAACTGCCGGCCAGATCAGTGAAGAAGGATACCGGCAGGTAGCAGCAGAGCTGGCCCGCAGGTTTAATTTAAAGATGGTGGCCATAACCTTAAGGGAGAGCTTTTCTGCCTTTGACAACGGCTGGTCTGCTTTGCTTTATGACGGGGAGGAATTTTATCGCTCTCGCCGCTACCAGATCCATATTGTAGATCGGGTAGGGGGAGGGGATGCCTTTGCCGGGGGGTTAATCTATGCTCTGCTGGAGGGCTGGAATGTCCGCGAAGCCCTGGAATTTGCCGTAGCCGCCTCTTGCCTCAAACATACCATTCCCGGCGATTTCAACCATGTAACTCGCGAGGAGGTACAAACTTTGATGAAGGGAGATGCCTCCGGTCGCGTCCAGCGTTAAAAATAGCCGGTATTAAATTGTATTAAAACCCTGGTGCTGTTTTAAATCACCGGCCCAGGGTTTTAATTTTAAGATTGCCTGCAGAGACGAGGTCGCCCTAGAAAAAGATTTTAGAGGAAGAACAAGTGGTATAATTGATTTAGTATCAATGGTTGAGCTAGTGCCTTGACACCATGGTGGTGATGAGCAAAATGTCCGGAAGTGCGGGAACTGTCCAAGCCCTGGAAAGGGCTTTAACCATTCTCGAAACTTTAGCCCAGGAGAAGGAAGGATTGGGCTTAAATGAAGTGGCACGGCGGGTAGGATTGCATAAAAGCACAGTTTATCGCCTGCTCCAAACTTTAAAGGAATATGGCTATGTAGAGCAAGATGCCAGCCATGGCAAATATAACCTGGGGTTAAAGATATTAGAATTAAGCGGAAGAATTCTAGACCGGATGGATGTGCGTACTGTTGCCCATCCCTTTCTAAAAGAGTTAGCAGCTAAAAGCAACGAAGTGGCTCACCTGGTAATTCTGGACGGGGATGAGGCCGTCTATATTGATAAAGTGGAAGGAAACCGGACCATCCGCATGTACTCCCAGATCGGCCGCCGGGTGCCCTTGCATTCTACGGCGGTGGGTAAAGCTATCCTGGCCTATCTTCCCTGGCCGGAGGTACAGGGTTTATTGGCCAGGAAAGGCTTGACCCGTTTTACTTCCCGCACGGTTACCGAGTGGCCGGTATTGGCAGAACAACTGGAAGAGATTCGTCAGAAGGGCTATGCCGTGGATGACGGTGAAAATGAAGAGGGCATTCGCTGTGTAGGAGCGCCCATATTTGATTATCAAAACCGCGTGGTGGCGGCTTTAAGTATTTCCGGACCGGAAGTTCACGTAACGGAGGAGAGGATACCTGAATTGGGAGAGTTAGTGCGCTGGGCTGGCCAGGAAGTCTCCCGGCGCTTGGGTTTTAGGGGAGCGTATCCTTAAAGGCGGGGATAAGCTGGTAAAAATTTTATGTTAACTTACACCTCCCTTTATGGTAACATCAAGATGCCCTTCCTCTAAACTAGCATCTCTGCCTGCCGTAAGGGAATGTCAAGGGGCTTAGCGTATAAAAGGAGGGGTTTCTGGCCGACGGGCCCGAAAGTGAAATTACCAAAAAAGGGAGGAATGTTGACTTTGCGGCGTAAGCGGCTCATTTTATCCCTCGTTGCTTTACTTGTGGCCTTTACCTTCGCCCTTTCCCTGGCGAACCCGGCCGGGGCCGGTACTTCTTACAGCCTAAAGTACATTTACTACCTAAAGACAACCCCAAACTATCAATCTATCCCGGTACAACTTTGGACCTGGTTATTCCGGTGGCTACCGGCACCTGGCCCTGTTCCCACACCTCAGCCAGCACCGGCACCTCAGCCCAAGCCGGCCCCCGCACCTCAACCCCAGCCTGGGCCAGCGCCGGCACCTCAACCAACTCCTAACCCTCCGCAGCCACAACCTGATAACGCCTATAAGCTCCACCAGTATGAACAGCGAGTGGTGGAACTGGTTAACGCCGAGCGGGCCAAAGCCGGCCTTAAGCCCCTGGCCGTGGACTTGCAACTGTCCAAAGCAGCCCGGCTGAAGGCCGAAGATATGCGGGACAAAAACTACTTTAGCCATACTTCTCCTACCTATGGACCCTTCGCAGAAATGTTGAGGAAATTCGGGATTACTTACCGCACGGCAGGGGAGAACATAGCCGCCGGTTATAGGACTCCGGAAGCTGTAGTGGCTGCCTGGATGGGAAGCTCAGGGCACCGGGCTAATATCCTCAATCCTAATTTTACCCACATTGGCGTGGGCTATGCCAGCGGAGGGAGTTACGGCCACTACTGGGCGCAAGAGTTTATAGGAAAATAGGATAAGCTTTACTGGGGTGCGTTTATTGTTAAGCGCACCCTTTTTGTTTTAGTTTATCCTTCCTGCAGGAAAGAAAGAGAGTAATGGCGAATCCAATCCGTGGAACTGGTATATGGAGTGGCGGTGATAAGGTGGCCGTCTACCGGCTCAATGTTTACGGCGAGATGTGCCCCATACCCATCGTGCGCACCAAACTGCGGCTGAAAGGTATGGCTCGGGGGGATATCCTCATTGTAGAAAGCGATCATAGCTGTACTACCCAGGCACTGGTAGATGTGGTACGCAAGATGGGACACCGGGTGGACGTGCGAACTGTGGGCAATGGTCTCTGGGAAATTAGCATTGAAAAATGCTGCTGACTTAACAGAAAGCTTTGCGATTGGAAAGGATAAAGCGACAAAACTTTTTTTGGAGGTTGCTCACCGGTTTCCCTTGAGGATAAACAATGGTAAAGGTGGTGCGGAAAGAAATCCCTTCTACCTTAAGGGCTTTGAGGGCTCCAGTACCTAGCTCGCTGCGGACCGTTAACTGCGATAGTAAAGCTACTCCATGGCCTGCGCTGATAGCCGATTTAATGGCGTCATTGCTATTGAGTTCTAAGACTATATTTAAATCTTTAAGGGTAAGGTTCTGTTCGCGCAGCGCCCTTTCGATGATCTGCCGAGTACCGGAACCTTCTTCCCGGATGATAAGGGGCAGTTTGCGGAGTTCTTGCAGGCTGATGCTATCCGGGCCCTGCCAGCCGGGATTTACAATGAGCAATAATTCATCTTCGGCTACGCCGCGAGTTACCAGGCCCGGTACCTCCACTGGGCCTTCAATGAGTCCCAGGTCAATGGTTCTTTCCAGCAAGCGCTGAATGGTTTCTTCCCGGTTGGCCACCAGCAGCTTGATATTGGCTTCCGGGTATTTTTCTTTGAAAGTATAGATAGTACAGGGGAGTGCATAGCTGCCAATGGTACTGCTGGCTCCTACAATGAGGCGCTCGTGGCCGCTCTTCCAGTTAGCTATATCCCGTTTCATATTTTCCACTAGTTGGAGGAGGGTTTGACCGTATTCGTAAACTATTTCTCCCAGTTCGGTAAGTTCGACGCCTTTTGTAGTGCGGATAAAAAGCTCCGCTTCGAGATCATTTTCCAGCAGCTGTATCTGGTAACTGAGGGAAGATTGGGATATATGGAGGATTCGGGCCGCTTCGGAAATGGATTTTACCTGGGCCACAGTGCAAAAGGCCTGAATATGGGCCAGATTCACAAACCTTACCCCCACCCTATATAAAACTTTTAAATATCTTTCTACAAACAACAACTTCAATCCTGCTGAGGTGATACCCGGTGCAGGACGAGGTGAAGTCTCAATTACCCTATGCTATCCTGCTCTTATTTTTGATAATTGGTGTGTTTTCCTGGTTACAAAGACAGGACCCGATTTTGGGCGGTATATTGTTCTTCGGCCTGGGTTTCGGTTATGTACTGCAGCGTAGCCGCTTCTGTTTTGTAGCCTGTTTTAGAGACCCTTTCATAACGGGCAATACCTCCCTTAGCCGGGCTTTAGTAATAGCTTTAATGGTGGCCACTCTGGCTTTTGCTTTTCTTTTAAGGGCGGGCTTTGAGGGCGACGTCCGCCCGGCAGGCTGGCATACTTTTATCGGTGGGATTATCTTCGGCCTGGGAATGGTGCTGGCCGGCGGGTGTGCTACCGGCACTTTAACCCGGGCCGGAGAAGGTCATGTGCAGCAATGGCTGGTTTTAAGCGCCTTTATTGCCGGCTCCCTCTGGGGAGCCCATGATTTCGGCTGGTGGCATCAAACTTTTATCAGCCGTTCCCCTATTTTATTTTTGCCTGACCGACTCGGTTGGACTTTTTCCCTCTTCTTACAAGCCTTGTTATTGGGTGCGGTTTATCTGGGTTTACTTCAAGTGGAGAAGAGGGCCTTTGGCGCGATCCTCGCTTTGCCGGCGCAAGAGGGCACTAAAGGGACCAAGCCCCCCTGGACCATAGCCTGGCCCTATTGGCTGGGCGGGGTGCTCATTGCCCTGTTGGATGCCGGACTGCTAATTTTTCGCGGTGCCCCCTGGAGCATTACCACCGCTTTTGCTTACTGGGGTGCCTGGATTTACCTTTTGTTAGGCGGAAATCCGGAAAACTGGTATTACTTTACTTTACTTGAAAACGCTCTGGCTCTGAAGGTAGGTTTTAGCCAGGAACCGCGTACTATTTTAGATGTGGGTATAATTGCCGGTTCTCTCCTCTCCGCTCTGGGAGCTTCGGAATTTCGCCTGCGTTTTCCCCGGAATTGGAAGGCGGTGACCTGGGGTATCGCCGGCGGCCTAATGATGGGTTACGGAGCCCGAATCGGTATGGGGTGCAACATCGGTGCCTTCTTTAACGGAATTGCCTCCTTCTCTTTGCATGGCTATATTTTTGGCCTGGGATTGATTTTGGGAAGCTATCTGGGAGGACGATTGTTGCTGGTATCTATCGAAAGGTTTGAGAGCCTTCGAAATACTCGATAGGAAATTGGGAGGGGCGAAGGCTGTCAGATGAGAAATATCAAGGGTTAGGGGGAGCTGGAAGGGCTTCCCCTCTTTGATTCCCCCAAGCTTTTGGGCGGCAGGAATAAGGCGGGCCAATGGCTAACTTTTTCTGTGAAAGTTAAAGGTAACACAAAGGCTTCGCAGGAGACAAGGGGAAAAACTGTGTTAGAACAATAACAAAATCTCTTAAAGGAACGACTATTCTATGAGGAAGGTGGTGGCCAATGTTAGCAACCAAAATCAGCCGGCGCACTTTTCTGAAGGCTTCGGCTGCGGCAGGGGCGCTGGCCGCTTTTAACAGCGGCCTGACCGTTTGGGGAAGAGGGGTTCCGGCCGAAGCGGCGGAAAAAGAGCGGGTTGTACCAAGTATATGCGAGATGTGCGGCGTTAAGTGCGGCATCCTGGTAAGAGTGCGAGAGGGCCGGGTAGTAAAAATCGAAGGCAATCCCAAGGATCCCCAGGCAGCGGGACGGTTATGCGCCAGGGGTAATGCCGGCATGAAAACCCTGTACGACCCTGACCGTCTGAAAAGCCCTATGAAGCGTGTGGGAGAAGGACAGTTCCAACCCATCAGCTGGGAGCAGGCTTTTAAAGAAATTGGCGATAAACTCCAGGAGATTAAGAGCCGTTACGGCCCCCAGTCGCTGGTCTGGCTAACTCACCCTGAGCTTATTGCTCCCTGGGAGAGGCATTTTCTGGCTGCCTTTGGGTCTCCCAACTATACCGGCCATGCGCCTACCTGCTACAGCAGCCGCAATGTGGCCTTTGAGCAGATGTACGGCGCTGTGCCGGGTACCGATTACGCCAACGTGCGCTACTATATTGCCCTCGGCCGGAATCTCACTGGAGGTATTAAAAATCCGGATATACAAAAGATCGTGGCTGCCAAAGAAAAGGGTGCCCGCCTGGTGGCTGTAGACCCGCGCCTGAGCGAGTTTGCCACCTTTGCCGATGAATGGCTTCCCATCAGGCCCGGTACCGATTTAGCGCTAGTGCTTGCACTTATTAACGTTATCATTAACGAAAACCTTTATGATGCTGCTTTTGTCGCTGAACGCACAATCGGCTTTGAAGAGCTAAAAGCTGGTGTGGCTAGTTACACACCTGAGTGGGCAGCTAAAATCACGGGTATCGAAGCTTCCACCATCACCCGCATTGCCCGGGAGCTGGCAGCTGCTAAGCCGGCAGCGGCTATCGATCCGGGCTGGCATGCCGTTACCGGTTCCCAGTATTACAACAGCCTGCAGACAGCCAGGGCAGTAGCTGCTCTCAATGCCCTTCTGGGTAACCTGGGAGCCAAAGGGGGCTTGACCTTCCCGCCCAAGATTAAATTGGGTGACCCGTCCGGCATCATGGGCCCTAAGCCGCCGGCAGTAGCTGCTCCGCGTTGGGATGGAGCGGGCAGCGAAAAATGGCCCCTTATCAAAGCCCATGGCATGATCCAGCTTTTCCCTAAAGCGGTGAAGGAAAACAAACCCTATCCCATCAAAGCGGCAGTAATCTACCATTTGAATCCGGTACGTTCCTGCCCGGACTCGAGAGCTTTTATCGAAGCGTTAAAGCAGCTCGACCTGGTGGTGGCCATCGACATCCAAATGAACGATTCTGCCTATTATGCCCACTATGTTTTACCGGAATCCACCTACCTGGAAAGGTACGATCCCTTGATGACGGTGGGCAATAAGATTATCCTGCGCCAGCCGGCAGTGCCACCTCTTTTTGATACCAAGGGCGGTGAGGAAATAATTGCCGGGCTGGCCAAGGCTGCTGGCTTGGGCGAATACTTCAATTTTACCCTGGAGCAGTACAATGACGCTCTACTAGCTCCTCTAGGCCTCACCCATGAGAAGCTGGCCCGGGAAGGGGTAGTGGAGGTAGAGGCGGAGAAACCGGATTATACCAAACTCAAAACTCCTTCCGGTAAAATCGAGCTGGCCTGCCAGGTCTTTGTTAAAGCTGGCAGCACCTTGACGCCGGCCTGGGAGCCGCCTCTGGTGGAGCCTAAAGAAGATAACTTCCGCTTTATCCAGGGGCACGTCCCCATGCATACTCACACTACCACAGATAACAATAGTTATCTTGCTGCCCTTATGCCGGAAAACGAACTCTGGATCCATCCCAGCCGGGCAAGCAAACTGGGTATTAAGACAGGGGATATGGTGGAAGTAACATCGGGAGTGGGTAAGGTTAAAGTAAAAGCCCGGGTAACCGAAGGCATCCATCCGGAGGCCGTCTTCCTGGCCCATGGCTTCGGCTGCAGTGTACCCTTAAGGCGGCTGGCTTATAACCGGGGAGCTAACGATAGCGCTCTGATCCCCATTCTGGCGGCCCCTGTTTCGGGAGCAGCCGCCCAGTGCGAAACACTGGTTACAGTGCGGAAGGTGGGATAAAAGAATGGCGCGTTTAGGTATGCTGTTCGATCTTAACCGCTGTGTTGGTTGTCACGGGTGTACGGTGGCCTGCCAGGCGGAGTGGGAGCTATTACCGGAACAGCATTTCACCCAAGTTCACCGCTACGAGGTGGGAACTTTTCCTAAAGTGCGAGGCGGAGTGGTCCTTACCCAGTGCATGCATTGCGATGACCCTCCTTGCGCTAAAGTTTGTCCTACGGGGGCCACCCAAAAGAGATCCGATGGCTTGGTAATAGTAGATGAGCAGAAATGCATCGGCTGCCGCTATTGCCAGTCGGCGTGCCCCTATGATGCCCGTAGTTTCAACAAAGAGCGGAACATCGTCCAGAAATGTTATTTCTGTTACCAGCGGCTAGCAGGAGGTAAAAAGCCTGCCTGTGTGGAGACCTGTATGGCCGGGGCGCGAATTTTTGGTGACCTGGAGGATCCCGGGAGCGAGATAAACAAACTCATTAACAGTAAAAAAGCCATTAACATCACTGGCACCGGCATCGCTTATGTGCCTCCCCGCAACTTGCAGCTGGATCGCTCCCTTCTTCCCCCGGATCTACAGCAACCCGGAGTAGTGCGGCTGTGGCAGGATATCATTCATCCGGCGGGCAAAGCGGCTATGGGCTTGGCGGCTGCTGCTGTGGTTACCAGTTTATTGATAAATACTGTTCACAAAGGAGGTAGGGATCATGCCGGAAAAGAGGATTGAGCGTTTTAACCTGGCTGAACGTTTGGGGCACTGGAGCCATGGTGTAACTTTTGTGGTGCTGTTATTGACGGGTTTAGGCCTGGTCTTTCGGGGATGGAGCGGTCTTTTAGGCCCGGAGGGCTTGAAGGCTGCTCGCAGCTTGCACCATGCCATGGCCTATCCTTTTACTTTCTTAACGGTTCTCATTCTTCTGATTGGTACCCCCCGGACAACGTTCCAGTGGCTTAAAGAATGCATTACCTGGAGAAGCGAGGACTGGAAGTTTCTACAAGGTTTTCCCCGGGAATTCTTTGGCCTGCCGGTGAAATTGCCGGAACAGGGAAAATTTAACGCCGGAGAAAAGTTAAATTCTCTGCTCACCATATTCGGTTCCTTGTGGATGATGGCTACCGGCTGGATACTTCTGTTAAGGGATAAATTTTCCCCTGAGGTGGTGGCCTGGGCCCATCCCCTCCATTCGGCGGGGGCCCTCCTGATGGGCGCGGCACTAATTGGCCATGTTTACCTGGCTTTATGCCACCCCGGTTGCAGGGAAGCCATAAAAGGTATGATTTGGGGCTCCGTTTCGGAAGCCTTTGCCAGAGAACACCATGGCCGCTGGTATCGCGAAATTAAGGAGCGGGCCGGTTCCGCCAGCGGTAGCCAAAGGGTAGCCTGAGAACCTGTGTGAGCTTAAGTGGCGCACGATTTTAAAAGTCGTGCGCCTTTTTCCTTATCATTACGACTGTGTTGGGCCTGCCGCCATGTTCAAGCCTGGGCCCAGGGGGCTTCCTCTATGCGCAAGTAACCTTTGCTCGCATCCAGGGTAGCCGCGACACCCAAGGGCAGGGTAGCCACGTCAATACCATGGCCGCAGGGAAGGCCGTAGAGGCAGGGGATGCCTAAAGGGGCCAGGCGTTCCCGCAGAAGTTCCTCCAGGTCCCCACACCCTATGCATTCCCCGATGACCATGCCCGCGACGGCCGCTAGCTTTCCGGCCAGAAGGAGCTGGGTGAGCATGCGATCCAGGCGGTAAAGGGGTTCATCCACTTCTTCCCAGAAAAGAATAGCTCCCCCGGTGTTTACTTCAAAAGGAGTACCTAAAGTAGACGTCAAAAGGGAAAGGTTGCCGCCGATTAGATATCCCTTGGCCCGGCCTGGCGTTACAGTCAAGCCCTTTCCCTCGGCGGGGTAAATAGTATAGGAGGGTGGACAGCCGGTTAACATACCTAGCAGGGAGGCTTCGGTGTAGGGGGTTAAGTTGCCGCCTAATTCAGGATAAATCATGGGACCGTGAAAGGTAACCAGTCCGGCTCTCTGTATTAGAGCCAGGTGCAGGGCAGTGATATCGCTGTAGCCGAGGAAGATTTTGGGATGGGCCCGGATAAGGTCATAATTTAAGTGCGGTAAAAGGCGCAGGCTCCCGTGACCGCCGCGCAGACAGATAATGGCTTTAATCCTGGGAGAAGCAAACATGGCTTCCAATTCAGCCAGGCGCTCTTCGTCACTGCCTGCAAGGTATCCCTCGCCCGACGTCAGCGGTCGGTGTAATACTACCTGAAACCCCCAAGATTTCAGGCGTTCCATCCCCCGCTGTAAGTATAAGTCGCACTTTAAAGGGCTGGCCGGAGCCACAATGCCTATGGTATCACCGGGTTTTAAAGGTCTGGGTTTAAGCATTTTCTCCATCTCCCTTACTCCTTCCTCTTCAAATTTATATTCAACAATGTAAGTTCAACTTCAGCATTTATTTTTTTACCAGGGCTGGCGTATACTATGGGCATGAAGCCAGTTTTTGAAGTTTTTGTGAACAACCTTGACAGCTTTTAAGCTGGCCAATTATGATGAACGTGAGGTGAGAAGGTGATGCACTACTGGGGCTGGAATTGGGGTATGAATCTTTGGATGATCCTGTGGTGGCTCGTTATTGCCGGTATTATCGTTTTAGCCGTTTACGGGGTAGTAGCCCTTTTTACCCGTGGCCGGTTGGGACAGCCGCTGGGATCGACGGCGGAGCAAGATCCGCTACGCATCCTTAAAGAACGTTATGCCCGAGGAGAAATTAGCACGGAAGAATACCGCCGTATGCGTGAAGAATTAAAAGATTAAGTTTTGGAGGAGGGGGAAGGGCTCTTGCGGCGGCAGATAAAACCTGATACGGGCTTGCAAGCCCGCATGTTTTTGACCCTGTTTCTCCTGGCAGCCCTATACCTGTTTTTTAGCCTTGTCCTGTGGCAGGCAGGGGTGGGCTATGTGGGCATGGCTGTGGTTATCGGCGGTATGCTTGTAGCCCAGTATTATTTTTCCGACCGCCTGGTTTTATGGTCCATGGGGGCGCAAGAGGTCAGCCCTAGGGAGGCGCCCGAGCTCCACGCCTTGGTGGAAAGGCTGGCGGCCCTGGCCGATATTCCCAAGCCTCGTGTAGCTATTGTACGTACACCTCTACCCAACGCCTTCGCTACCGGCCGCAGCCCGTCCCATGCGGTAGTGGCAGTAACTACGGGATTGTTAGAGCGGCTTAACCCACCTGAACTGGAAGCAGTCCTGGCCCATGAGCTGAGCCATATCCGCAACAGAGATGTAGCGGTCATGACCATTGCCAGCTTCTTTGCCACCGTGGCCTCTTTTCTGGTCCAGCAGTTCTACTACTGGGGCTGGTGGGGTTACGGCGACCGGGAAGGGCGTGAAGGCCGTGGGTCGGCTATGTTCGTTTATCTGGTTTCCCTCGTGGTATGGATTATCAGCTACTTCCTTATAAATGCCCTTTCCCGTTACCGTGAATTTGCCGCTGACCGAGGCTCGGCGTTGTTGACGGGGGCCCCTGGCCAGCTATCTTCCGCGCTGATAAAGATCAGTGGGGTGATCCAGCGCATTCCCACCAGGGATCTGCGCCAGGCTGAAGCCCTAAACGCCTTTTTCATTGTCCCGGCCTTGAGCGGGGACAGTTTGATGGAACTGTTTTCCACGCACCCTTCCTTAGAACGCCGGCTGGAATACCTGCGGCGACTGGAAAGGGAGATGGAGGGGCATTAAATGGGCTTCTGGGATATTTTGCTGGGCCGCACGCGGGTGCCCCCTGCCCGGACCGAGCCCCTCTTTGCCCTGACTACCGCCCGGATTACTTTAGAGGCCGAGTTGGGCTGGTTGCCGGCGGGAAGGGCCGGTTTAGTATTGCGGCCCGCAGAGGACAGTGCCTTTACTTCTGCTGCGGAAGAAGCCCAAGATTTGATCCGGCTGGCTTCCCAGGAAATGGGTAGCCAAGCCCAGGTCATCCAGGACGAGTATGGCTACACCTGGTTTGTATTTCAAGATCCCGACTGGGAAGACCTGGTGGCTTTAATCCACATGGCCGGGCAGGCGCTGATAGAAAACGGTTTCGGCGATCGCCTCCTGGCCGCCGTTTTCCGCCTACAGAAACAGGCTTCTGCTTCCGCTCTTTACCTCATTTTTAACTACAAGCGAGGCACTTTTTATCCTTTCCTGCCTTTGCCGGGGAAGGATAAGGAGCGGGACAATGCCGGGGAAATGCGTCTTTTCGCCCTTTTAGAAAAAGAGCTTCCCTGGGAGAAAGATTTTAGCCGTTGGTATCCTTTATGGAATAGTCCGGTGTAGGCATTAATAATTCATAAGGAGAGTGACATATAAATGGGCATCCTATCCCGCATGTCCACCATTTTTAAAGCCAAGATCAACAAGATTCTCGATGCAGCCGAAGACCCCCATGAGACTCTGGAGTACTCCTACCAGCGCCAGCTTGAACTCTTGCAGAAAGTTAAGCGGAACCTGGCCGATGTGGTAGCTTCCAAGAAGCGTCTGGAGCTACAGGTGGTGCGGCTCAAGGAAAACATGGAGCGGCTGGAGAGACAGGCCAAGGAGGCTTTGCAGCTGGGGAGAGAAGACCTGGCCACAGCTGCCCTGGAGCGCAAGCAGGTGTTGGCTGCTCAACTTGAGGGATTGGAAGAGCAGATTAAAGGGTTGGAGCAGGAACAGGAAAAGCTGGCTACAGTAGAGGCGAGATTGCAGGCCAAGGTGGAAGCTTTCCGCACCAAGAAAGAAGTTATTAAAGCCCAGTATTCGGCAGCCCAGGCCCAGGTAAAGATAAGCGAGGCAGTCACCGGACTATCAGAAGAACTGGCCGACGTGTCCCTGGCCATCCAGCGGGCCGAAGAAAAGACAGAAAGAATGAGGGCTCGAGCAGATGCCATCGATGAGCTGGTGGCTAAAGGGGTGCTGGAGGACGCCCTGGAAAGCGGGGATCCCCTAGAGGCGGAACTGCGCCGGGCTTCTGCTGCGAGTAAAGTGCAAGAAGAACTGGCCCGGCTCAAAAAGGAGGTGGGGAAGGAGTGATTATCCGTATCCTCACCGAAGGCCAGTACCGGGTAGAGAATGAGGCCTTGAGCGAATTGGACCGGCTCGATGATAGACTGCTGGATGCCGTAGCAAATAGCGATGAAGGAGAGTTCAATAAAAACTTCCAAGAAGTTCTGGCTTTAATCCGTGGCCGCGGCACTAAAGTGCCGGATACCGAGCTGGTGGAGTCGGACCTGATTTTACCGGCTCCTGATACCACTCTGGAAGAGGCCAGGGAGCTGTTTGCCAATTACCCCCGCAATCTGGTCTAGGATTTTAGTGCCGGCGGCGGTGCCGCAAATACAGGAACAGCAAAACCAGTATACCTAACCCTAGGATTAAATCGAAACGGTGAAAATAGGGGCTTAAGGCATTCCAGTTGTTGCCCAGAACCTTACCGGCATATACTAGCGCTATGGACCAGGGCAGCGACCCTAAAAAGGTATAAATAACGAAACGTCCGAAAGGCATGCCTGCAATCCCCGCCGGCAAGGATATAAAGGTACGGATTACTGGCAAGAGGCGGGTAAAGAAAACTGTGGCTTCGCCGTAGCGCTGAAACCATCTCTCGGCTACGGCGAATTCTTTTTCGGAGAAGAAAATGTAGCGGCCGTATTTTTTAAGGAAAGGTCGTCCTCCCCACAATCCCGCCAAGTAAGCCACAATAGAGCCTATGGTACCTCCTACGGTGCCGGCCAGCACAGTTCCCCAAAACTCCAGGCGGCCGATGCTCACCAAATATCCTCCAAAGGGTAAGATAATTTCGCTGGGCAAAGGGATACAGGCGCTCTCGATGGCCATGCCCACGGCCACTCCCCAGTAGCCGAAGGCCGCAATGACTTCAGTTATGGCCTTGAACAAGGGTCCCAGTAAACTTTCCACAGTTTTTCCAGCCTTTCTAAAGGATTTTACTTAAAAAAGTTTGAGTGCGGAGATTTTCGGGGTGGTTAAAAATTTTCTCCGGGGGACCTTCTTCCACGATTTTACCCTCGTCCATAAACATTACCCGGTGTCCCACCTCGCGGGCAAACCCCATTTCGTGGGTTACCACTACCATGGTCATCCCCTCCCTGGCCAGGTCCCGCATCACTCCCAAAACCTCGCCCACCATTTCTGGATCCAGGGCCGAGGTAGGTTCATCAAAGAGCATAACTTTAGGCTGCATGGCCAGGGCCCGAGCTATAGCTACCCTCTGTTGCTGCCCGCCGGAGAGCTGGTCGGGGTAAGCCCTGGCCTTATCCTCCAGGCCTACTTTTCTAAGAAGTTCATAAGCCAACGCCTCAGCTGCTGCCCGGTCGAGCTTCTTTACTACTATAGGAGCCAGAGTTATATTTTCCAAGACGTTTTTATGGGGGAAAAGGTTAAAGCTTTGGAAAACCATGCCCACCTTCTGGCGGACCAGGTTGAGATTGGTGGAGGGATTAGTAAGTTCCACTCCATCAATAACGACGGAGCCTTCAGTAGGTTCCTCCAACATGTTAAGACAGCGGAGAAAGGTGCTTTTGCCCGAACCGCTGGGACCGATTATCACCACCACTTCTCCCGCCTCTATATCACAATCTATACCCCTTAACACTTCCAGGCGGCCGAAGCGCTTCTTTAACCCCCTAACGCGTATCATCGCTGATGTCCAATCTCCTTTCCAGGAAGTCTACCAGGCGCGAAATGGAAAAGGTGAGAACCAAGTAGATAAGGGCTACGGTAAACCAAATTTCAAAGGGCCTGAAGGTACTGGCTATTATTATCTGGCCCCGGCGCGTAAGTTCGACTATACCGATGACTGAAAGCAGAGAAGTATCTTTAAGCAGGGCTATAAATTCGTTTCCTAGGGGTGGGATGACCCGTTTGAAAGCCTGGGGTAGAATAACATATCTCATGGCCTGAGCGTGGGTCATACCCAGGCTCCGGGCCGCTTCCATTTGTCCCCGGTGAATGGATTGAATGCCCGCCCGGAATATTTCCGCTACGTAAGCGCCGCTGTTGAGACTGAAGGCGATAATGGCGGCCACGAAGGGAGGGATACGGGTAATGGGTGAGCCCAATTGCTCCAATAGCTGGGGAAAACCGAAATAAACGATAAACACCTGCACTAAAAGGGGTGTGCCGCGCAGGAAATCCACATAGCAGGTTGCCAGGAAGCGGATAATCCTTTGACCGGAGATCCTCCCCAATCCCACAATAAGGCCCAGTATAGTTCTCAGAGAAACGGCAAAAAAGGTTATCTTTAGGGTTTCCACAGCGCCCATGAGCAAGTAGGGGAGAGATTTCAAAATTAGTGCCAAGACTGCCACCTCGCCAGTATAACACAAAATATGCGTAGTACCGTCTTTAGACGACACTACGCATTATATACTACCATAAACTTAAGTCTTGGGAATAAACATTTTTTCAACTACTTTTTGGGCTCGCCAGGCAGGAAATCGGGTGGGTTTTCTCCGAACCACTTGCGGTAAATCTCGGCGTATTTACCGTTTTCCTTTAGCTTCTTCAGCCCGTCGTTAATTTTCTGGAGCAATTCAGCTTTGCCCTTGGGGATAGCAATGCCGTAAAATTCGCTGTTGGCCAGGTCCCCTACAATTTTTACCTTAGTATTGCCCTGCTTTATAAAGTAAGCAGATACGGGATAATCGTTTACAAAGGCGTCTACTCCGCCGTTGATCAGTTCCAGAAAGGCATCGTTAACCGTATTGTATTCGGTTACCTTGGCTCCTTCGATGTTGTTCTTGACGTATTTAGCTCCGGTAGTTCCTATCTGTACGGCTATTCTTTTACCTTTAAGATCTGGAAAACCTTTAATGGTGTTATTGTCCGCTCGTACGGCCACGCTGAGTCCGGACTGGTAGTAGGGTAAAGAAAAGTCTACCTGCTGTTTCCTGTCATCATCGATGCTTATGGCGGAGATGGCCATATCTACATTTCCCGTTTTCACCGCGGCTATGATGCCGTCAAAGCCCATATCTTTGAACTCGACCTCGAAACCTTGGACTTCCGCTAGGGCTTTCATAAGCTCGATATCAAACCCCACATATTGACCGGTCTTATCATCCCGAAACTCGAAAGGAGCGAAAGAAGCTTCGGTAGCCACTACATATTTGGGCTTGGACGGGCTCTGCTGCTTGTCAGAAGACTGTTTGCCGGCCTGGCCCTGAGAACTGCTTTGGCCGCAGCCTGTGATGGCCACCGCCAGCAACAAAGCAGCGGCTAGAAAGGCAATTTTTCTGAGAAATGTTTTCACTTCAGGTCTCCTCCTTTTTGTGCTTTTAATCCCAAACGAAAGTGTTATTTCGGCATTAGATTGATAACTCCTGCCGGAAGAGAAGTAAAATTTCATTGACAGTCAAGGGTGGATAGTGGGAGAATCAGGCTTGGTGGTCTTGATGGGGAAATCAGTTATACCTGGCTTAGGCTTATTAGGAGTTGCGTTTGTGTGGGGCGCAACCTTTTATTTTGTGCGTGAAGCGCTGAAGGATATAGCTCCTTTTCACTTTCTCTTTTACCGTTTCATGGTGGCTTCACTCTTCTTGTTACCCTGGGCTCTAAAGGAACAGCTTTCCAGGGTGCGCAAGGTTATAATACACGGATTTACGGCTGGCCTTCTTTTGTTCGGCGGGTACGCCTTCCAAACAATCGGCCTTAAAATTACTTCTGCTTCTAAAGCGGCTTTCATCACTGGACTGTCGGTAGTAATAGTACCTCTTTTGGAAGCCTTGCTAAAAAGAAAAAGCCCGCCCGCCTCAGTGATGTTGTCCACAGGGCTGGCGGCAACCGGTCTGGGCTTCCTCTCCCTAGAAGGTTCCTTGGCTTTATCTTACGGCGACTGGTTAGTCCTTTTATGTGCTTTTTGTTTTGCCGGACACGTGATATTCATAGATAGGGTGACTCACCTGCATAGCTCAATTCAGCTGGCATTGGTACAGCTTTTGACCGTGGGCTTCTTTAGCGCCGCTTTTTTACCCTTCGAACCCTCCCAAGTTATTTGGTCAGCTAGAGTCATAGAAGCTTTAGTTATTACTGCTGTCTTAGCCACCTCTGCCGCTTTTCTCATACAAGTGAAGGTCCAGCGCTACCTATCTGCCGCCGCTACGGCTGTAATCCTGGCTACGGAGCCGGTTTTTGGTGCCCTTACCGCCTATGCTTTTGGTGGCGAAATTCTGGGTTTAAAGCAGCTTTTGGGATGCGGCCTTATACTTGCAGGCATGTTGTTCGTACAAGCCAGGGGTGTTAAGGAAAGCCAAGGAGATCCCCCGTAATCTCCTTCTTATCTTACCTTCTGGATGCCCAGAGCTTTTTCCAGATTAATAATGTGTTCTTGCTCTACGACGGCAATTTCCCTGATGACCTGGGCGACATCGTAGAGTTTCATAGCTTCCAGTTGCTCAATACGTTGCAGGTAACGGTTTAGGGCGTCGTATTCGGCCTGTAGATCCTGGCGAAGCATTTCTACATTATTAAGGGAGGTTCTGATCTCCTGTACCTGGACCGTGGGAATGCCACCGAGGTACTGGATTTTATCGGCTAACATAACAGCGTGGGCGTGCTCCTGCTGGGCATGTTGGAGCTCTTCCTCTATAACAGCTACATATTGGGGGCCAGTAAGCATACTAGCATGCTGGATATACTGGATCATGGCTGCATACTCCCAGGATAGGTCGAGGTTAAGGAGCTTTATAATCTGCTCGAGCGACATAAGTACCCCTCCATATTTCCTCTTCTATTGTATGATATTTATTAGACCTGGAAAGGGTACCCAGGGAAGAGGCAAAATTATAGTCTGGCCTATACAAACAGGCCACAGCCCTCCTTTTAGGAATTGAGCTTTATTAAGAAGGGTGTGGCCTGTTTACTTACTATATCTATACCAACTTTTGGGAGGCGGTTGCCAGTTTACGCATCCAAGAAAAGGAGAATCAGGATTAGGAACAAAATGAAAGCAAACCTACCACTAAAAAATCCGGGGCCCAAAAATCCTCCGCCCATAAAAATCCTCCTTTTTAAAGATTTACTAAACCCTATTAGCTTTCCAGCTTTCGTAACGCGGCCCGTTTAAAGGGGAGGGCTCCCCCGCTATAAGCGGGGGAAGCCTGGCAAATTTTAATCATCGCCGAAGAAGAGCAGGATCAGAATTAGGAACAAAATAAAGGCAAACCTACCACGCAAGAAACCCAAACCACTGTCAGCCATATTACACTCCTCCAATCAAGTTTTTAATCTGTTAATCTACTGTAGTTTATTCCGCGAACCTTAAGGATGTTACTAATCATTTCCTGGATACAAAAGGATTTCCTTTTATGTAATACCTCAAGGGCCAGTCGGTGGCTTGGCTGATACCAATGCGCGGCGCCGCCACAATTTCCGGGACGTCTTCGCCGGGGAGAGGAGGATAAAAACGAATGGGGCCCTGGATGGCGCTGGTACCGTTAAGGCTGCGGTCGATCCCCATGGCTTGGGCCAGCTTGCCCGGCCCGTTGCAGAGTTGTTGGATTTTTCTGGTGCCGCGCCGTCGTTCCATAAGTTCCAGGCCGGCCAGGGGCTCGAGCGCCCGCAAAAGCACCGCCGCCGGGACTTCGGGTTTATCTGTCGTTACATTCACACAATAATACATGCCGTAAATCAGATACACATAAATAAAACCTGCCGGGCCAAACATAACAGCATTCCGCTCTGTCGGCCCGCGGGCCGAATGGCAGGCAGGGTCTTCCGGGCCTAAGTACGCCTCGGTCTCTACCACCCGTCCTACGGTTAAACCTTCCGGTGAAAAATGCGCCATATAAGTTCCCAATAATCCTTTAGCTACTGTCCTGGTATCCCGGGCAAAAAACTCATAGGGTAAGGGCTTTTGTTCCCAGGGAAGCAATTTATCCTGCCCCCCTTTCACTATCTAAATTTTGTCCCCTTGAAAGCAAGCCTTTTTTATTTTAGCACCGGACTAAGTACTAAACCACACCTTTCGATGCAACAACTATTTAGCGCTCTTCCCTTTAATATTCCGGATTTTAGCTACCAGCAGCAATATGGCAGGATAGATAAAATAGCCGGGCAAGAAGTAAAAGGGCCAGGTACGGGAAGCGAAACGCAGCATCTGGTGGAAGTTCTCATAGACTGTAGGGGCAAAAAAAGTCAACAAAAGGCCGGTGGGTAAAACCAGGGGGCGGTAATCCCGAAGGTTAAAAAGTTGGGCGGTTCCCAGGGTAAAGACATAGAAAACCACACTTAATTTTAAAAAGACACCAAAGGTCCAGATGAAAATAATTAAAGGATCCATGCGCTGGAGGAAATCGCCAATATTAATTAGCTGTATGGTGGTCAGGCTGGGGAAATTAGTCCGGGCAGCTTCTACCGGGCCTAGAACAAGGATATTGCGCACCAGGACAGAGGTGAGAAGGAGGTTAATTAAAATCACTGCCAGGGCAAAAGGCCGGTGGCTCTTACTGGGGTCGGTTAGAAAAGGAATAAACACCAGGAAAAAGACAGTTTCTCCAAAAGGGAAGGCAAAAGATGGTAATACCCCTCTAATGATGGGAAGCGGACCTTCGGCCATAATGGGCAGGAGGTTTTCCCAGTGGGGCAACCCCGGTGTAGCCAAGGTAAGGAGGTTGAGGGCGATAATAGTAGCTATAAGAAAGGGAGTTAATAGCTCGGCCAGACGGGCAATGGCTTCGATGCCTGAGCGGACTGCCCAAGCTGCCAGGCCGGCCATTATGCCGACAAAAACTACAAGGGGTGTGGTAACCATAATGGCGATGACATATAATTCACTGAAGTTGAGCAAAAGCAGAGCGGCCAGGTGGAAGGCGTACCAGAGAAAAAGGAGATTGAAGAAGGTGCCCAAGACTCTTCCCAGGACCCGCGGAGCGTACTGCAAGGGGGTTTCCCCTGGAAACCTTTGCCCTAAGCTTGTGTAAAAGTAGGCTGCACCCACGCCTAGGGCCCCGGTTAAAAGGTACGATATCCAGGCGTCCTGTTTGGCCGGCCCCACGGGCATGATCAGGGTGGAGGTGCCAATGAGAAAAGCCATGACCAGCATTAAAAATTGCCAGCTAGAAATTCTACCTTCTTCCCGCATGGATGTAGGCCTCCTCCTGGCTAACTAATATTTCCTATTAGCTCTACTTATATGTAGCTACAGTATAAAAAGGCTGACAAGCATCACACTAAAGGGTAGGTACTGTTACCTCCATAGTAAAATAGCCGGGCTACTTGGAAAGAAGGGATGGTCGGATCTTGCTGAGAGTCTTTCGCCGCCTGTGGAAATTAACCCATTCAGGAAAGAAGAAAAATTCGTCCCGTGACCAGATAAGGGGAAAATACGAAGTCCCGCTTCAAACAGACCTGAAGGCCAATTTAACTTATCTGCGGGAAGCCTTTGGCCTGAGCGAGGATTTGATCATCAGGGAGATGGAGATAACCGGCTGCCACATCGCTCTGGTATATTTAGAAAGCATGGTGGATCGCGATGTAGTACAGAGGGATATTTTACCGTCTTTAATGAAATTGCGAGCGGAACAGGGGTCTTTAGCTGGAGCGAGCTTATCCAGGTTAGTACGCGATACTTTGGCAATAGGACATTTAAAAGAACACCGCTTGTGGCGCGGGATATTTTATGGCTTGCTGGATGGTCAGGTGGCCTTATTGGTGGATGGGTATAGCCGGGCCGTACTCCTGGGGGCCGATAGGTGGGAGAAAAGGGCGGTAACCGAACCAGAAATAGAGACTGTCATCCGCGGCCCCCGGGAGGGGTTTACCGAAGATCTTCCTACCAACATATCCTTAATCCGGCGGCGCCTGCGGACACCCGACCTGCGCTTTGAAACCTGGTATTTTGGCCGGGCTACCCATACCCGGGTGGTGATCAGCTACCTAGAGGGCCTGGCTTTGGAAGGGGTCCTGCAGGAGTTGCGTAGCCGGCTAAAGCGCATCGATATTGATGGTATTCTCGAAAGCGGCTATATAGAGGAACTCATTGAGGATTCCCCTTTTTCTCCCTTTCCCCAGTTTGCCCGGACGGAAAGGCCCGACAGGGTGGTGGCGGACATCTTGCAGGGCAGGGTGGCTATCTTAACTGATGGTTCTCCCTTTGTTCTTACCTTGCCGATAAACCTCTTTACAGAGCTTCAGGCTCCCGATGACCTTTATGAGCGCTGGGTAGTGAGCCTGATTCGGGTTTATCGTTTTTTAGCTCTTTTCATTGCTCTATTGCTGCCGGCCCTCTATGTGGCCGTCACTACTTTCCACCATGAGATGATACCCACTACCCTGGCGGTGGCCATAGCGGCTCAGCGGGAGCGGGTGCCTTACCCGGCTTTTGTGGAGGCCCTGCTGATGCAAATAATTTTTGAAATACTGGTGGAAGCCGGTGTACGCCTGCCACGGCCTGTGGGCCAGGCCGTTACCATTGTCGGGGCCTTAGTTATCGGTGAGGCGGCCATCCGGGCTGGCTTGGCTTCGGCTGCCATGGTAATTGTAGTTTCCCTAACGGCCATCGCTTCTTTTACCAATCCCACCTTCGGTCTGGGCACGGCCATACGTATGCTGCGCCTGCCCATGATATTCTTGGCCGGTTCCTTGGGAATATTTGGCATATTTGCGGGTATCTTAGCGATTTTAATCCACCTGGTTACTTTAAGGAGCCTGGGTTTGCCTTATCTGGCTCCTCTGGCGCCTTTTATCTGGGAAGACCAGAAGGACATTGTCTTCCGGGCACCCTGGTGGGCTATGCTGACCCGGCCTAAACTCGAAGGTGGCTTGAGGAATTTCTTCCGGGTAAAACCCGGCATTAAAAAGTTTGAGCCGGCCCAGGTAGAACCCCCTGAGGCAGAGATAGAGACTATGATGGGAAAAGGAAAACGGGCCCGGGCTAAAGGGCGTCCCAGGAGGCCGGGGCGTTGATGCTCCTACGTACCATTTCTTTGCTGGGTCTGATCTTCCTTCTTATTTTTCTACCTGGCTGCTGGGACCGGCGGGAGATTAACGAATTGGCTTTCATATCTTCTTTGGCTGTCGATCTGGAGGGGGAACAGCGTATCGTCACGGTCGAAATAATACGTCCGGCTGCGGTTGCCGGAGGTGGTGAGGGCGGAGGTGGAGGGGGCACCGCAGGCGCTCTGCCCCAGCGCAACGCAGTCCTCAGCAGCGACCGGGGAGATACCCTTTTGGCCGCCAAGCGAAAGCTGGCTTTGAGGTTACCCCGTCGCTCTTATGTGGCTCACACTACTGCCGTACTGGTGGGGGAGGAGCTGGCCCGCCGGGGCCTCAAGGAAGTTCTGGATTTTTTAGACCGGCAACAGGAATTCCGCCGTTCTACGTTTATTTTGATTACCCGGGGGCCAGCGAGGGAGATTTTAATCCTCGCCCAGGGGGGATTAGAGGCAACCCTGGGACGGGAGATTGTGGGTCTAAATAAATGGGTAAGGGTTAGCGGTTTCGGTTTTATACCTACCATTCATGATATATTTCTTGAATTATCCGGAGGGGCAGCTGCTGCGCTTATACCGGTTTTGGAGCTTAGCCCCCAGCCCTTACCGCCCATTATAGGGGCAGCAACTCCTGGGGGAGCTACTTCCGGGGAGCCTGGCAAACAAGGCGCAGGACGGGTACCCGAACCGGAAATAGTCAGGACTGTGCGTTTGAACGGAGCAGGCCTTTTCCACCATGATAAGCTGGTAGGCTGGCTGGACGAGCGCCAGACCCGCGGCTGGGCCTGGGTTAGAAATCAAGTAAGGCGGGCCATCCTGGAACTTAAGTGTCCGGAGGATAAAGGCAAGGTTTCGGTAGAAATAACCGAAGCGCGGGGCAAAGCCCAGGTTCAAACCCAGAACGGCCAGCTCCAGGGTACGATTAAGGTAAAGGTGGAAGGAAATCTTCTGGAGCAGCAATGCTTTCATGACTTTACCAGGGAAGAAGCCATCAAACTTTTGGAAAGCCAGATGGCAGCGGCTGTTACAGAGGAAATTAACAGCGCTATGGCCCAGGCAAAAAAGGTGGGCACCGATGTTTTTGACTTCGGCGGCGCCCTCTCCCGCAAGGAACCGAGGCTGTGGAAGCAAGTGCAAACCCGCTGGGATAAGGAATTCAAAAAATTGCCCGTTACCATACAGGTTGAGGCCAAGTTGCGCCGTACAGGTTTGACCGGACGCCCCTGGCAGCCCAAAGCGCGTTAACTTGGCACCTCCCCAGCGAAAACTGGGATAGCCTAGCGCGTTAACCCCCTTAAATAAAAATTTTATTAAAGGCTAAGCTTAAGGCAGGTAATTGCTGGTGTTTAGGCTGTTAATTGTGCTCGCTTTATATACCTGCGTTTTCCTCCTGGAGGTCCCGCCCCTTTTCCGGCGCCGGGCCTGGCGAGAGCTCATTGTCTTTGCTGTTCTGTGCCTACTGGGCCTGGCCTTAAGCTTACCCTGGGCCCTCCACAGGAAGATTGTTTTTCCCTCTGAAGCCCTGATAAGACTCTTTGAACCGCTGGCTCAGGTTGTCCTCGGCCCCCCGGAATAAACCGGGGTCCCCTAGAACCACCCCTTTTTGCGAAAATAACCCAGCATGATTAAAGCCACCAATACCATCCAGCCCAGGGCCCAATAATAACCGTAGCGCCATTCCAGTTCCGGCATATAGCGAAAATTCATGCCGTAAATACCCGCTATCAGGGTAAGGGGCATCATTATAGTGGTTATAACCGTTAACACCTTCATGATTTCATTCAGGCGGTTAGAAGTGAGGGAAAGATAGATCTCCATGGCCGAACTGGTCAAATCATGAAAGGTTTCTACCTGGTCCACCAGACGCAACATTTCGTTATAGATGTCCAGAAAAAAGACCCTATTTTCTGCCTTGACCAGGGGGAATTCAGGATGGGAAAGGAGATTTATAATATCGCGCTGGGGCCCTAAAAATTTGCGCAGTTTAATGACCTGGCGTCGCAGGATAAAGATCTGATTGAGTACTTTGCGGTCGGGCCGGCGAAAGATTTCTTCCTCAACTTTTTCTATCTTGTCTTCTAAGCGGTCAAAAAAGGGAAAGAAAGCGGCCGTGAGAGGTTCCAGCAGCCTGTAAAGAAGGAAATCGGTGCCCTTTTGAAATAGGGAAGGATTCTCATGATAACTGGCCCAAAGGGTATCCAGGAAGTCGAGCTTTTCAGCATGAACGGTGACTACATAGGTAGGACCGACAAATATATTGAGGAAAGTAGTTAAAGCGTGCGGCTGGGGTTGAGGAGCAACGCAACGTAAAGTGAGGAAGCTGTATCCCTCATACTGGACCAGGCCGGGGCGGAAATGGGGCCGCCGGCAGTCAGCTATGGCCAGTGGGTGAAAGGAAAAGGCTGAGCTCAATATGTCCAGCTCTTCCGGAGAAGGCTGGACAAGATCCACCCATACATAAGCAGTACCTGCCCGCGGACGAAAAGTCTGCGGGATATGTTCTAAAAGTCCTTGGGCTTCGTTATAGATCAGTACCCGTTGCAACCAACTAACCCCCTGCTATTCCTGGTCTTTTCCTCCAGTATAAGCTATTTTATCATATTTAGGCTTTTTTATTTTTCTGCCCTGTTATTCTCTTTTTACCTCCAACCTTTAAATTCGCCGGCAGGAATTTTGGACCTGGAGGGCGAATTTCCCCTCAAGAATAAAATAACAAAATCGCAATTCATGAGGTGAAGGCCTTGAGTGGGGATGTTGTAGAACTGCTGAAGGAGAAGATACGCCGGGAAGGAAAAGTGATATCTGAAGATATACTTAAAGTGGATTCCTTTTTGAATCACCAGATAGATCCCGTCTTAATGCTTAAAGTGGGAGAGGAATTCGCCCGGCGCTTTGCCGGAGATAAGGTCACCAAAGTGCTTACAGTAGAGGCTTCAGGCATCGCCGTAGCCCTCATGACCGGCTTGGCCCTGCGGGTGCCTGTAGTCTTTGCTAAAAAGAAGCAGCCCTCCACTATAGGTTCAGGCGCCTACTGGGGAAAGGTGCGCTCTTTCACGAGAGAAGAAGTGGTAGATATAGTGGTAGCAGGCAGTTATCTTGGCCCTGGGGATCGCGTACTTATCATTGATGATTTTTTAGCTTCTGGAGAAGCAGTTAGAGGGCTCATTAAAATTATACAACAGGCAGGCGCAGAGCTGGTGGGCGTGGGCACCGTAATCGAAAAAGTTTTCCAGAGCGGTGGCGAATATTTGCGCAAGCAAGGTATCCGGGTAGAGTCCTTAGTGCGGATAGGAAGCCTCTATGGAGGGGAAATAGGATTTTTGAACTGAGGGCAAAGCCGGTAATGATTTAGGCGGGGCACATAAAAACTTGGAGTTTGGCAAATGATTCTGCTGGGAGGTGAGGTTGGATGGTCGATACCAGCATTCAGGCTGAACTCCAGAACTGCATCCGGCAGGCACAAGATCAATTGATGAAGATGGGCCAGGTAATTAAAGCATTACCCCAGAACTCGCAGAAGCAACAATTGGAAACTATGTGCTCCAAAGCCGGCAATTTGCTCCAGGAAGCACAGGAACGCTGCGAAAAAATCATGTAACGAATAATCCCGGGTTAAACCCGGGATTATTACTCTATGTTTGGGCACCTAAAATTTATAGGGCCAAGAGGATTTTTCCGGTCAGTAGCGAATATATAAATTTGACAATTTAAAAAAGAGCTGAGGCTTCCGATTTGCCTTTTCCCTCCGGGAGGGGCAAACGTTAGGGTCCGGGAGCAATCCCAGGGCCTGCCAGTGGGCAAAGGAAGGTACTCTTCTGAACTGTAGGAGGGTACTTTTTGTTTGTGGGGAAAGGGGGGTGAAGGGTCGTTTGTTTTAAAGAGATTTAAGAGGCCTTAAGCATCACTACCTTTAACATCTTTAAAAAATTGAGCAGGGGGGCACTAATGGTATGAAATATTTTGTCCGAGTAAACATGACTGAGGGGACGGTAAAATTTGAGGAAGTACCGGAGAAATACAAAAATATGGGTGGGCGCTGGTTGACTTCCAGGCTTGTTTACGATGAGGTGCCGGCTACCTGTCATCCTTTAGGCCCCAATAACAAGCTAATCTTTGCTCCTGGTATAGTTACAGGTACTTCCGCACCCTGCTCCGGGCGCATATCGGTGGGCGGCAAATCGCCCCTTACTGGGGGGATTAAAGAAGCCAATGCCGGGACTCCTGCAGCCCAGAGTTTAGCCAAAATGGGTATTAAAGCTATCATTGTTGAAGGGCAGCCCAAGGAAAAAGATAGCTTCTTTATCTTGCGCCTCACCAAGGACGGTGGCAGCCTGGAACCGGCCGGGGATCTGGTGGGTATTGGGCTGCACGAATTTGCCAAACGCGTAAAAGAAAGGTTCGGTAACGTAGACTTTATTGCAACGGGCCCCACCGGAGAGAAGCGCTTAAGTATGTCCGGTGTATGCTTTAACGATAAGGACGACCGTCCCAGCCGTTATGCCGGGCGCGGGGGCTTAGGGGCGGTAATGGGTGCTAAAGGCCTTAAAGCCATTATAATAGACGCTAGCGGTGCTCCGGGGGTCACCGTGGTTGACCAGGACCTTTTCAAGACAGGGCAGCGCAAGCTAGTGGAGGCGTTAAGGGAACATGGTGTAACCAAGCCTGGGGGTACGCTTAATACTTATGGTACGGCAGCTCTGATCAATGTTTTAAACGAGGCCGGGGGGTTGCCCACCCGTAATTTCAGTGCCGGCAGGTTTGAGGGAGCAAGCAAGATCGCAGGCGAAACCATTGCTGAGATCATCAAGCAAAGAAATGGTAGCGGTAGCACAGGGCATCCCTGTCATCCCGGCTGTATCATCCAGTGCGGCAATATTTGGGCCAGGCCGGATGGCAGTGAACACGTGTCCTGTCTGGAATACGAATCTGTCTGGGCTTTGGGAGCTAATTGCGGCATAGATGATATAGATGCTGTAGCTGAACTGGTATGGATTTGCAATGATAGCGGTTTAGATACCATTGAGGCCGGCGTAACCCTGGGAGTAGCCATGGAGGCCGGGCTAATCAAATTTGGAGACGCCCAGGGAGCCATCAACCTGTTGAAGGAGTGCGCCAAGGGTACGCCGCTGGGACACATCATCGGCAACGGTGCTGCCTTTACCGGCAAAGCCTTTGGCGTAACAAGGGTTCCGGCGGTCAAAGGGCAAGGGATGCCGGCTTATGAACCGCGGGCCGTGAAAGGAATAGGTATTACCTACATGACCTCTCCCATGGGCGCTGATCATACTGCCGGGTATACTATAGCACCCGAAATCCTCTCTGTGGGCGGGAAAGTTGATCCGCTACTTCCTGGAGGTAAAGCAGAACTATCTAGAAACTTCCAGACTACTACGGCCTTTGTGGACAGCACAGGTTACTGTTTGTTTATTTCCTTTGCCATCCTGGACATAGCCACCGGTTTCGAGGGCATGGTGGAGACCTGCAACGGCGTATTGGGCACCACGTGGACAGCAGATGATGTAGCTTCTATAGGCAGAGAGATCTTAAAGATAGAGCGCGCCTTCAACGAAGCTGCGGGATTCACCGAGGCCCATGACCGGCCGCCCGAGTTTATGCGGTATGAGCCTCTGCCGCCCCACAATCACGTATACGACGTGCCTGATGAAGAACTGGACAAAGTATTCGGTGAATAAAACCCAAACAAGGGAAATTACCGAAGCAGGGCTGTTGCGGCAGCCCTGCTTTTACGAGGAGGCCGCTGAAGTGAGCATCAGTGTTAAAGTACGCCTTTATGCTACGCTTAACAAGTACAATCCTTCCGGCCCTAATGCCGGAGAATTTACCCTTAAAATTGAGCCCGGTACTAGCCTGGGCAGGCTGTATGAAGTACTGGGAATACCCTCGGAGGAAATAAAGCAGGCCTTTATAAATGGGAGAAGGGTGGAGCCCGACTATATTTTGCAAGACAGCGACGAAATAGGAATCTTTCCTCCCATAGCCGGGGGCTAAAAGAGGCGTGATTACTATGATTAAGGAGTTTGTCTATAAAGAGGAAATCGAGGGCGCAACTATATTGTACCGGGGTTTATCCGATCTCCGGCGCCTTTATGTGGAAGTTACCAACCGGTGTGATGCGGGATGTATTATGTGTGTACGTCGCACCTGGAGGGAAGCTGAAGGAGATTTGAGTTTTGAGCTGTTTCAGGCACTTATGGATGAAGTGCCTCGCTTTCCCTTACTGGAATGGCTTTACCTGGGCGGTTTCGGCGAGCCTTTGTTACATCCCCGGCTTTTGTATATGATAAGGCGTGCCCGGGAAAAAGGTTTGAGGATTAAAATTTCTTCCAACGGGCAGTACCTACCGGCCATGGCCGAGGACCTGGTCCAACTGGGAGTGGAGGAAATTATAGTTTCTTGCGATAGTGCCACTACAGAAAGCTTTGAAGCCATTCGCGGCAGCTCCTTGGGGCGCTTGGAAGAGGGTATCCGGGCGCTAAATCGGGCCAAAAAGAAATATGAAAGTATCCATCCGCGCTTGGTGCTGGAGTTTGTGGCTATGAAGCGCAATCTTCAAGAGCTTAAGGACCTACCCGGCCTGGCCAGCCGCTGGGAAGCCCTGGCTTTACTGGTAACCAATTTGCTACCCTATAGTGCCGATATGAGAGGTGAAATACTTTATACTTATCCTGCGGCCAGCAAGAAGGTCAAGGTCGACGGTATAATGCCGGAAAATTATGTGGATATAGGTTCCATAGTGTGGGAAGCGGCAGCAAAAAAATGGTTTACCTGGGGAACAATTAAATTGCCTAGGATGGTCTGGGGTGCAGCGCGCAATTGCCGCTTTGTCAATTCGTATTCGGCTGTAGTCACTTGGGATGGGGAGGTAACTCCTTGCTATCCTTTATCCCATTCCTACTCATGCTTTGTTTTCGGTCGCCGTAAAGAGGTAAAAAGGTATTCTTTCGGGAATCTAAAGGATTCCAGCCTGTATACTCTGTGGACCTCGGAAGAATACGTGAGGTTCCGCGGAAAAGTCAGGTTGTTCAGGTTTCCTTCCTGCGTCGACTGCCAACTGGCATACACCTGCGATTATCCGGCCGAAAACTGTGATTGCTGGGGTAATGACCCTTCTTGTGCCGACTGCCTCTGGGCACAGGATATAATTCAGTGTCCTTAAGATGGCACTAGAGGGGATTTTCGTGGCCTGCTCAATGAGCCCTTTGCAAGAGTGCCGGTCTGGAGCTTTACTTGTTTTGGCTGCGGCTTATAGCGTATAATAGGGTGACGAGGTCAATATGCTCTCTGGGTGAAAGGGGGTTAAGTTAGGCTTAATTGTGAATTTAAGAACAAAAGTGGAGTGGAAGCGGAGTGAGTCCGGAGAAGGTCCGGTCCCTTGCTGTTAAGTATAACTTAATAAGGCTCCTTCCGGGCAGAACTTCGAGGGTTTCTTCGGCGACTTCGCTCATACTTGACGAGAAAAGGCAACAAACAGTGAACCCGTTCTTCTTGCACACTTCGCCATTATGTGATAATATTGACTTTACAGTAGTAATAGTAATATATAAGCACTAGAGGAGGCCACAAAATGAAGATACGCTGGCTTGGTCATGCAAGCTTTTATATTACTACCCCGGCAGGAGTACGGGTAGTTACCGATCCTTATGGACCTGATGTTTCGCCCGCAGCCAAGGTGGTAGAGGCCGATGTAGTTACTATAAGCCACGAACACTGGGATCACAACTACCTGCAAGGGGTAAAGGGCGACCCTCAAATTTTGCGGGGCTTAACAGCTGAAGGGGAAGATTGGAATAAAGTGGATGCAACTTTTAAAGATGTTCATGTTTACACCGTTCCTGCCTACCATGATGAGGTACAGGGGGAGAAGCGGGGTAAGAACGCTATTTTTGTTTTGGAGATAGGAGATTTGCGCTTGGCCCACCTGGGCGATCTGGGCCACGTCGTAGACCCGGAACAATGCCAAAAAATTGGACAACTGGACATATTAATGGTGCCTGTAGGCGGGTACTTTACCATTGATGCTCGCGAGGCCTGGCAGATAGTGGAAACTTTAAAACCCCGGCTGGTATTGCCCATGCACTATTTGACAGCCGGCATGCGCGGCTTCCCCATCGCAGGAGTGGACGAGTTTACTTCGGGCAGGGCTAATGTGCGGCATCTGGGCCGCAGTGAAGTAGAAGTGGATAAGACTACACTGCCGCCGGAAACAGAGGTCTGGGTCTTAAGCCTAGAGGAGGGCGGTTTTAACCTGTAGCTCGGCATGACGGGAAGGGATACCTTTGCCACCATAGCTGGCCCGGCGGAAGTGGAACTAAAAATCGAACGTTCCCTGTTTATCAGTTGTGTTAAAGAAGTGACTACTGAAGAGGAAGCGCGGGATTTCATAGCCTTACGGCAAAGGCTTCACCGGCAGGCCACCCATAATTGTTTTGCTTATCGGATAGGCCTGCCTCCCAGAGAAGTTCTATATTATAGTGATGCTGGAGAACCGAGCGGTACGGCGGGACGTCCTATTTTAGGAGCTATTTTAAGCCTAGACTTAACCAATGTGGCAGTAGTGGTAACTCGCTATTTTGGCGGTAAAAAGCTGGGTGTGCGAGGGCTGATCGAGGCTTACGGGCAAGCGGCGCGCCAGGTATTGGAAAAGGCCGGCCGGGTAGAAAAGGTAATTACACAGCCAATAACCTTAACTTGTCCGTATACCACCCTGGAACGCGTACTTTACCATATAAATTCTGGTGGTGGCCGGGTGGTAACCGCGGACTACGGTCCCTTGGAAGTATATTTGCGAGCAGAGGTACCTCTCTCCATATATGAGGAATTTCTTCAGAAGGTAGCTGCTATGGCCGAGGTTAAAGAGCAAAAATGTGACGGCCAATGACGGTGATTACCCTTCTTCCCGCGCTTTTATCCTCAACATTCGCCACAGCAGGTCCAGGGCGCTTTGGCTGGCCCGCCATTTAACCTCGTCCCTCGTTCCCTGAAAGAGCTCTTGGCGCACCTGGGTGTCTCCCTGTAAATCGACAGCCAGATATACAAGTCCTACCGGCTTAGCAGGCGTCCCTCCGCCGGGGCCGGCAATGCCGGTAACTCCTACGCCCACATCGGTGCCGGCCAAGGCTCGCACTCCTCGGGCCATGGCCAGGGCCACTTCACTGCTCACGGCTCCGTGGAGGGCCAAATCCTCAGGGGATACTCCCAAAAGCTTTGTTTTAGCTTCATTGGCGTAAGCGATTATCCCCAGCCGGAAATAGGTTGAACTCCCAGGGATATTGGTTAAGCGGTGGGCCAGAAGGCCGCCAGTACAGGATTCAGCTACGGCCAGAGTCAGGCCCCTGGCGGCCAGAAGACTTCCTACGACGCCTTCCAGGGTGTCCTCGTCCGCTCCAAAAAGGTAATCGGATAGCCGCTGGCGGATTTCTTTTTCCACCGGCTCGATAAGGGCGAAAGCAGCTTCGGTAGTGGGAGCCTTAGCCGTGAGGCGCAGGTGGATTTCCCCGGTTTTGGCCAGGGGAGCAAGGGTGGGGTTGGTATTATTCAGGAGGTCTTGCACTTTTTCTTCTACTGCCGATTCTCCCAGTCCAGTTATCTTTAAAACTCGGGAGAGGATGACTTCGCTACCGCTGCCGTATTTAGTAAGCAGGGGCAAAAGTTTATCTTTAACCATGGAGCGGAATTCCCCCGGCGGACCGGGCAGGCAAGCATAGAGTTTACCTTTATAATCGAGAAAAATACCGGGAGCAGTACCTAAAGGATTTTCCAAGACTTGACCTCCGCGCGGGATCAGGGCTTGCTTAAGGTTTTGGACCGGCATGGGGCGGTTACGAGCGGTGAAGAAGCGAATGATATGTTCCCGGGCCCCAGGGTCTTCTTCCAGGGGTACCTCTAAGGCCGCTGCCAGGGCCTCCCGGGTGAGATCATCTTCTGTAGGACCCAGGCCCCCGCAGAGAATAATAAGGTCTGCCCTTGCTTGCGCTTCTAAAATAGCCTGCTTTATGCGTTCCAGATTGTCACCTACTACTATTTGCCGGTAAAGGTTAACACCTGCAGCAGCTAATTGCCTAGCCAAAAAGGCAGCGTTGGTGTTCACTATCTGGCCGAGCAAGAGCTCAGTACCAGTGAATATTGCTTCAGCCAGCAAGAAAGCCCACCTTCCTTTCCTTTACAACCCAGCCATATCAAGGATAAATAAGCGCACGACCATACGTGCGCCGCCAGGAAGGCGTTTTCCTTCCTTGACCTTAATGCTGGCTTGCTTCCACTTCACCAGCTACAGGCCCATGACTTCCTTCGCCTGCACTTTGGCTATTTATGATAGTTACTGTCAGCCCCAGGGCTAGCCAAAGTAGAAGAAAGAGGACCAGAGATACTTTCTTCATACTTTCACCCCTCGAGGCCCAGTATAGCAGAGGCAGGCTAGCGTTGCAATGGTCTACCCGGGAATTTATAATTATTTCAGGATTTCTTAATACTTTCTTCGTTTTTCTGTAGTAAAATGACATGGTACAATAGTGTGTGGTGGATGGAGTAAAGGTTTTAAGAAGGAGGGGACTTCTTATGTATGATCGCGAGGGCAGGCGGAGCTTGGGGTTGCTCTTACTGGTGGTATTTTTGGCGGGAGTAGCAGTTACTACTATCTTTTTTGTTCTGGGCGGAGCTTCCCGCGCTTTTGCCTTGCCGCCGCAGACTGCAGCGGAGCCTAAGATAACTGCCGATACGGCAGCAGCTCCCAACTTGCCACCAGGGCTGGGACCTGAGAGTATTGCCAATATCGTGGAAGCAGCCAGCCCGGCAGTGGTAAGGATTGATACTCTAACCGAAAGCGGTGGCCTGCCGGCACCCTTTAACGATCCCTTTTTCCGTCAATTTTTTGGGCTGCCCTTCGGTGGCCAGCGACAGGAAAGGTCGTTAGGTTCCGGTTTTCTTATTTCTTCCGACGGCTATATTTTGACCAATGAGCATGTAGTAGAAGGGGCCCAAGAAGTCGAAGTTACCATCGTCGGTTTTGACCAGCGCTTTAAAGCTAAAGTAGTGGGGGCCGACCGCGACTTGGACTTGGCCGTGTTAAAGGTTAATGTGGGCAAGCCCTTACCCTACCTGAAACTGGGAGATGCCGACAAAGCGCGCGTAGGAGAATGGGTTATTGCCATAGGTAATCCTTATGGCCTGGACCATACGGTAACCGTAGGGGTCTTAAGCGCTAAAGGGCGTCCCATTGATACCCAGGATCGCCATTACGAAAACCTGTTGCAGACCGATGCTTCCATCAATCCTGGTAATAGCGGTGGGCCCCTTCTCAACCTCCGGGGAGAAGTGATCGGCATCAATACGGCCGTCAAGGCAGACGCCCAGGGAGTGGGCTTTGCCATCCCGAGCACTACCGTCCAGCCGGTGTTAAACGATCTAATGACCAAGGGCAAGATTAGCCGGCCGTGGTTGGGAGTGTTCTTACAAGAAGTAACACCTGATATCGCAGACATCTTGGGTATGAGCAAGCCAGAAGGCGTGTTGGTTAGGGAAGTGGTAGCCGGGGGCCCAGCGGCCAAGGCCGGTATTAAAGGTGGAGACGTAATTCTTCAGGTGGATGGACAGGTAGTGAACTCGGCCAGCGAGCTGGTGAAACTTGTTCAAAAGAAGCAAGTGGGGCAGGCAGTACAGCTTTTGATCTTCCGCCGGGGTGGCCAAATTAACATCACAGTCACCTTGACGGAAAAACCATCCGCCTGGTAGCTTTCCAATCTTTATTATTTATTAAGTTATTAAGGCCGGGGCTTCCGCCGGGGGAGGCGGAGTTTTAGTGGGAAGAGGGCGGGGCGGAAAAAAGACAAAGAGTGAAGAACTCTAGCAGGCTGTTTTCCGGGAGCCGGAAGGATATCTTCGGCTCCCTTGATTTTAGGAAGAGGCGCCTCTACCCGGGCAAGGCTGCTGTGGCGGTAGCCGTAGCTAAAATAAATTAGCAGCCCTAAGGCCATCCAGATCGCAAAACGGATCCAGGTCAGGCGAGGTAAATTTATAAAAAGATATCCGGCGAAGGCCATCGCTAGAAAGGGGAGAAGCGGTACCAGAGGTGTGCGGAAAGGCCTGGGCAGGTCGGGCTTGGCGTAGCGCAGAACTATAACACCGATAGATACAATAATAAAGGCTGACAGGGTACCAACATTGGCCAGCTGGGCAATTATTTCGATGGGTAAAAATGCAGCTATAAGCGCTATTACTGCTCCTACTAGAAGGGTAGTTAACCAGGGAGTATGGAAGCGGGGATGGACCCAGGCAAAAAATGGAGGTAGCAACCCGTCTCGCCCCATGGCCATAAATATCCGGCTTTGGGCGTAGATGTCCACCAGGAGTACGCTGGTCAGCCCGGCCAAAGCCCCTATGCCGATGAGCAAAGAGGCTCCCTGGATGCCTGCATCCAGAAGAGCAGTAGTTACAGGGGAAGCTGTATTGAGTCGGGTATAATTGGTGAGGCCGGTGAGGACAGCGGCCACGGCCATGTAAAGAAGGGTAGAGATGAAAAGGGAACCGATAATGCCTCGCGGTAAGTCCCGGGCGGGATTGTGGACCTCTTCCGCAGCAGCGGAGACAGCATCAAAGCCAATATAAGCAAAAAAGATAATGGCTGCTCCTTGCACCACTCCCGGAAGACCGAAGGGAAGAAAAGGGTGCCAGTTAGCAGGATTGACTCGAGGAGAGCCTAAAGCTAGAAAGGCCAGAATTACCAGGAGTTTAATGGCTACCACGATTTTATTAGTGGTCGCGCTGGTTTTGGTGCCAATAATAGCCACAAGGGTCATTAGCAGAGTAACTAGAATTGCTGGCAGATCAATTATACCACCTTTAAAGGGGGGGTTGACTAAGGCGGCCGGCAAAAAGATCCCGGCAGAGCGCAGCATGTCGGTAAAGTAGGAGCTCCAGCCAAGGGCTACTGCTCCGGCAGCCACCATATACTCCAGGACTAAATTCCACCCGATGATCCAGGCTATGATTTCTCCTAAAGCAGCATAAGTGTAAGTGTAGGCGCTGCCGGCTACCGGTATCATGGAGGCCAGCTCAGCGTAGACCAAAGCTGCCAGGGCTGCAGCTATACCTGAGAGTATAAAGGAAAGGACCAGGCCCGGACCAGCATAATTGGCTGCAGCTACTCCGGTCAGAACGAAAATACCGGTACCGATAATAGCTCCTACGCCCAGGGCTATTAAATCAACTGCATTCATGTTGCGTTTTAATTTTCCTTCCTCCTGGACATCTTCCAATAGCTGGCTTACAGGTTTGGTCCGCCAGATGCTCATGTTCCCCTCACCTTTTACTTGTAGTTTGTTTTAGTATATACCCCTGGCCCAGGCCTATACGGCAAAAATGCTAAAGATAGCAGGAGAATAGATAATTTTGTCGAATTAGCCGTCAGAAGGGGGCCAATGATGCGGGGTAAAAAATTGTTGTTTCTAGCTTTACCGGGCCTTTTATTGGCGCTTTACTCTTACATATCTTTACCTTTTTCCTTCTCGCGCTCTCCAGGGGCGGAAATTGTACCTTGGGCAAGCTACAGGCAGGTAGTGTTGGATCCACCTCCTCTAAAAGTAAAGGGTGAAGTTATGGTACCGGCCGGCCAGATTTTGGGCGCCGGCAATACTTACCTTCCCCTGTCCCGCGCGCTAAGTCTCCTTGGTTTACCTTCTTCTAGTCGTGATCTTAACGAAGTCCGGCTGCCCGTCTGGGGTAGTGGTAGCTCAGGATACTCCCACTATCGTTACTATCCTGTCTATAATATTCAGGCCCGCCTGGAGCCCGAAGAAAGGTTAATACAAGGCAGGCTTTTCCTGGCTTATCAGAATCCTTACTTTTATCCTTTGTCTGAGCTCCAGTTCAATCTCCCGGCCAACGGCCTGCCAGGCACAGGGGATTTGCTCACCATCCACCAGGTACTTTTGAACAGAAAAGAAGCTAAATTTAAAGTTCAGGGTGCCAGGCTCCAGGTACCCTTGATTCAGCCCTTGCTCTCCAAACAAACTGCCGCTGTGGAAATCATCTTTTCCACTCGTCTACCTCCTAAGCCTGCACGGCTGGGTATTTTTGATGGTGTAATAATGGTTTCCGGCTGGTACCCGTTGCTGGCGCCGCGGCAGAAGGGCTCATGGCAGGGGATGGCGGAAGGGGCAACCTTTGGTGATCCCTATTTTGCCGATGCAGCTTATTATAAAGTAGATTTGGATTTGCCTTCCGGGCCAACGGTAGTGACCAGTGGGCGCGTTACCAGCCGCCAGGAAAAGCTCGGTCGGACTGTCTGGTCTTTCACCAGCGAGCTTCCCATCCGCGAGTTTGCCTTTGCTGCGGCGGACGACTGGCAGTTTAGCAGCCGTACCATAGGACGGGTAAAGGTTGTTCTGGCTGCTAGAGGTCAACCTTTGCCTTCCACTCTGGAGACCGCGGGGAAAGCTCTAAGTTATTTCCAGGAATATTTTGGGAGTTATCCCTTTTCTTACCTTAATTTAGTAGAAGTGCCCCTGGAAAGCCTGGTAGGGATGGAATATCCCGGGCTCATTTTTTTAAGCACCCTGAAAAGCTATAGCCCGCCGGTTGTAGTTCACGAAGTAGCCCACCAGTGGTGGTATAACCTTGTGGGAAGCGATAGTATCAGGGCGGCTTGGATAGATGAAGGCCTGGCAGAGTACAGCACTATGCTCTACTACGGCGCTACCGGTCTCAATTTTTACCGACAACGAAAAGCCACTTTAATAGCCGAAGCGGGAGAAGGCCTCCTGCCCCTGGAAAAGGATTTGACCAGCTATCCTTCGGAAGAAGATTATCGCCGGATTGCGTACCGCCAGGGAGTGCTGTTTTGGCTGAAATTGGAAGAAAAGATGGGCCAAGCAACTTTGCGGGAAGCCTTACGCTATGTCCAGGAATATTATCGCTTTGATAGGATAGAAGCCCCAAGCTTAAAGCAGATACTGGACTTCTACAGCGACCCTGAGAAATATCTTGCGTATTAACTTAAAAGTAAAGTATAATTGAGGCGAAATTAACAGAATTTCCCCGAAAAGGCAAATCCGTCGAAAGGCGGGGGCGCAAAGCTACAGGGTCTACAGCCGTTTTATAAACGGCTAGGACAGCCGGCTGCCGGGGTGGAACGGGGCTACCCCAAGGAAGTGTAGCCCTTTATTTTTATTATATACGGATGTAAGGAGGCCGTAAAAATGCGAGATTTTAAGTTCTGGCGGAAGAGGAAAAAGGACCCGGTAAAGGAAGAGGTCCATACTAAAAAAGAAGCAAAAGGGTTTTCCTTTTTTGGGCGGTTTAAGCTAGGGACCAAGTTAATGGGCGGATTTCTTCTGGTTATTGCTATTTTTGTGGCCGTAGTTATTATCGTTAATACCGATCTTCAGCGTATTCATCAGTTGGACCTCAAGGTGGGAAAGCTCCAGCAGCACAATCAATTGTTTAGTGAGATGTCTATTTCCATATGGGAAGGTTACCGCCGGGCCACAGATTACATAATTAACGGCTCCCAAACCCATGTTTTAAGTTTTGAGGAAGCCATGAAACGCTTTTATGAGGCCAAAGCCCAGCTGGACAACCAAAATTTAGATGACCAGATGAAAGGTTTTGCTGCCGCCATGGAGCAAGCCGCTAAAGGGTTTGAGAACACCTTTAAAAACAACATTGTTAATACCAGTCAGCAGGACCGTATGCTAACCCTCCCTATCTTGAGTTTCCAGATGGGGGCTGCCGTAGACAACATTAATAATATAGGAAGCCACCTAAAAAAAGAAATTACCCGCCAGCGGGAAGAAGCTCAAAGGGAACTAGATACAGCCATTCTGTATGCTAAATCAACGCTGCTCTCGGGTCTTATTCTCGCCTTCCTCATGGGTTTATTAGTAGCCTTTCTTTTCACCCGCCTTGTCGGTCGTCCCATCGCTCAAATAGTAGCCTATGCCAACCGGGTAGCGGCCGGTGATCTCACGGGAGAGGCGGTAAGAGTAAAATCCCAGGATGAACTCGGGCAACTAAGCAGCGCCTTTAACGCCATGGTACAGAAGTTACGCCAGCTTATTGGACAGGTGCGAGATCTGGCTACGGAAGTGGCCGGATCCAGCCATGACCTGGCCCAGATGTCCCACGAGGTGGGTGAAGCAGCTCGGCAGGTGGCGGTCACAGCCCAGGAAATGGCTCGCGGTGCTGAACACCAGGCCCAGCAGGTGAGCGACACTGCTGCGGCTATCGAAGCGCAGGCAACGCGGATAGAGAAAGTCCACCAGCAGGCAGAAGAAATGGCTAGATCCTCGAGCGTAGTGGTGGCCAAAACGGCTGAAGGTGCCCGCACTGTAGAAGAAGCTAATCAGCAAATGCAGGCCATTTCCCAAAAGATGGGAGGGCTGGCTAAGATAGTAGAAGAGCTGGGTCAGCGCTCCTTGCAGATTGGACAGATTGTGGGCGTAATCTCCGGAATTGCCGAGCAAACCAACCTCCTAGCTTTAAATGCGGCCATCGAAGCGGCTAGGGCTGGCGAACAGGGCCGCGGCTTTGCGGTAGTAGCCGAAGAAGTACGGAAACTGGCCGAACAGTCGGCCCGGGCCAGCGAACAGATTGTAGGCCTCATAAACGAGATTCAGAAGGAAACGACTCGGGTAGTAAACGGTATAAAGGAAGGGGTCCAGGATGTAGAGAAAGGTACCGAGGTAATGGACCGTTGCGGGAAGGCCTTTATAGCTATCGATGAGGCCATTGGCCAGCTTATAACCAAGATTGAGAACGTGACCGGAGAAGCCGAGGGAATGGCTGCCGAAGCTGTAAGAATCAAACAGGCGGCTGAAACCCTGGCCGCCGGCACAGAAGAGGCAGCGGCCGGCACGGAAGAAGTTTCTGCTGCGGCCGAGGAACAGACGTCAGCTGTAGAGAAGATAAGTGAAGCGGCAGGGAAGCTGGCTCAAACTGCCCGCGCTTTGGAGAGCGCTGTGGGCCAGTTCAAACTATAATTTTTCTGCCAGGTCAGCAGGGTTTTAGCCATAGTATGGAAAATAGAAAATAGAGGGGGTGCTATTATGGAACAGCTGGTAGTTTTTCAGCTTGCCGGAGAAACTTATGGCGTGGACATTGGCCATGTTCATGAAATTATCCGCTTGCAACCCATAACTCAGGTCCCCCGGACACCAGAGTTCGTAGAAGGAGTTATCAACTTACGCGGACGCATTATACCTGTAATCGACCTACATAAGCGCTTTGGTCTACCTCCGGCAGAGGCTACGAATAACACGCGGATAATGGTTGTGGAAGTAAACGGAATAACAGTAGGAATGATTGTAGACGCTGTTTTAGAAGTATTGCGCCTGCCGGAAGAGAACATCGAACCCCCTCCGCCTATTATTAAGGGGGTAGATGTGGCTTACCTGCGCGGAGTAGGCAAATGGGAGGATAAGCTGATCATCCTTTTGGACCTGGACCGGGTATTGCGGGAAGGCGAACAAGAGCAGCTTAAGGAACAAGTCGCCGCAGGGGTGGCCGAAGTATGAACAGCTTCGAGATGTCCCAGTACCTGGGTATCTTCTTGGACGAGGCGGAAGAACAGCTCCAGCAGCTCGATGAGGCTATAGTTCTCTTGGAACAGGAGCCCGACAACCGGGAGTTGCTCAATAAGATTTTCCGAATCGCCCATACTTTAAAAGGCTCTTCTGCTTCCATGGGCTTTGAAAAAATGGCCACCTTAACCCACCGTATGGAGAGCGTGTTGGATGCTCTGCGCCAGGGGAAATTAGTAGTCAACGCTAATATCATCGACCTCCTCCTGGCTTGCCTGGACAAGCTGCGAGAACTTAAGGAGCAGCTCACTAGCGGCCACGAGGGAGAAGTGGATACCGCCGCCTTAGTAAAGCGCCTGGAAGAGATGTTGGCTGGAGGAGAGGCTGGGGAAGCCAGAGCACGGGACGCGGCGGCGGCCGATTTGCCGCTGCAGCTCGATGATGTGGAAGAAAATGTGATACGGGCAGCAGAAGTCCGCGGATACCGGGCTTATGAAATAAAGGTAGAACTGGAACCCGATTGCCGTATGAAGGGAGCCCGGGCTTTCCTGGTGTTCAACAATTTAAAGGACCTGGGGGAGATAATCAAAAGCGAACCTCATACCCAGGAATTGGAAGCAGAAAAATTTGAAAATGCTTTCCGCATGGCCTTTGTAAGCAAAGAAGATCCCGATACGCTGGCCAATGTCATTAAGTCCATTTCGGAGATAAGAAACGTGACGGTGCGACCCCTGGTGCTAGAAGAGGATAGGGAGCAGGCTAAAATAGGCCAAGGAGAGACAGTGGCCGGCGCAGACCTGCGGGCCGTCGGTGGACAAGAGACGACCGCCCAGCGTGGTTCAGATCGCAGGGCTACCCAGACGGTTAGGGTGGACGTGCAGCGCTTGGAAACCCTCATGAACCTGGTAGGCGAGCTGGTTATTGACCGTACGCGCCTGGCAGAAGTGAGCAACAACTTGAAGCAGAGGATGGGCAATGACGAACTGGTGGAAATGCTGGACGAAATTTCCATGCACATCGGGCGGGTTACTTCCGACCTGCAGGAAGAAATAATGAAAGCCCGCATGTTTCCCATTGACCAGGTGTTCAATCGGTTCCCCCGTATGGTTCGGGACCTGGCCCAAAAGGCGGGGAAAGAAATCAACTTTATCATTGAGGGCAGGGAGACGGAGCTGGACCGGACGGTCATCGAAGAGATCGGCGACCCCTTGATCCATCTTTTGCGCAACGCTATTGACCACGGTATTGAAGACCCCGAGGAGAGGGTGCGCTTGGGTAAACCCCGTTACGGTACTATCACCCTCAAGGCTTTTCACCAAGAGAACCAGATCGTTATCACCGTGCAGGATGATGGCCGGGGAATGGATCCCGAATACCTCAGGCGCCGGGCTGTGGAGAAGGGTTTGCTCTCGCCAGAGGCAGCAGCTCGCCTGAGCAAGCGGGAAGCTTTAGATCTTATTTTCTTACCCGGCTTCTCCACTTCGGAAAAAGTTACCGATGTTTCCGGCCGGGGGGTAGGTATGGATATTGTACGGGCGCACCTGGAAAAAATAAACGGCACCATCGATATTCAGACTACCCCTGGTGCCGGTACCTGTTTTACTATTAAGTTGCCTTTAACCCTGGCCATAAACCGCTCCTTGCTCGTCGCCTTGGGGGAGAGGGTTTATGCTTTCCCCTTGGCCAATGTTCTAGAAATAATCGAAGTGGAGGCCTCGCAGGTGAGGCGCGTCCAGCATCAGGAAGTTACGGTGGTCCGCGGCCAGGTTTTACCCCTTGTGCATCTGGCCAAGGCTTTGGGCTTTAAAGGCCACTGGCACTTTTCCAACGGAAAAGCGGCGGTGGTTATTGTAGGCCTGGCTGAAAAGCGGGTGGGCTTTATAGTAAATTCCCTTTTAGGCGAACAGGAGATCGTAATTAAGTCCCTGGGCAGCTATATAGGAAAGATACCCGGTATTGCGGGAGCTACCATTATGGGAGATGGGCGTGTAGCCCTGATTTTGGATGTTCATAGCCTGATCGATCATCTAGGAGTTGAAGAACAGGGTGAACTGGCCGGCTAGCATGGAGCGAGCGCAAGCCAAGCAGGCCCGTAAACAAACCTGGGGATAACTCAGTGTCCGCCAGGCTTAAGTTTTTCTTACTGTTGACGATAAGTCTTAACGATGAAGTATTTTCATCAGATCATATCCTAGCCGGGAGTGAGACAATTGAAGATTTACGGGCAGGGGCCGGTAAATATAACCAAGATAATTAACGCCTACACTCGGCCGGTAAGACCCGACCGCAAAGAAGCCAAATGTGAGGCGGACCGGGCAGAGATTTCCGCGCCGGCCCGGCAATTGCAAGAGCTACTGCGCTTTAGCTCCGAGCTTCCGGACGTACGAGAAGAAAAGGTTAAAGAGATACGGGCTCAAATTTTAGATGGTACCTACGAGATAAGCCTTGAAGCCCTAGCGGAAAGCATCTTGCGGGAGTTAAAATCATGAGGCCATCCCTGGCTGAGGTTCTCCAGCGCGAACTGGAACTATTGCTTAAGATTCGCGACCTTTGCCTTAGAGAGCAGGAGCATCTTCGTAAAGACGATCTTCAAGGAATACAGGAACTGCTAGTGGTCAAGGAACAGGCAGTAAAAGAACTGATAAGCCTGGAAGGCGAGCGGGAAGAAATACACCGGGATCTGGCGAGATATTTTCACCTCCCCCCTGACTCCGGGTTAAGGGACCTTTTGGCCGCGGGGGTGCTGAGCCCAGAACTCGAGCGAATGGTGGAACAGCTTCGGACAGTGCTGACAGAACTTAAAGAGATTAACGAGACCAACACTCTTCTGATTCGCCAGTCTCTAGCTTACGCCCGTAAAATATTGGCATTTTTAACCCCCCATTTGGAGCAGCGGCCGGCTGTTATAGATAAGAGCGTATAGAACCCTGCGAGAGATGGAATGGCAAAAGAATGGCAAAGGACTAGGGAGAGGAGGGTTCCGTTGTCTGGGGGAACATTCTTTGGTATAAACACGGCCTTGCGAGGCCTCCTAGCCCAACAAAAAGCCTTGCAGACCACCGCCCATAACATCGCCAATGCCAGCACCGAGGGCTATACCCGCCAGCGGGTGGTAATGGTACCTACCCTTGCCTACCCGGTACCCGCCATGAGCCGTCCCGGCGGCCAAGGCTGGCAGGTAGGTACAGGAGTGGACGTCCAGGAGATAAGGCGCCTCCGGGACCAATTCCTGGATGGGCAAATCCGTTACGAGACTCGTGCCTTAGGAGCCTGGGAACGGCGGCGAGATGCTCTCCGGGAGATTGAAGAAGTCTTTGCTGAACCCTCGGATACTGGCTTCAACACTATATTGGGCCAGTTCTGGGCTTCCTGGCAGGAACTTTCCAAAAACGCAGAGAGCTCTCCGGTACGGACTACGGTAGTGGAAACGGCTACGGCCCTGGCGGAGGCTATGCGACATACTTACCAGCAACTGGAAACTATTCGCGAGGATCTCAATCAGATCATGGAAATAAAAGTAATAGAAGTTAATTCCCTCGCCCGACAAATAGCAGACTTAAATAAACAAATCAAAGATATCCAAGCTGCCGGTGATCAGCCCAATGATCTCATGGATCAGCGGGACAAACTGCTGGATGAGCTGGCGAGGATAGTAGATTTTAAAGTAAAGGAGCAGGCTGATGGAACCATTCAGGTGCTTTTAGATGGTCAAGATCTTGTAGAAGTAGATTCCAACGGAGATTTGGTTAGAAGTCTTAAATCCGAGCGCGACGTCAACAATAACACGGTTGTCCTCTGGCAGGACGACACTGCAGTAAACATAAAGAACGGCGAACTAAAGGGCTTGGAGAAAGTACGGGATGAACAGCTAGCTGTCTTCACTGCGAATTTGAATACTTTGGCCAATGGATTGCGAGACCGAGTTAATGAACTGCACCAACAGGGGAAGGATTTAAACGGTAATGACGGTGGCCAATTTTTTACCGGAAGCAATGGGGCTGCAGATATTGATGTAAATTCGGCCATCAGGAACGATGTTACCCTGATAGCCGCTGCTACTACAGGTAGTCCCGGAGCTCCCAACCCGGGGGACGGCAGCAATGCCCTGCGGATTGCCCAATTGCAGCACACGCTATTGCGGGAAAATGGGGGTACTCTGGTAGAGAGCACTACGGGCGTTACCTTTGACGACTATTATAAGAATTTTACTGCTCGCCTAGGAGTGGCAGCCTACGAGGCAGTTCGAATGGCTACCAATCAAAAGTCCCTTGTGGACCAGCTCACCAACCGGAGAGAATCTATATCTGGCGTGTCTTTAGACGAGGAAATGGCCTATATGATCCAGTTCCAGCGCGGCTACGAGGCGGCAGCCCGGCTTATGACCACTCTAGATGAAATGCTGGATACCCTCATTAACCGCATGGCGGCTCGTTAACCTTTTCACCTTCCGAGGGGGAAGGACTTATGCGTGTTACTAATCGTATGCTCATTAATAATGTTCTTACCAATATCAATAACAACTTGCAGGTGATGAGTAAAGCTCAAAAACAGATGTCGTCAGGCAAAAGGGTGAGTCGTCCTTCCGATGACCCCATTGTGGTGGCTCGCGTCCTTTCTTTTAAGACGGCCCTGGCAGAGCAGGAGCAATATAATAAGAATATGGAGGATGCGAAGAGCTGGCTGGATGCTTCTGAAAGCGCCCTCAACATGGCCACGGCTACTTTACAGCGGGCCCGGGAATTGGCCGTATATGGGGCTAACGGCACTATGCCGGAAACCTCCATGAAGGCCTTGGCCGCCGAAGTAGACCAGCTCATTGACGAATTAGTGCAGACGGCCAACACTTCGTACGGAGGCCGATACCTCTTTGGCGGCAGCCAAACGACCAACGCCCCCTTTGCCAGGATTACAGATCCTGCGGACCCTGACTACCCGGTGAAATATAGCGGTAATGATGGTAATTTAGACTGGGAAGTCGCTCCCCAGGTTACTTTAACTGTTAACGAAAATGGACAAAAAACCTTTATGGAGGCGGTGGGTGCTAAGAGTATCTTTAAGCTACTAGCCGAGCTCCGGACAGCCCTAGACAACGGCCAGTATGACCAGGTAGCTGCTACCCTAGGGCAGTTTGACCAGGCTATAGATCATTTCCTCAAAATCCGCGCCACCCTGGGCGCCAAGAGCAACCGCGTGAGAATGGCTCAGGAACGCCTCTTTAGCGCCAAGATCAGCCTTACGGAAACCATGTCTAAACTCGAGGATATTGACCTAGCCGAAACTGTTATGAACTACAAAAACCTGGAAAATATCTATCAGGCCTCTTTAGCCACGGCGGCTATGGTACTACAGCCCACACTCATTAATTACCTGCGTTAGAACCCGTCCTTATATTTTGGTTTTAGTTTTCAGGGGGGTTGAGGGAGGGGAAACTGTAAATGAAGTTTAAAAAAAGGAGCCCCTGGCTGCTTCTATTGGTAGCAGCTTTTTTCTTCTGGAGCCACCTCAAGCCGGCCCTGGCTGCTTCGGCGCCCCAGATTACTAGTGTTTCTCCGGCTAACGGTCCCATGACCGGCGGTACGTTAATCACCATAAACGGCTACAATTTTACAGTGGGAGCTGCCGTGTATATCGGACCTAATCCCGCTCCAGAAGTGTATTTTAGAAGCAGCACCCGCCTGGAAGCGAGGACACCGGAGAGTTCGGTTTCCGGCAAAGTGGATGTTAAAGTCGTCAATCCCGACGGACAACAAGCAGTTCAGCTGGAAGGTTTTCGGTATGATCCTGTAGTCACGGAAGTGGAGACAGGTGAAGGCCGTACAGGCAGTACCGTCGGTGGGCAGCCTGTTACGGTTAAAGGGAAAGGTTTTAAAAATGGATTAAGCCTTTATATTGGCGACGCCCTGGCTACCGGTATAACTGTTTCTTCTGATGGTACTCAAATTACTGCTTTGACTCCGCCGGGGAACGTAGGAAAGGTGGCTGTAAAAGTCGTCAATCCCGACGGGGGAACGGGAATTTTGCCAGCCGATGCGGCCACCACTTTTGAGTACCGGTTGAGCCAGCCCCAGATCTCCAGCGTGTCTCCCGGCAGGGGCACCTGGCTAGGGGGTACCGAGGTGACCATAAGAGGCCAGGAGTTGAGCTCCAGCGGCACTGTGCGCTTCGGAGGCGTACCGGCTACCATCAAGAGAGCTACGGGTATTACAGAACTGGTCGTGGTGACACCCCGGGGTGCAGTAGGTGTCCAGGATGTGACCATTACCAACCCGGATGGCCAGACGAGCCCTGTCACGAGTGCCAGTAAATATGAATTTATCATAACCCCGGTAATTGACGCCATTACACCTAACTATGGTACTCCCTATGGGGGTACAGAAGTAACGATTGCGGGCAGCAATTTCCCCCCAGCCGCTTACACCGTTGTTACTTTTGGGGGAATGCAAGGCAATGTCACAGTAGTTGAGGCCACCTATGTTAAAGTTCTTACACCCCCTGGCGCCCCTGGGCCTGTGGATGTGGAAGTTTATGATTCAACCGATCGGGATAAGGCTTATAAAGTATTTCAAGGCTTTACCTACGTAAGCCAAGTCAGCAGCCCTGTCATAACTAGCATAACGCCTAACTCGGGGAGCCAAGATGGGGGAACGGAAGTCATTATTACCGGCAGTGATTTCCGATCCGGTATAGAAGCCCCCCTTAAAGTTAAATTTGGCAATGTATATGCAACTCAGGTCACGGTAAAGAGCACTACAGAACTCTTAGTCATTACTCCCCCCAGCCCCGTGACCGGGCCGGTAGACGTTACAGTGGAAAACCCGGACGGGGGACGTGTTACGAAAATCAACGGGTTTACTTACCTTGCACCGGAGCGGATCCTTTTGATAACTAGCATCACTCCCAATCAGGGTTCCATGGAGGGCAACACGCCGGTTACTATTAACGGGGCCAATTTTATTCCCCCTAGCGACCCCAATGTCATAAGTATCGAGCTGACCATTGGTGGTAACCCGGTAAAGAACCTATCCTGGGACGAGGTTAATAAAGCCTATAAAGCTGTAACGCCTCCAGGTTTTGGGACCCAGGATGTGATATTGATAATAACTCGCCAGCAAGATTCCCAAATTATTACCGAAAAAGCCCTGTTGCCCGGTGGCTTTACCTACCGGGTCCCGGAAAGTCGTCCGGTCATCACCAAAGTGGAGCCTGCCGGGGGACCCTTATCCGGCGGCACCTTGATTACCATTACTGGTAACGATTTCCGGGCGCCTAAAGCAGGGGAGACACTCCAGGTTTTTATAGGCGATCTACCTGCCAGCCAGGTACAGGTGTTGGACAGCAGTACCATTATTGCTGTTACCCCGGCCTCTACCACTACTGGCTTGCGGGACGTTATTGTAATAAACCCCGACCTGGCTACGGCGGTGCTGAAAAACGGTTTTACATACCTGGCCAGCACCATGACTATTGTGAGCGTTACACCTGACAAGGGACCGGTGGATAGGCCTACCCTTATTACTATTACAGGTGCTAATTTCAACCAGGATAAAGACGAAGCAGGTACTGTTTATATCGTAGTGGAACTGGGAACACCCCAGGATGGGTACCTGCCCGCTACCAACGTCACTGTTAGCCAGGACGGTTCCACCATAACGGCGGAGACGCCCCGGTTTACAGCAGGTACCAAGGACGTAGTGGTGCGTAACCGCTTTGGCAGTGCTACCTTGCCCCAGGCTTTTACTTATTACGTACCCCCAAGCACTCCGGCCATTATAGGTATTAATCCCTTCATGGGACCGACTACGGGCGGCACTCCAGTCACTATTTATGGTGAAAGATTCCAGGCCAAGGCCCAGGTGACTATAGGAGGAAAGGCAGCTACCCAAATGGAAGTGGTAAGCCCCGGGGAAATTAAGGCAGTCACCCCACCCGGTCTGCCTGGGCCCCAGGACGTGGTGGTCACCAACCCCGACGGCGGCCAAGCCTTCCTTCCAGGCGGCTTTACCTACATAAGCCATCCGGTCATCACCCGTGTATCTCCCGACCGGGGAAGCAGGTTGGGAGGTACGATTATAACTCTGACTGGGTCTAATTTTTATCCCGGAATGAAAGTGTATTTTGGTAGTGTGACGGGGGTTGTGTACGGTACAGTAAGTGGCGAGGTATACCAGGTACCGGAAGCGGATGTTCTGGTAATTGACCAGCAGACGGCCAGGGTGCGCGTTCCCGCCTGGCCGGCGAGCGTGGACCCTGCAATGGGTTTGAAAGTGGATATAGCAGTGGTGAACAGTGATGCTTCCGAGAGCCCGGATGGTGGATATGTTGTAAGCAAAGGGATATTTACTTATCGCGAGCCAGCAACTTCTCCTTCTATACAGCAAGTAACACCTAATTTTGGACCAACCCAGGGCGGCAATGAAGTGCTGATAACGGGCGGCGGCTTCCAGCCTGATGTCAAAGTCTACTTCGGTTGGGCCGAGGCGACAGTCTTGGACGTTACGCCCAATCAGATCCGGGTAAGGGCTCCGGCCAACAGTCCGGGTTTCTACGATATCACCATCATAAACACTTATGACACAGGAACTTTGGTGGCCCCAAGAGCCTATGAATACCGACAGCCCTTGACCTCGCCCCGTGTTACCGGAGTCTTTCCTTCCCAGGGACCGGCTGAAGGCGGAACCCTCCTGGTCATCAGCGGAGAATACTTCTGGCCAGGAGTGAAAGTCTTTGTAGGGACTAACGAGGCTTGGCTTTATGTGGATGGCAGCGGCAAAATGGTTCCTCCGGGGCAGGGCAGCCCTAGGGAACCCTTAGTTAGTGCCGACGGCAGGACGATTTTTGTGCATTCGCCGGAAGGCCCTAAAGTGGGAGATACTTTTCTTACAGGCCCGGTGGACGTTACCGTGGTAAACCCTGACGGCGGCAGCGCAACTTTGCGTAATGGCTTTACCTATAAGCTTCCAGACAGCCGGCCCGCTATTGTGTCTTTAGACCCTACTGTGGGCACAAATCGTGGGGGCACTCCGGTGACCATCACCGGCAGTGATTTCCGCCCTGAACTCCAGGTATATTTTGGCGGGGTCAAGGCCACTGTCAAAAATATTACCTCTACTTCCATTGAAGTGGTAACTCCAGCCCATGAGGCCGGCTTGGTGGACATAACGGTGGTCAATAAAGACGGAGGTGTCGCCACTGCCTACGGTGCCTTTGAGTACCGCCGGCCCGGGAGCGAGCCGGTTTTAAAAAGCATCACGCCCAATGTGGGTAGCGTCATGGGCGGTACTTCAGTCACTCTAATAGGTGAAGACTTTCGCCAGGGGATAAAGGTCTATTTTGGTGGGGCTGCGGCTTTAGAAGTAATGAGGGTAGATTACCAAACCCTCACGGCCGTCACGCCGCCTGGAAAACCTGGAGCGGTGGACGTTACTGTAATAAACCCTGACACTGGTTCTTATACGCTGTCCCGCGGCTTTATTTACCAGAGTTCAGTTCCCAGGATAGATGCCGTAGTCCCTGAGCGTGGCCCCCGGGAAGGCGGCATTAAGGTGGTCATAAGGGGAACGGACTTCGTGGGACCGGTACAGGTCTTTTTCGGCTCGGCCCAGGCCACGGTTGCCAATGTAACGGAAGGCGGTACCATGGTGGAGGTAACCGTCCCTCCCGCTGCCGGGGGACGCCTAGGGGCGGTAGACGTAAAATTGGTTAACGCAGACGGCGCTGAAGCACTGCTGGAAAAAGGCTTTACTTATGTAGTACCCGATAGCCAGCCCCAAATCACAGGAATAGATCCCACTTCCGGCAGCACCACAGGCGGCAACTGGGTCACTATTACCGGTGAAGACTTCCGGCAGGGCCCGCAGGTCTTTATCGGCGGGCAGCCTGCCCTGGCTGTAGTACTGGTTAACAGCCAGACCCTGCGCGTAAAAACCCCTCCCCATAGCGAAGGGCCCAAGGATGTCACCGTCACCAACTATGACGGCGGCACCTTTACTCTGCCTCAAGCCTATACTTACAAGGTGCCGGAGAGCGAGCCAGTCATCAAGAAGGTGGAGCCGGGCCGCGGTCCCCAGGTGGGAGGTACGGCCATCACCGTTACCGGTTTGGACTTCCGCGAGGGGGTAAAGCTTTTTATCGGCGGTGCTCCTGCCCAGGACGTGCGCAGGGTGGACTACCGGACCCTCACCGCTATTACCCCTCCAGGTGCGGAAGGGCCGGCTGATGTGACAGTAGTCAACCCAGATGAGGGTACTTATACCCTGGAGCGGGGATTCACTTATTATCACGTAGAGGTCCCTATTATCCAATCCGTTACGCCTAACGAGGGACCGGCCACCGGCGGGACGGAGATAACCATAAGCGGGAACAAATTTGCTAAAGGCGTACAGGTATGGATAGCCGGCAAGCCAGCCCAGCAGGTAGAGAGGGTAAGCGATACCTTCATAAAGGCTGTTACTCCACCCGGAGCGGTGGGCTGGCAGGAGGTGCGAGTGGTTAACCCGGACGGCGGCTGGAGCGCTCTCAGCCAGGGGTTCCGTTATTTAAAGCCCCGGGGGCGCCGGAAACGCCTTCCGGTTTTAAGGCGACTATACTTGACCCCCATACCATCAAACTTACCTGGGACCCGGCCGAGTTCGCTAATTACTATGAGATCTGGGTGAGCGAGTCCCCCGGGGGACCCTATCGCTTCCTCACCCAGACCAAGTCCACTACCTTTTACAGCGAGGCCCTGCCGGAAGGGGCAGGCTACTTCTTCCGGGTGCGGGCGGTAAATGAACTCGGCTACTCGGCCTTTACTGCTGAAGGATACGCCGAGGCAGAAGAAGAGGAGAGTTCTAGCTCTACGGAAAGCAGCGTTCGGATTGTAACCGGAAGAAAGGGAATAGAGGCTATTCTGGAGAGGGAAGATGTGCTGGCCAGGGATTACAGGCTAGACCTTAAGGAAGCCCCCTATAATGCTGGTCAATACACAGTTAGACTAGCAGGCGCTGCAGCTAAAAGCGCTCGGGGGAACTTAACCCTTCTAGTAGGGCAGGAACTCACCATTTCCCTATCGGCCTCGTCCCTTTATGAAGTTTACCGGAATTCTCCTCGGGTAGATGAGCGCGATACGTGGATAGAGATCATCCTGGAAGATGCCGGCCAGGTGGAGGCCGAGGCCTTATGGAAAGGGCTTCCCCAGGGTTCAAGAATCCTTTCTCGCGTGTGGAATATAAAACTTCAAGTAAGGAGCGGCCGTTACCTCTATCCCCAGGTATTCTTCCCGTCGGGAAGTGTCCTATCCCTTAACCCTATCAACACTGTAGCCCGGACTCCAGTCATATATGTACTTACTCCCTATAGCCCTTCCTGGCATCCCGTAAGCGACCTTTACGCGCCTGGGAGGGCACCCCTTCGCCTGTCCGGTAAATATGTATTGGTGGATTACGGGGGCTGGTGAAGAATGGCAACACACGGGCGCCTGGTGATTTGTCTCATCTTGGCTTTTCTTATAATATTTCCTCCCAGGGTCGCCACAGCCCAAGGTACCTCTCTACAGCCTGGGTTGGGGCAGCAAAAGGCAATAGATCTTCCGGAACTGGTCACAGGGCAGACTTTTTACGGACTGCCGGGTATTGAGCAGCGGCTGGCTACCCTAAACTTTCTGGATACCCAGGGGCACTGGTCTTTTTTACCGGTCCTGCGCCTGGCCGCCCAGGGATTGATCCGGGGACGTAATCCAGGTATATTCGCACCGGAGGAATTGGTGACTAGGGAGGAAGCTGTGGCCCTTTTAAAAAGGGCAGCCGGAGCAGGAAATGGAAGCAGCACCATCCCCAATTTCACCCCGGAGCAAGGTTCGCAGCCAGCCCAGCGCCAGGAAGTGGCCGCCTGGGTGGCCCGAGCTCTCGAGCTCACCCCAGCTCCCCAAGGCGTCTATCCCATCTTGGCGGGTTTTAGTGACGGTGGGCAAGTGGCTGAAGAATGGGCCCCTTGGGTGGAAGCCTTGTTACAGCGCGGCTTGTTATCCGGCACACCCTCAGGAACCCTGGCTCCACGCGCCCCTATGACCCGGGCGGAAATGGCTGCCCTGTTAGATCGAGCAGATAAGTTTTTCGTGGCCCGCCGCGGGGTGCTGGAGGTAGAAGGGAAGGTAGTGGATAAAGCGGTATCCCTAGGGACCGGCGGAGGGGTAACTTATGCCATACGGGTGGCCACCTTTGCTGGCCCGGTGATCAATTTAGAGACTAGATCAGCGGCTAATGGAGTTCCCTTGCTCGATTTTCCTTTTTATAACGGGAAAATACTCACTCTAGGAAGGGAGCTCCTCCCTAGCGAAGCTGTAAGATTATTCCTTCAGGGTGAACATGTCCTTCTGGCTGAAAGTTTAGGAGAAGGGGAGTATCGGACCGGAAGGATCATAGCGGCCGATGGTCAGGAGCTTTTATTGGTAGATGATAGCGGCGAACAGCGCCGCTATCGCTTAAGCCCGCTGGTCGTAAGAGGAGCTGTCCCTGGCCAGGAGGTAACCTTGCTGGTGCAGGGCGGTTTTATCACCCAGCTCGTTCCGGTGAAAGCGGGCAGCATTCCCGCCTACTCCTACCAGGAAACCAGAGTGATTAACGGGCAGGTGCGCGAGATAAGGGGCAGTACCATAGCCATCGCCACTCCTTACGGCGGAGAAGAGCAGATCCGGATTACCGGCGCCACCTTAATATCCCGGGCCGGCCGGGCACTAGAGCTGGCCGACCTCAAGGTGGGGGACAGAATAAAGGCCCGTGTGGATGCCGGGGGGCAGGCCGTGGATATCCAGGTCGGTACCGGATTAGAACGAATTATTGCTGTACTTTATGGGAGGCTTGAGCGGGCTGATTACTTAAGTGGCCGGATAGTCTTACGGGATACCCAGGAATTCTATTACGGACGGTGGCTGCCTGGGTCGCCCATACGGAGCATAAATTTAGCTCGCGAGGCCCTTCCTCTATCCCGCCCTAATCTCTCCTCGGAAAAAGTCCTGGTAGCCCTGGCTAAAGGGCCCCAGGGGGAAGAAGGAGTACAGGTGGTCAGAACCGGTGAAAACACCAGACTTTACGAGGGTTATCTTGATTTTATCTCCCTGGGCGGCAACAAGCTATGGCTGGCTGGAGAGAAAGAGCCCTTTATCTTGGGCTCCCATAGCGTTGTGGTTAAGAATGGCCAGCAAGCGGCCCCCGAAGACCTGCAGGAGGGTGATTACCTGTTCCTGGTTACTATTCCCGGAACGGATGGTCGCCAGGTAGCCTTAGCTTTGACCGAATCCTTTTTGCCGCCTTCCTGGCAACTATACCGCGGGGAAATATATTCTGTGGACCAAGACAGCCTCGAAATATACGATGCAGAGAAGCTGGGTGGAGCTAAGGATCAGTATGACTGGGCGGACGCTGAAGATGATACCATGGAGTTCCAGATATCTTGGGAGCCGGTAATTTTATCAAACGGTAAGATTTTGAGCCGGGAGGAATTCACCCAAAGCCGTTTCACCGGAGAATTTGATGGTTATCAGGCTTACCTGCTGGCCCGGGGGAAGGAAGTCCGGGGGCTTTCCCTTTACCCGCCCGGAACCGTGGGCCTCACCAAAATAAGTTTGGGAAGAGTAAGATATATAGACTACAGCTCAGCCCGCGTAACGGTGGAGGCTGTCCGCGACTGGAGCCCAGGTTACCAGATTTGGCAGAGCAATGATTTCCCCCTGGATCTGGCCCTGCAGGGTGCCCTGGTGATAAAGGGCCGCCAGATAGTTTCTTGGGAGGATCTTGCCGGCGGAGACAACCTTTACCTAGTACATGATCACCGCCGGGCTCTGCTGGTGGTGGTGCCGGATTGAAGAACATTCTCACATTATTAACTGTGGGGCTCATTGTCCTGGGGCTTTCCCAGCCAGCCGCCGCTGAAGAATTTTACCGCTATGAGGGTGGGATTAAGGGAGAGCAAGAGTACGCGGAAGTAATTTTTATCACCGGGGAACCCGTGATCCTTACCGGGACGGTACGAGAAACAACCGGCCGGGGCCGGGGGAGTCAGACCACCGGCAGCGTCACCTTTACCCTGGAAAACCGGGAGAAGGGCATCAAGCTCTCCCGGAACTTGAGCTTCTCTGTCGAAACCGAGAAGGTAGGCAGGCAAGAAGTAACTACTACCCGGCTGGAGCGCTTTACCGAGAGCATTACCGTGGGTAAGGACAAGTATACCCTAAAGGATTTTCAATTTTCCCGCTCGGAGCTTCTGGACCACCAGCCGGCAGTGGTTTACAAAAGCGGCAACTGGACCGCGCGCAAGGTTTACAGCGTCAACAACGACTTGGCCAGGGTGATCGTGGAGACCTGGGGCCATAACGTGGGATACCGGCATGCGTGGGGCAGCACCGAGACCAGCCGGGAAGAAGGCACCGTGTTTTTCACCGGCCAGGTAGCAGTGGACCCAAAGACCTCCATCCCTTCCCAGTGGAGCGCCAGCTTCCGCCGGGATTTGTCCTACCACCGCTTGCGCTATCTGGAATACCAGGAAAACGAACCGGTATCTATAAGTTTTCCCGGCGGTTACGTAGAGAACACCAGAACTGTGGAGACCTTGTACTATAGCGGCAGCTTTCCCGACCTGCAAGGGGGGCTTTTGAATAGCGACCGGTGGAAAAAGAAAGAGGGGAGCTATGAGCTCCGGGCGCTGCCGCTCAAGCGCTGGCTTCCGGTGGCCAGACTCCGGGATATCCGCGGCCACTGGGCCGAGGCCGATATCTTAAAACTTTACGGCCTGGGCGCCTTCGGCGAGGAAGGAGACTCTTTTTATCCCGCCCTGCCCTTCTTCCGGGGACAGTTTGCCAGGGCCTTGGCCAATGTTCTGGATCTACCTCTGCCCCAAGAAGCCCCTACCATTACCAAAACTTGGGGACTCCGGGGAAAGCAAGAAGACAAGGAGAAGCCCCTCTTTGCGGATGTGGTCTTAACCGACCCTGCCTATAAATACTATAAAGCAGTCTATGAGGCCGGTATTATGAGCGGTACAGGGCCGGGTATTTTTGGTGCCGGTGAACCCCTTACTAGAGCGCAGGCCTTGGTAATTTTGGTACGGGCCTTAGGTTTAGAGAGCCTGGCCCCAGCGAGTCCTTGGTCTACTCCCTTCCTCGACGACTGGACCATCCCTGACTGGGCGCGGCCGGCCGTGTATGTGGCTTATAAGATCGGCCTGGCGCGGGGAGATGAGTACGGGTATCTTAAGCCTAATGAAGTGCTTACGCGGGCGGAGGCTGCAGCTTTGTTGAACCGCTTCATCCGTTACCTCCAGGAGGAGATGACCGTCGACTACCGGGAGCGGGTGTTGAACTTCTAGAAGGGTGAGATACCGAGTTATCCCCACCTTTTTGTCGGGGAGGCCTGCTTGGACTTGAAAGCGAGCGACTAAACCCGAGCGGCTAGCCAAACTTGAGCTTCGGCCGAAAGCGGAGGCGGACCCGAGGCCATGGACGGCCGAGGCCGGCAATTGAGACAGGATGTCGAATTTGCCGGGAAGTCCGCCGGAGCTTGAGGCCGAGCGCTAGTTTGGCCCGCGAGGGTTTCCGGAGCGAGCGAAAGCCAAGCAGGCCTAGAAGCGAAATTGGGGATACGCCAGGGTGAGATACAATTGCGAGTTGGTCGTTATTTTGATATTATTATGGCACGGCGCAGCAGGAGGTAAACGGGCGGGAATAAGGGGAGGTGAGTGTAGGCCATGAGGCTGGAAGATATTCAGATGAAGCTGGAGAAGGCTTTTTTGCCGGAGCAGGCGGCAGTGCTGGCGGAAGTGATTAACGAAGCTTACACAGACTTGGTGAAGACCGGCGATTTTAACGAGCTAAAGGAAATTGTCCGGAACCTTGGCCAGACCATGGAAGAGATAGCTGAGGTCCAGAGGAGAAGCGAAGAAAGGATTGCGCGGCTGGAAGCAGTAGTGGGGGAACTGGCCGAGGCCCAGAAGCGGACGGAGCAGAGGATGGAGGAGCTGACCGAGGCCCAGAAAGAGACCCGGAAAGAGGTGGGCAGGCTCGACCGGGCATTGGCGGAGCTGGCTGAAGCCCAGAAGCGGACGGAGCAGAGGGTGGAGGAGTTAGCCGAGGCCCAGAAAGAGACCCAGAAAGAGGTGGGCAGGCTCGACCGGGCATTGGCGGAGCTGGCTGAGGCCCAGAAGCGAACGGAGCAGAGGGTGGAGGAGTTAACCGAAGCCCAGAAAGAGACCCGGAAAGAAGTGAGCAGGCTCGACCGGGCATTGGCGGAGCTGGCCGAAGCCCAGAAGCGAACGGAACAGAGGGTAGAGGAACTGGCGGAAGCTCAAAAACGCACCGAAGAGGAGCTTAGGAAGCTTATCGGCGAGCACAACGAGACGAGGAAACAATTGGGCGGCCTGGCCATGACAGTGGGTTACAGGCTAGAAGATGCTGCCTTTAAGGCCCTGCCCGGCCTACTCCAGCAGGATTACGGCCTAGTAGTTAAGGGAAGGCTCAAAAGGAAGTTTGTGCAGGACAACCAGGGCCGGGCCGTTGAAGTGAACATAATAGGCGAAGGAGAAAGGGACGGGCAAAGTTACACCATTGTGGGGGAGAGCAAGAGCCAGCTTTCCAAGAGGGATGTAGACGATTTCATAAGGAAGAAACTCAAGCGGCTGGAAGGCGTATTTCCCCGGGTGTTTCCGGTACTGGTGACTTACATGATCAGCCAGCCAGAGGTGGAGGAATACGTCCGGGAGAAAGGGATAGCCCTCTATTATTCTTACGATCTGTAGCCCTGTATTTCTGCGGCTCCTGAGCCCAAGATACCTAAGCCTGAAGATAAAAGAGAAGGGAGTTCCCAGCTTTGCTTATCAAGACCTCGCGTTTCGGTGAAGTGGAGGTAGGGCCGGAAGAAATCATAATCTTTCCCCATGGCCTTCCGGCCTTTGAACACCTGCGGGAATTTTTCCTCTACCCTATCCCCGAAAACCCGGCTTTTATATGGCTCCAGGCCAAAGAAGATCCGGACGTAGCTTTCCTCTTGGTCGATCCGTTTCTTTTCTTTCCCGGTTACGTAGTGGAGTTATCTCCCGATGTACAGGACGAGCTGGGCATAAAAGACTTGATGGAAGTGCTGGTCATGGCGCCGGTAACCATCCCTGAGGGCGAAATCAGGAAAATGACTGCTAACCTGCTGGGCCCCATCGTGATCAACAGGGCCGCCCGGCGGGGAAGGCAGCTGGTCCTGGAGGGCACCCCCTACACCACCAGACATCCCTTGTTTGCGAAATAACTATTATAGCCATTACAGAGAGGAGGCGGCCTACAAGTGCTGGTGCTGACCAGGCGGGCGAATGAAACGATAGTGATCGGGGACAAGATCAAAGTCGTGGTGGTAAGCATTGAACCGGATAAAGTCCGCCTGGGGATCGAAGCGCCGCCGGAGGTCTCTATTGTACGCGAGGAACTCCTCAATGCAGTGCGTACGGAAAACCTGGCCGCCGCCCATACGCCCAGGGTTTGCCCCCTGGATTTGCCCCGGGGGCCAGGCTCTGACGAGGGAAAGTGATACAAGGGTGCAGCCAATTGGCAAGAAAATCTTACTTTGCCCTCTCCAGTAGAGCGGAAAAATGTCGATAATTAAAGCGGGGAGGGTAAATATGCGCGACCTGCTGGTGGGGAAGAAAATATTGGTAACCGGAGGGACCGGTACCATAGGTAAAGCCCTCGTAAACGAGCTTCTGCGTTATGAACCTGAAGTCATCCGCATCTATAGTCGAGACGAAGAAAAGCAGTTCTGGATGCAGCAGGAGCTCCAGGAGTACAGCAATGTGCGCTTTTTCCTGGGAGATGTGAGGGACTATGAGCGCTTAACAAGAGCCATGGCCGGGGTAGACATTGTCTTTCACACCGCTGCTTTAAAACATGTTCCCGCCTGTGAATATAATCCTTTCGAAGCGGTTAAAACGAATGTATTAGGCACCGAAAATGTCATCCAAGCAGCTATAGCTGAAAATGTCGAGCGAGTAGTATACACCAGTAGTGATAAGGCCATTAACCCGGCTAACACCATGGGGGCCACCAAGCTTTTGGCAGAACGCCTGGTCATCAGCGCTTCCTTTTCTAAAGGCAGGGCGCGCACAATTTTTACGTGTGTGCGATTCGGTAATGTTCTTGGTTCCCGTGGCTCAGTAATACCTCTTTTTCACCAGCAGATAGCTAGGGGTGGTCCGGTAACGGTCACTGATCCTGAGATGACAAGGTTTATGATGAGCCGGCAAGAGGCAGTTAAACTAGCCTTACAGGCTTGTTATATGGCCAGGGGAGGAGAAGTTTTTGTTCTAAAGATGCCCGTAGTTAAGCTTGGCGATTTAGTGGAGGTGCTCATTGAACATCTGGCTCCTGTTTACGGCTATCAACCGCCAGATATTCCTGTTCAACTTATCGGCCTTCGCCCTGGCGAAAAGCGTTTTGAAGAGTTAATGACTGCTGACGAGGCTATGTTGGCATGGGAATTGCCCCAGATGTTTATTATTCCGGGGCCCTATACGCCGGGAGGGCCCTACCCCGGTGCCTGGCCAGTTAAAAAGAACAGTTATTGCTCCAGTGATTATTTGCCATTAACTAAACCGCAGATAGAAGAGCTGCTTCAACAGGAAGGTTTACTTGCGGTGCAAGCAGAATTTTCGGGAGGATCAACATATGAAGGCTTTGGTTACAGGGGGAGCCGGATTTATCGGGCGGTGGGTAGTTAAACACTTATTAAAAGAAAACCATCAGGTAACAGTTCTCGATAACTTTTCGAGTGGCAGTCAAGATAATATTAAAGAATTTATCAGTCACCCAAACTTCCAACTTATAGAAGGAGACATAAAAGATTTAAACCTATTAGAAAAAACCTTTGCCCAGCACAAATTCGCCTTATGTTATCATCTTGCGGCCTGTATTAATGTCCAAGATAGCATTGATAATCCTCGCACGACCATAGAAAATGACATAATGGGTACCTTCAATGTCTTGGAAGCCTGTCGACAACAGGGCACCAAGATGGTTTTTATGAGCACCTGTATGGTTTACGCTCCTTGCCCGGAAGAGGGAAGTATCAATGAAAATCATCCAGTAAAACCAGCCTCACCTTATGCGGCTGCCAAGCTAGCGGGCGAACATTTAACCTTATCCTACTATTACGCTTACGGCCTGCCGGCAGTAATAGTGAGGCCTTTTAATACTTACGGTCCTTTCCAGAAAACTAATGGTGAAGGCGGCGTCATAGCCATTTTCCTTAGCCGCGCTTTAAGAGGCGAAACCCTCAAAGTTTATGGTACGGGAAAACAGACCCGGGATTTTCTTTATGTGGAGGACTGCGCCGATTTTGTTGTACGCTCTGGTTTAAACCGAGTGGCTGAAGGGAGCATATTGAATGCCGGTACAGGCAAAGACGTAACTATAAATGAATTAGCTGAACTGATTGTTTCAGCTTACTTTGCTGGTGAACGTAGCCAGGCTATCGAGCACGTGCCCCATATCCACCCCCAGAGCGAAATTGCCAAGTTAAGGTGCGACTACACTCTAGCTACTGAAATTCTTGAATGGCGACCCAAGGTTAATCTAGAAGAAGGTTTACAACTTACTGCGGAATGGATTAGAAAAACAAAATAAAGTTTTTCGTTAGGAGAAAGGTTTATCTTACCTATGGGGACTAATGATTTTATTCCTTATGGCCGCCAGTGGATCGATGATGATGACGTTGCGGCAGTGGTAGAAGTTTTACGAAGTGAATGGCTTACTACAGGCCCCAAAGTTAAACAATTCGAAGAAGCTTTTGCGAGCTATGTGGGTGCCAAGTATGCCGTATCCTTTTCCAGTGGTACGGCAGCCTTGCATGCGGCAGCTTTTGCTGCCGGCATTGGGCCGGGAGATGAAGTAATCACTACTCCCATAACCTTCGTGGCTACGGCCAACTGCATACTCTATATGGGCGCCACCCCTGTCTTTGCGGACATTGAGTCGAGGACCTACAATATCGACCCCGAGGATATTGCTCGCAAGATAACGCCGCGTACCAAAGCTATTATCCCCGTCCACTTTGCCGGCCAGCCTTGCGACCTGGATGCCATTCACGGGCTGGCGAGCCAACACGGCCTAATAGTTATCGAAGACGCTGCCCATGCCCTGGGAGCTGAATATAAAGGGCGGCGTATCGGAGGTTTAAGCGACCTCACCATTTTCAGCTTCCACCCGGTAAAGCATATTACCACCGGAGAAGGAGGCATGGTCACTACTAATTCGCAGGTGCTTTACGAAAAGCTCCTTATGTTTCGCAATCATGGCATAACTAGGGAGCCGGAAAAGTGGAGCGCCTGGGCAGAGAATACAATTGGAGCTGCCAAGCATTTGAATTCCGGTAATATATTGGGTAACGGTAAATTAGCAATCCCTTGGTACTATGAAGTACAGTTCTTGGGCTATAACTACCGCTTGAGCGACATTCAGGCCGCTTTAGGCTTGAGTCAACTCAAAAAAGCCGACTATTTCCTGGAGCGCCGCGAAGCTATAGTAAGAGCCTATAACGAGGCTTTTGCTAACTTATCCGGTATTATTGTACCTTATCAGAGGGAAGGCGTTCGTTCCTCTTGGCACCTTTACGTTATTCAAGTAGATGAGCACAAAGCTGGTTTAAATAGGGACGCTCTGTTTGCATGCTTAAGAGCCAATAATGTTGGAGTTAATCTCCATTATATTCCTGTGTACCGCCATCCCCTTTACCATCCTTTAGGTATCAAGCCTAAGGATTATCCGGTGGCGGAGAAGTATTACCGCCGGGCATTGACATTGCCGCTTTTTCCCAAGATGAAAGAAGAGGATGTTGAAAGTGTGATTTATGCAATTAAAAGATTGGCGTGCGCTGAGGGCGGGATGGTCCGGTGCAAGACATAAGCTTGAGACAGCCAAATGATAAAGAGCTCGCTGGAGAAGAAATAAAATGAGGGTAATTGCAATTATCCAGGCTCGAATGGGTTCTACTCGACTTCCAGGCAAAGTTCTTATGCACATTTTAGACAAGCCCATGCTCTGGCATGTCGTACAACGAACTCGCCAGGTACAGCAGGTCCAGGAAGTGGTTATCGCCACGACTACGAATGAGGTGGATCAAGTCATTGTATCTTTATGCCAGACCCAGGGATGGCCTTATTTTCGAGGCAGTGAAGAGGATGTGCTGGACCGGTATTACCAAGCTGCACTCCATTACGGTGCAGATGTTATTGTCCGCATTACTTCTGATTGTCCATTGATCGACCCTGAAGTAGTGGAACAGGTGGTACAGACATTTTTAAGGGGTCAACCGGAATTAGATTATGCTAGCAACATATTGCCACCGCGAACCTTTCCCCGCGGGTTGGACACAGAGGTCTTTTCCATCACTGCTCTGGAACGTGCGTGGAGGGAAGATACAGATCCAGCTTGGAGAGAACATGTTACTCCTTATATTTATCGGCATCCGGAAAAGTTCAGGCTTCAAGCGGTGACCAATACTGTAGACCATTCGGATATGCGCTGGACAGTGGATACAATAGAGGATTTAGCTTTTGTACGCAAAGTTTTTGAGCATTTCGGGAACAGTAAGTTCTCCTGGCAAGATGTGCTGAAATTGCTCAGTGACCATCCGGAATGGTTGGAACTGAACAGAAATATTGCGCAGAAGGTGGTTCCTTGAGGCACCAAGAGGAGTTTCTTGTTATTCGTGCCGACGCTAATACTAAGATTGGCAGCGGGCACCTAATGCGCTGCCTGGCCCTGGCGCAGGCATGGAAGGAGCATGGTGGTCAAACGATTTTTGTTACAGCATGTGATAGCCACGTTTTAAAGCAGCGACTCCGCAACGAAGGCTTCCACACAGTGGAGTTACAAAATATACATCCTGATCCTACCGACTTAAAAACCACGCTAAACGTGCTAGCGTCCCATCCCGGGGCCTGGTTGGTGCTGGACGGGTATCATTTTGATTCTCCCTATCAGCATGGGATTAAAGAGGCAGGCTATCGTTTGCTGGTCGTTGATGATTTGGCCCATCTGGACCATTACTATGCTGATATGGTGCTAAACCAGAATATTAACGCCCGTAACTTGCATTATTCCTGTGAACCTTACACACGTTTACTCATGGGTACGGGCTATGTATTGTTGCGGCGAGAATTTTGGGCCTGGCGTAATTATAGGCGAGAGGTTCCCGAAGTAGCCAAGAAGGTTCTAGTGACCATGGGCGGAAGTGACCCGGATAATGTTACCTCTAAGGTAATCCGGGCAATTGCTCAGTTAGATATATCAGGCCTAGAAGCAACAGTTTTGGTGGGCCCTTCGAACCGGCATAGGGAAGGTTTACGCCAATTAGTTAGATCTACCCGAGTTCCTATCCGGTTGATTGAGAGTGCGTCTAATATACCTGAACTCATGGCCTGGGCAGATGTAGCTATTTCGGCGGGGGGAACCACTGTTTGGGAACTTGCTTTTATGGGCGTACCTACGCTTACCTTGACCATTGCCCATAATCAATGGGAAGTTACAAAAGTATTAACGGAATGGGGTTTCGTAGAAGGACTGTATCAAGATGAGACTAACCTAGCGCTAGACGTGGACTTAATTGCCGAAAAGACAAAGCGCATAATGTTGGATGGAAATCTTCGTAGTCTTATGACCTTACGTGGACGACAGCTGGTCGATGGAGTAGGAGCATTACGAGTTATAAACATACTATTGGGACAAAAGAGAGAACACATTTGCCTTAGACCTGTTTTTCCGCCAGATTGCTACCTTTTATGGCAGTGGGCGAACGATCGTGTTGTGCGTAACTATTCTTTCTCTTCCGAGCCTATACCTTGGGAGCAGCATCTTCGTTGGTTTGAAAGTAGGCAAAAAGACCTCAACACTTTGCACTTTATTGCCACAAATGAGGGCTCGTACCCTATTGGACAGGTGCGATTTGATATATCCGATATCCAAGCGGAGATTTCTGTAAGCATATCTGAAGCTTTTCGGGGGCGTGGATATGGAACTGAATTAATCCAGGTAGCCGTTGATGAGCTTTTTCGAATTACCCCGGTTGTAACTGTTCATGCTTATGTCAAGCCCTACAATCAGGCTTCTCTTTGCGCCTTTAAGAAAGCAGGATTTACTATAATAGATACAAAAGTAGTTCATGGGCAGGAGGTAATACATCTAAGTTGTACCAGGTCTGGTAAACAAAACTGGCAATTATCAAAGGTAGAGGAGGATTTTGATGCCATACATCGAGATTAATGGGCGAAGGATTGGAACCGGTTATCCGGTATATATAATAGCTGAGTTATCAGCCAACCACAATCAAAAATTTGAGCAGGCTGTGGAACTCATTAGAGCTGCCAAGGAAGCCGGGGCGGATGCAGTTAAGGCCCAGACCTATACACCCGATACACTCACCGTCAGGAGCAGCAGGCCAGAGTTTCGTATTGGGGGTGGAACGCTATGGGATGGAAAAACCCTTTACGACCTCTACGCCGAAGCGTACACTCCCTGGGAATGGCAACCTAAACTCAAGGAAGTGGCGGAAGAACTGGGGCTTGATTTCTTTTCCACTGCCTTTGATCCTAAAGCTGTAGACTTCCTAGAAGAAATAGGAGTGCCTGTACATAAGATCGCCTCTTTTGAAATTGTGGATATCCCCCTCATAGAAAAGATGGCTCGTACCGGCAAGCCCCTAATTATCTCTACGGGCATGGCTACCCTGGGAGAGATCGAAGAAGCTGTCCGGACTGCCCGTGATGCCGGAGCGACCCAGATCGCCCTCCTTAAATGTACCAGTGCCTATCCTGCACCGGCTGAAGAGGTGAACTTGCGCACTATCCCCCACCTGGCAGAATCCTTTGGGGTTCCTGTAGGCCTCTCCGATCACACCCTAGGTATAGCTGTCCCCGTTGCAGCTGTTGCCCTGGGCGCTTGCCTTGTGGAAAAGCACTTTACCCTTTCGCGGAGCATACCAGGCCCTGACAGCGCTTTTTCCCTGGAGCCGCACGAATTCAAGGCCATGGTAGAGGCTATCCGCACCACAGAGAAGGCCCTAGGCAGAGTTTACTATGGCGTCGGCGAAGGGGAAGCCACGAGTAAGGTATTCAGGCGCTCCCTTTTTGTGGTTAAAGATATGCGAGCGGGCGAGGTATTTAGTGAACAAAATGTACGTTCCATCCGCCCTGGCCACGGCCTCCACCCGCGCTACCTAAAAGACATTCTGGGCCGTCGAGCTGCGAGAGATATCCCCTGTGGTACCCCCTTAGAATGGGGGCTGGTTTGTTAAGCAAGTTTTTAAGCAAGAGAAAACTATATATTATCTTAGACATAAACTATGCGGGGTGTGTGCCGATATCTAAAAATGGGGCAATGGGAAACTGGCCATAAAAGTCCAAAGGGGGTGAGGTAAAGCGGTAGGTCCGGTCTGATGTATCTTTATAACCCCTAAGTGGGTTGTAGCTCTCACTTGAAGGCAAGGATGCCCAATTTCAGTCAAGGAGGATGAAGCAAAAGTGCGTATCAACCAGAACATTTCAGCCCTCAATGCGTACAGGAACCTGACTATTACTAATAATGCCCTGAGCAAGTCTATGGAAAAGCTGTCCTCGGGCCTGCGCATTAACCGGGCGGCGGATGACGCAGCGGGCTTGGCCATAAGTGAAAAGATGCGCGGCCAGATCAGGGGATTAAACCAGGCCATCCGCAATGCACAAGATGGTATTTCATTAATTCAGACGGCGGAAGGCGCCCTCAATGAAACTCATGCGATTCTGCAAAGGATGCGCGAACTGGCGGTCCAGGCGGCCAACGATACCAATACAACTGCTGATCGTCAACAAATTCAAAAAGAAATCGATCAACTGATAGACGAAATCGACCGGATTGCCAATAATACGGAATTTAATACTAAGAAACTGCTGAACGGTGCATTGGCCGGAGCAACAAATTCGCCAGCGTTAAAATTCCAAGTGGGCGCCAACTCTGGACAGAAAATTTCCTTGACAATTAGCACTATGAAAGCTAATGCTCTTGGGTCCACAGGAGGAGTTGCAGCCCTAAAAGGTACCGGTGTAAGCACTTATACAAAAGCCACACAGGCCATCACCCGCATCGATGCGGCCATCAATGAAGTATCTACGGAAAGGTCTAAACTGGGCGCCCTGCAAAACCGCCTGGAGCATACTATCGCCAATCTGAGCGTGGCTGCCGAGAACTTGACGGCCGCGGAGTCCCGTATCAGAGATCTGGATATGGCCAAAGAAATGATGGCCTTTACCAGGAGCCAGATCCTCAGCCAGGCCGGTACTGCCATGCTAGCCCAGGCCAACCAGTTGCCGGCCACGGTACTTACTTTGTTACGGTAGGGTAGCTTATTTTCAACTCCAGCTCAATGTGATACAGTAAGCCGGCTGCTTTGGGGGCCGGCTTACTAACCACTAACAAGGTAGAGGCAGATGTTCCAATGTCTGTAGTCCAGATCGAATTAGCTTTAGCCAAAAACGGCGCCCTTTCTTTAAAATGTGGCAATCCGTCTATGTGGATCCACAGCAGCTATGATCCTGTAGCTGAGGGTATTCATTGGGCAGAAGCCATTGATTGTTCTCCTGACGACATTGTTATTGTGGTAGGAATAGGGTTAGGTTACCACGTAGAAGCTTTGGCAGACAAAATCGAAGGAAAAATCATTGCCTTAGAGCCTTCTCAGGAGCTACAAAATTATTGTAAAGATAAAATCGTGTTTGAAGAACTTATAAAAGATGGCAAAGTCATCCTATTTGATCATACACAACCTTTGACCAATTTTCTTACCGGGCTTATTGATCAATTCCGCCTGGAAAAGGTTAAGGTACTTGAATACTTGCCTATAAAGCGCTGCTTTCCCCAGGAATTTCTGCAAACTCGGCGTAAAATCAATGATGCGTTATTCAATCTTTTAGTTTCCGCTACTACTACCCTTTGTTTTTCTCGCGCCTGGACAGAGAATGTATTTGAGAATTTAAATAAGGTGTGTACGGCCATTCCGGCCCATAAATTTTTTAATGCCTTTCCTAATCGACCTGGTATTATTGTGTCGGCCGGACCTTCTTTAAACAAAAATATTCACTTGCTTAAAAATATCAAAGGGCGAGCCGTCATCCTGGTGGTAGGAACCGCCCTCAAACCTGTCCTATACCAGGGAATCACTCCGGATATAGCAGTTTCCATGGACGGTGGAGAGCCCAATTACAGGCACTTTGAAGGAGTAGATACTTCCTCCTTTCCCTTGCTGTTCGACGCAGTAATTTATCCGCGCATTTTAGCGGAGTATAAAGGTCCTTTGATTGCCAGCATTTTTTTAGAGGAGTTTAATAGCTGGCTGACCAAACTAGGTTTACATTTTTCAGAACCGGTGCGCACGGGTCCTTCGGTGGCCAACATGGCCTTTGACTTTGCTTTAAAATTGGGCCTTAACCCCATTATTTTTATCGGGCAAGACCTGGCTTTTACAGGTGGGCGTTCTCATGCTAGAGGTACGGTTTACGAAAATAGGGAGCCTACTCAACAAGCTTCCCGGCTCTTAGAAATAGAAGGCATTGACGGCGGGAAAGTATTAACCGACCGCGTATTGTACGGAATGCTGCAGTATCTGGAAACCCAGATTGCCCTCACGGCCGGAGACCGGCAAATTATTAACGCGACCGAAGGGGGAGCTAAAATAGCTGGCACGCAAGGGATGACATTAGGCGAGGCAGCTGATCGCTACTGCCAAGAGGATTTTAACCCGGAAGGAAAGATAAAGGAAATTTGCTCTTCTTATAAACCTCCGGATAAAGAAGAAAGGGCAGCCATAGCTGAAAGGATAAGGGAAGAAGAAAAAGCAATGAAAAAGGCCGTGAAGGTAGGCCGGTTAGGAGCAAGGTTAGCCCAAGAATTAGAAAACGTTTTCCTCTCCAGGGCACCGGACCCGCACCAAATAAACAAATTGCTTAAACGCCTGGATCGAGTCGATGCTGAGCTACAAGCCATGCGGGATGAGCTGCTGCCAATCGCCCTGATTTTTCAACCTATATGGTTCCAGCTCAACAAAGGGCCTTTTGCCCAACCGGCGGATGATTGGCAAAAAGAGGGTTTGCGCATCGCCAGGAAATCCAAGTTCCTTTATGAGGGACTGGTAGAGGGGATTGAAATTGTCCGGCGAGCCATGTTAAAAGCCTCCGATAAGCTTGGGGGGATGAGAAAGGAGGAGAAGGTATGTTAATACTGCTCAACAACCGAGAATGGGCTAAAGAGGACGATGTCCTTGCCTGGTTAGCTGCTACAAAGGAAGTGGTGAGCAAAATCGAGGTTGATGGCCGGGAATACGAGGGATCCCTGGAACAGGCCTTACAAGAAGAGGGTATTAGGGAAATAAGGATCACCAGTCTACCTCTGGAGCAACTCTTAACGGAGGCCAAAGAATCTGTAAGGGATTACTTGCCCAAGCTAGAGGCGGGGGCGCGTAAGGTTTCCTATTTGCTCCAAAGTGGACAGGAAGGCGAAGCCTTTGATCTTGTTTTACACCTTATTAACGGTTTGGACTGGTTGATCCAAGCAGTGAACGCTATAAATACTCTGGAACCCGGGTACTTTTCGCAGGAAAAAATTTTGACCTTTAAGGAGAAAGCGGAAGAACTGCTGGCTGCCTGGCATAGCAGGGATTACGTATTAATTTCTGACCTTTTTGAGTATGAACTCGCACCTCTTTTAAATGAATGGGGAGCGACACTTAATAAGATATGAGTTTATTCACCCATAACCTGAACCTATTACAAGTTCATTGCCCCCACCTACTAGAAGAGATAACCAAGGCCCAACCCCTCTACGAATCACAGATAGAGATAACTCCTAAGGGGTTTCCCACCCTCAAAGTTTATTCTCAAGGCAGGTGGAGCTATCTCCACAGCCGCTACGATCCCCTGACGGAAGCAAGGCGGTGGGCCGAAGCCAATGTAACTGGGGTTAAGGGAGAAGCTTTACTTTATGGAGCAGGCCTGGGATATCATGTACAAGAGTTATTAAAGTTGGCTGTCAAACTTAAAAAGATTACGATTTTACAATTGGGAGTTGATCTCTTTAGGACAGCTCTAGGAGCTATTTTATGGGAGGATATCATTACCGATCCTCGGGTGGAGCTGGTCGTAACCAATGAGATTACTGAACTAACAGCCATAATGAGCAGGCGATTAAGAGTAGGTCACTCCCTCTTGCTCTATCGTCCCGCAGTAACAGTAATCCCCGATTGGGCAAGCAGTTTGCGAGAGGCATTATTGTCCTTCGCGGTTAGACAAAATACAAATCAGCGATTTAAAGAGCTGGTTCAACACAACTTGCGTATTTGGGCAGAACAGGGTTGGGACGCACTCCCAGACATTTCTCTTTTTCAAAATACCTTCCAAGGGCTTCCCATGATTCTGGTTGCCGCAGGCCCCTCGTTAAAAATGAGTTTACCCGAGTTGGTGGGTATGGAAAGCCGGGCTCTAATGATGGCTGTGGGGACAGCCGCTAAACCCCTTTTATCGGCCGGCATCCGGCCGCACTTTATAATTGTCTTAGATCCCCAGGAAATAGTCTGGCGGCAGATAGAGAATGTTGAGGGAATTCCTTTAATTGCTTTCCCTACGGTTCATCCTCGCGTGATTAAAGATTATCGGGGACCAGTAATCATGGCTTATCAGCAAGGGGTGGAGGTGCCATGTCCAGGTGGAGAAAGTTGGCGAGTAGAAACAGGGGGCTCGGTGGCAACTGCGGCTTTAGATATCTTAATCAAATGGGGTGGTAATCCTATTATTTTTGTAGGTCAAGATCTGGCCTATCCTGGTGGCCGGACTCATGTTGAAGGTTCAGTCTATGGGGAGGAAAGTGTAGCAGTAGACAAAAGTTTAATGGTTGAGGGGCTTGACGGCCGACTTGTTCCGACCAGCCGCAGCTTGAACATATACCGAAGGTGGATTGAACAGAGGATAGCTAAGGAGCAGGGGCGGAGGTTTATCAACGCTACAGCGGCAGGGGCGAGGATTCGCGGGGCTGAAGAAAAGAGTCTAACTAAAGTTAAAGAAGAGATATTACAAGTCGAACACAAAGAACTTAAAAGTATGTCCTATTTTATGTCCTATTTTATGAAGAAATTATAAGTTTATAGCCATAGTCAGATTATTTTACTTAAGCGCTGTTAATCCATGTCGATATTAAGTACTGAAATCGTCGCAGGCGTGGGGAGGTGACAGGAAAGTGCGGGTAGAAGGCGTAGATTCCTTAATTCTTAACCAGGTACAGAGCCAGACTCAGAAACCAGCGGTTCAAGATGCCAAGAGAATCAACGTAACTTTCGGAGAAGAGCGTGAGCAGCAGGAACAATCCCAATACTCCCAGGAGAATCTGGAACGCTCTGTCGAAAAGCTCAATGCGGCCACAGAGCTTTTTAATATCAAGTTGCGGTTCAAATTAGATCACGAAAAGGGAGAAATATATGTGCTGGTAATCGATGCTGCTGAAGGCAAGGTCATTCGCCGTGTTCCCCCAGAAAGCGTACTCAAAATTGCCACCCAAATGCAACATCTGGTGGGCTTATTGTTAGACGAGTTGATTTAGCTACAAGCAGAAGATAAAGGGTAAAGGCGGGTGAAGGCCTAATGGCTGGCCTATATATAAGCGGTCTGGCTTCCGGCTTAGACACAGAACTTCTAATTAAGCAACTCATGGAGCTTGAAAGAACACCGGTAAAAAGGCTTCAGCAGCGCAAATCCACATTGCAAATCCAAAAAGATGCTTGGCATGATGTCTATACGCGGCTGAGCACTTTACAAAGTAAGGTAGCCTCTTTGAAGGTTTCTTCTACCTTTCAAGCACGGAAGGCAATTTCAAGCAATGAAAGTACTTTTACGGCCACGGCGGATACTACGGCTGCTACCGGTAGTTATAAAATTCGAGTAGATAAGCTGGCTCAGGCTGAAATTATTCAATCGACTCTACTGGGAAGTATACTTGAAGATACTTTTATTGGTTCAAGTAATATCGATTTAGCCCAAACTACTGCTTATGTTGATTATAATCAGGGTAAAGTTACCCTTGGCGCAGGTGCTCCTTATAGCGGCCCCAAAGAGATTGTTTCCCAGAATAAATCAATTAGCGGAATATCATATCTGCGGTTTTACGCCAATGCTTCTAAACCCGCCAGTACAGATATTAAGTATTATTATTCTACAGATAACGGTACAACCTGGATAGAAATAGCCGATCCGGGGAGTACGGGAACAGAGATATATGTAGGAGGGGCTACTCAAATTAAATTCAAGGCTGTATTATCTACAACGGACAGCAACGTTACCCCTGAATTATTTGATTACCGTTTTGTAGAGGCGAGAAAAGTCAGTGGTACTTTTAAAATTAATGGACGGGAAATAACTATTAGCAATCCTACCAGCGACTTAACGGTAATAAGAGATGCTATTAATAATGCCCGGGCAGGCGTGACCGCCAGCATTGTTAACGATAAGCTGCTACTGACAGGAGATAATACGGGGGAGTTGGCGAGGATTACGCTAGAAGAGGTAAGTGGTAATGTCCTGACTGGTCTCGGTTTGTTAAACGGGGGAGTCAATAATGACCTTCAGCCGGCGCAAGATGCCGAGGTATGGGTAAATGGACTGCTGGTAAAGAGCGCAACTAATACAGTAACCAATGCTATACCAGGGGTAATTTTGACTTTGCACAAAGCGACGGGCATAGACGAAACCCTTACAATTGCCAATGATACAGCACCAGCACTAAACGCTATTCAGGATTTTGTGAACCAGTATAATTCGGTGATGGATTTTATTAGCACTAAAATCGGTAAAGGCGGCGATTTGCAAGGGGATCCCACTCTGGCCAGGATACAGCAGAGCTTATGGACAATGGTGACTGGGATTGTAGAGGGTACAAGTGGTAAATATCGTACCCTGTGGGATATAGGTATTTCAACCGGCTCAGTCGTCAGGAGCGGTACCCTTACCTTTGACAGGAGCGGCAAGCTTACTCTGGATACAACCAAACTCACAGCCGCTCTAGAGGATGACCCCAAGGCTGTTTTGGCCTTATTTGAAAACAGCGCAGATAAAGGCGTGGCGGAAAAACTTGATACATATATTAATGCGCTTGTCCGTTCAGGCAATGGCATACTAACGACTAAAGAGCAGTCTCTACAGGACATAATGGATGACTTAGAAGACCAGATAAACCGGCTAGAGGAACGCCTGGCGGCCAAGGAGGAACAGCTAAAAAAGCAATTTGCGGCCATGGAGAAGGCTCTAAGTATGCTCCAGTCCCAAGGAGCCTGGCTGAGCTCACAGATTATGGGGCTTAACGCTTACAGTCCAGCGGCTCGCAAATAGTCGGCGAGCCTAATACTTAGTGCTGGAGCTAGAAATAAAACTGCACTGTGTGAGGTGAAGATAGTGGCTACATCTGATCCCTACCGGACCTATCAGGAAAATCAAGTACAGACCCTGTCCCAAGAAAAACTGGTGCTTATGCTTTATGACGGCGCCATTAAATTTTGCAGCCAGGCTTTACAGGCCATGGAGAAAAAGGATTATGCCAAGACAAGTTATTATATTGGACGGGCGCAGGAGATTTTGAGCGAACTGATGGTGACTTTAAATTATGAAGCAGGGGAAATAGCGCGTAATCTTTACCGCTTATACGATTTTATGTACCGCTGGCTTATTGAGGCTAATGTGAAGAAGAGCACAAAACATATTATCGATGTAAGAAGCATGTTAACTGATTTGCGGGATACTTGGGAGGAGGCCACCCGGCGCTACCACAGCCATGACTACCGCACCAGGACGGCTGAATTAAACTGGCGGGGTTAAAAGAGGGACAGCGCCAGGAGGAAGTTTTGGGCACCGGGTTGACGAACCCTTCAGGTAAAGGTAGAAGAAAAGCCTGGAAGGAAAGGATTTAGACAGTGGAGAGGCGAGCGATTCCAGAGCAGGTGGCTGCTCTAGAAGAGTTACGGGAAATACTTTGCCGGCAAAAGGAGGCTGTGGCTGCAGGTGATTTTGCCCAACTTGCCGAATTGCTGCAGGAAGCCAATAACTGGCGAAGCCGGCTGGGAGATTTAAGTCAAGCTATTGCTGGGCAGGAGCTGGCTAAGGAAGAAGCGTGGCAGACATTCTTAACTGTGTTATCAGAATGCCTGCGTCTACATGAGGAAATTGTAGACCTGGCTTGTCACCATAGGGCAATGATGGAAGAGGAGCTGCAGCTTTTATTTAAAGCTCAACGGGTGGCGCAAGCCTATGAGCGTAATACACAGATAGTCCCAAGGTGCTTAGACCGCCGGAAATGAGCTACCGGGGCCTGGGGTAGGGGGTCAATGGAGTGAGTCGTAATATCGCTATTACGAAACTTTCCAGCCGGGGGCAGATAGTTATACCAAAGGAAATCAGGCAACTCCTGGCCTGGGAAGCAGGAGACCATGTGGCGGTAGAAGTACAGGGAGAAAAGGTTATTTTACGACGGATAGTCCTGAGGGATTATTTGGAGGACTCTCCAGAGGACCCAAAGTCGCTGGGAAATAGCGGGTTAAGAATCTAGCCATAAATAAAGCAACCTTGACGGACGAGGTCGAGAAATGCTAAAAATATAGCGTAAAGGAAATTGGCAAGGGAGGCGCCAAGGCTTCCCTTTTTTACTGCTTCAGGAAGGGGGCATATTATGGACTTAAAGGAAGAGATCGCCCGTAAAGTAGGGGAGGAGACGGGCATCGAGGTCACTGGACGAGATATCGAGGAAGTTATATCGGGCCTGCTCGCAACCTCCCACTTTTGGGAAGTTGTCCAGCTAGCCCGCCTGCCCTTTAGTGTTGTGGCCAGAACCATAAACCTCCTGGCTGAGCGAGGTTGGGTAGAGGTCACGGCGGACGGAGAAATCAGTTTGACTTTGGCCGGGCAAGACGTGGTAGCCCGGGAAGGGATACGACCCCGGAAGATTTATACTTGTCCTGCCTGTGAGGGCCGGGGAGTAGCCTTAAAGGGGCTGGAGGACTTGCTGCAAAGATTTGAAGAAGTGACAGCCCAACGTCCTCGGCCTATAATCGAGTACGACCAGGGGTTTGTAACGCCGCAGACTACGGTGAGCCGGATAGCCCTGATGGCCAGCCGTGGCGACCTGGAGGGTAAAAGCTTGCTGGTCCTGGGCGATGACGATCTGGTTAGTCTGGCGGCAGGGCTTTCAGGAATGCCCTGCGAGGTAGTAGTGCTGGAAATCGACGAAAGGCTCATTAATTTTATTAATGAGGTGGCCCGGAAAGAAAACTTGCCGGTGTCTGCCCGCAGGTATGACTTCCGGGATAGATTGCCCGGTGAATACGTGGGCCACTTTGATACCTTTATTACCGATCCACCGGAGACTCTGGAAGCCCTGGAGGTTTGCCTTAATCGGGGCCTCACGGCTCTTAAAGGCGAAGGATGTGCCGGTTATTTTGGTTTAACCCATGCCGAGTCATCTTTAAAAAAATGGAACTTATTACAGCAGTTGCTAGCAGGCAAGTTTAAAGTGACCCTCACCGATATCATCGAGGATTTCAACCATTACGTTAACTGGGATTACCTTCTCCCCAGCCTCAAAACTAATCTACCTTTCGTCCAGGTACAGCCACGTATAAACTGGTACCGTTCGGCCATGTACCGTATACAGACTCTGGGACATGTTGAAGGTATTAAAAATGAGCCCGCAATTTGTGAACTGTATGTGGATGAGGAAGCCCTTATATATGGTAAGGAGTAACCACGAAATTTTTTACCTAAATTTTGGCGAACGGTGCAGGATTTTGCTTTTTTATGTTGAATAATTATCAGTTGTAGAGTAAAAAATTCTTACTCGGCGCTCTGTTGTCAAGGGCAAGCTCCCCGAAAGGGGATGCGCGCAAAGCCATGGGTCTAAGGCTTTGGCAGACCGAGTATTTTCACGGGTTTGCCAGGGCTAAGATCGCCAGGCTGCCGGCGCCGGGGTCGAGGGAAGGCCCGCCCTTGCAAGGAGCGGGCTATTTTGATAGGACTATAGTCCTAAAAGAAATGGGGACTATAGACCTATACACATTTTGCCAATTTCTTATTAAGATCTAGGATAAAGACGAAAAAAGAGGAAAAAGAGGAGATTATAAGTGTTTTTGTCGCCGGTACTGGAAGTTTTGACCAGGGCTTTAGATGCGGCTGCTCTGCGGCAGCGCACCATTGCCCATAACATAGCCAACGTCAACACTCCCGGTTTTAAACGCTACTATGTGACTTTCGAGGAACAGTTGCGGCGCGCCCTAAAGGTAGAAGGGGGCTTATCCCTCCACCGCACTCATCCTGAACACCTGCCCCGGAGCACTTTTTCCATAGAGCCGCGGGTGGAACAGGAACGAACGACTTCGATGAGGGAAGATGGCAATAACGTGGACATTGACCGGGAAATGGTAGAGCTAGCCATGAATAGTATTAATTATAACCTGGCCGTGCAACAGTTAAACGGTCGCCTGGGGATGTTGCGGTATGTAATTAACGAAGGGAGAAGGTAAGGATGGAATTGCTTCCTGCCCTGCAAATTAGCGCTTCCGGCTTAACGGCCGAACGGTTGCGACTGGACTTGATAGCCAGCAACCTGGCCAACATCAATACTACCCGCACGCCCCGGGGAGGCCCTTATCGCCGCCAGGTGGCCATCTTCGCCGAGCGCTTGCGGGAGACCCTGGGGAGCGGCGAGAGCCTTGTGCCGGGTGAGGGTGTGCGGGTGGTGGCTATCGCCGAGGACAGCACGCCTCCCAGGATGGTTTACGACCCGTCCCATCCCGATGCTGATGCCCGGGGTTACGTGGCCCTGCCCAATATCAATGTAGTAAACGAAATGATAGATATGATCACCGCCGCCCGGGCCTACGAGGCCAACGTAACGGTGCTTAACGCAGCCAAAGCCATGGCCCTAAAAGCCCTGGAGATTGGCCGGGCCTAACCTCCTCTTAGATTGGACTGAGGAAAGGAGACTGTCACATGCTGAGCGAGATATCTATGCTATTACCCGTGTCGCCCGTCCCGCTCCAGGAAGGGCGGGCCGCAAAAAAAGCCGGGGCCTTTGAGCTGGTTTCCTCTTTCCGGGAAGTGCTGGCACAACAATTTAAAGCCTTAAATGAAAGCCAGAAGCAGGCCGATGCACTCACCCTCAGGTATTTGACCGGCGAAGTCCAGGACCTTCACCAGGTGATACTCGCCTTGGAGCAGGCCAATCTATCTCTACAACTGGCTATGCAGGTGCGCAATAAAGTGATAGAGGCTTACCAGGAAATTTCACGCATGCAAGTTTAGGGGCTCAGGGGATGAAACTGCAGGAGCTACCCGGGAAAATTACAGCTTACTGGTGTGGCCTTAGTCCGGCCAGGCGTTCGGCTCTGCTGGTGGTGACTTTGGCCGGGTTGGCGGCTGCTATCTTGTTTTTTAACTGGGTCACGAAGCCCGATTTTGTTCCTCTCTTTACTAAGTTGGATCAGCGAGATGCGGCCGCGGTGGTAGAAAAGTTAAAGGAGATGAAGGTGCCGTACCGGATCGCTGATGAAGGGACTACTATCCTGGTGCCTAAAGACAAGGTTTACGAGACGCGTCTCAGTCTGGCCAGTGCCGGGGTGCTAGGGCGCTATAACCTGGGTTTCGAACTTTTTGACCAGAATAAACTGGGCATGACCGATTTCGAGCGCCGGATAAATTACCAGCGCGCCTTGCAGGAAGAATTACGGCGCACCATTATGGCCATGGAAGAAGTGGAAGATGCCCGGGTTCACCTGGTGTTGCCCCAGCCGAGCGTGTTTTTAGAAGAGAAAGTACCACCTTCGGCCTCCATTGTACTGAAATTGAAACCCTTGGCCCAGCTGCAGCCCGGCCAGGTACAGGGGATTATGCAGCTGGTGGCGGGCAGCGTAGAGGGGTTAAAGACGGAAAATGTACATATCATAGATACCCAGGGCAACGTCTTGAGCGCGGGACTGGTGGACACGGGTAACCCACCGGTAGGGGTGCAGCAGCAGAGGCAGCAGGAGCTTAAGCGGGCGGTGGAGAGGGATCTGGAGCAAAGGATTCAGGGTATGCTCACCAGGATCCTGGGCCCGGGCCAGGCGGTGGCCATGGTGAACGTGGAGCTGGACTTCAACTTGCAGGAGGTCACCCGCAGGGAATGGGGCAAACAGGGGGCCTTGCGCAGCGAGCAGATTAAAACCGACCAGGGCAGCAGCAGCGGGGCCGGGGGTCCTACAGGCGATCTTAATAGGGAGCCTGCGGGCTACGCCGCTGTGGTACCCGGCAACAGCACGTATAACAAATCGGAGACGACGCGGAACTACGAACTGGATGAAACCCAGACGCGCATTGTATATGCTCCGGGCCAGATTAAAAGATTATCTGCTTCTGTGGCTGTCAATGGGCCGGTAGACCCTCAAAAGGAAGATCAGATCCGCCAGATTGTAGCTGCCGCAGTCGGCTACCAGCCGGCGCGGGGGGACCAGATCTCTGTTTTAAGCCTGGCCTTTGATGACTCCTTGCGCCAAAAAACTGAAGCGGAGATGGCCGCAGCGGAAGCCGCAGAGAGGCGGAGGCAGCAGATACGCCTGTATGCGAGCCTGGGGGCTGCAGGTTTAGGTTTGCTGATTTTGCTTATCCTGGTCCTAATCTTTCGCCGACGCAGGTCCGCTCGCGTTCTGGAACAGATCCCCGGAGTTAGGGTACCGCTGGACCGCGTGGTGATAACTGAAGAGCAGGTTGCCGCCAGCGAGGAGGAGCGGCGGGAAGAAATGGAGCGACGGGCCCGACAGGAGAGGATGCGCGAACTTGTTCGCCAGCATCCGGAAGAGGTTGCTCAGCTGCTTAGAGCATGGCTGAGGGAGGAATAGAGGAGGAAAGTGGCGCGACAAAAACAACTTACAGGATTAGAAAAGGCAGCTATTTTTCTTATCACCCTGGGCCCAGAATTGTCTTCTATGGTAATCAAGCAGTTGCCCCAGGAAGATATGGAGCGGGTTACCTATCAGATTGCTAATACAACGGTAGTTGATGCTGGCAGTAAACAACAGGTGATGGACGAGTTTTGGGAGTTGTATGAGGCGCGGCAGTACATTCTGCAGGGGGGTATAAAATATGCCCGCGAGGTACTGGAAAGGGCCGTGGGGCCTGCTCGAGCAGCAGAGATTATTAAAAAGCTTATGGCTACCTCCAAGATACGTCCGTTTAATACCATTCGCAAAGCCGATCCCAAACAGCTGGTAAACTTTCTTTATAACGAGCACCCCCAGACAATAGCCTTGGTTTTGGCTTACCTGGAACCGGAGCAGGCTTCGGTGGTTTTAAGTTCCTTACCTGAGTACTTACAGGCCGGTGTAGCCAAGCGCATTGCCTTGATGGAGCGGGCTTCACCCGAAACTGTAAGGGAACTGGAGCAGATATTGGAGCAGCGCCTTTCTTCAGTGGTGGGCCAGGACTTTGCTGCGGCCGGAGGGATAAAGACGGTAGTAGATATTTTGAACCGGGTGGATCGCAGCACTGAACGCACTATCCTGGAAGCCCTGGAACAGGATGATCCGGAACTGGCGGATGAAATACGCAAGCGCATGTTTGTCTTTGAGGATATTATCACCCTGGATGACAATTCCATTCGCCGGGTACTCAGGGAAGTGGACATGAAGGATCTAGCGCTGGCTTTAAAGACAGCCAGCGAAGAAGTGGCCAACCGTATCTACCGCAACCTGTCCAAGCGGGCAGCGGAAATGCTTAAAGAAGATATTGAGTACATGGGTCCGACCCGCCTGCGGGATGTAGAGGAAGCCCAACAGCGGATTGTGCAGATTATTCGGCGGCTGGATGAGACCGGTGAGATCATTATAGCCAGAGGTGGACAGGATGCAGTGGTGGTCTAGGGTTATCAAGGAAGTGGCCGCCACGAAGGAAGAATGTCAGGTGCCAGTGCGGCAACTGGTAAACTGGTGGCCCGGGCAAGGGGCAGAGGTGCCCCTAGAAGAGAGCGAAGGAGATGTCAGGGAAAGGGCAGCGGTTATCCTGGCCCGGGCGCGCCAGGAGGCCGAAGCCCTCCGGCAGGCAGCCCAAGAAGAGGTCGAGCTCTTAAAGCGCCGGTCGTGGGAGGAAGGCTACCAGGCAGGCCTGGAAGAGGGGCGCCAGGAAGGGTTCCAGGCTGGAGCCGCCAAGGCTGAAGCTTTGCGTGAAGAAGCGGAGCATTACCGCCAAAGGGCCAGGCAATTGTTAAAGGAGGCCAGAAGAGCCTACCGGGATACCATAAAAGCCGCCCAGGAGCAGATCCTGGACCTGGCCTTGGAGATAGCTGCCAAGATAGTAGGAAAGCAGGTGGAGCTGGACCCGGATATAGTCTTAGATATCGCCCGGGGAGCTATCCACGAGGTGGCTGAGGGACAGTTTTATATTATTTATGCTGCTCCCCGGGATGCCGAGTTTTTACGGCAGCACCGGGAGGAGTTACTGAAGGAGGTGGGTGCTGGTGCCCGCCTGCAGGTGGTGGCTGATGAGGAGCTTAAGCCAGGTGGTTGCCGGGTGGAGACGGAGAGCGGCTTTGTGGATGCTACTATAGATACTCAACTGGAAACTGTTAAGCGCGTTCTTAAAAGAGGCGGGAAAGAATAAAAATGAGAGGACGAGCTTTGTCACTGGAACTTTTGCGCCAGGCCGACCTGTGGAAGCGAGGGGGCAAGATAACCAGGGTTACCGGGCTTACCTTGGAAGCGCGGGGCCTCAAGGCAGCCATTGGTGAAATTTGCCATATTTATAGTAACGGTCAGGCTCCTGTGGTTGCCGAAGTAGTGGGCTTTCGGGAAGATTTGACTTTGCTCATGCCCCTGGGGGAGCTAGAAGGCATAGGACCCGGGTGCCGCGTTATGGCTACTGGACAGGAGCTTAAAGTAACGGTGGGTAATGGGCTTTTGGGTCGGGTATTGGACGGTTTGGGAAGACCCATGGACGGTGAGCTGCCGGTCAAGGGGGAAAAATATCCTGTTAACAATTCACCCCCTAAGCCTCTGGAGAGGCAACCCATTCAGGAAATTTTGACTACCGGGATAAAGGCTATTGATGCTTTGCTCACCTGCGGCTACGGCCAAAGGGTAGGGATTTTTGCCGGCAGCGGAGTGGGCAAGAGCACTCTCCTGGGGATGATTGCCCGCCATAGCACTGCGGATATCAATGTTATTGGGCTCATCGGCGAGCGGGGACGGGAGGTACGGGACTTCCTGAAGGATAATTTGGGTCCCGACGGGTTGAAACGTTCGGTAGTGGTCGTAGCCACTTCGGATCAGCCGGCCCTGGTGCGCATTAAGGGGGCTTTTGTGGCTACGGCTATTGCGGAGTATTTTCGTGACCAGGGGCGCAAAGTGCTGTTGATGATGGATTCCCTTACCCGCCTGTGCATGGCCCAGCGAGAAGTTGGGCTGGCTATCGGGGAACCGCCCACCACTCGGGGTTACACGCCATCAGTTTTTGCTCTCCTGCCACGGCTGGTGGAAAGGGCGGGCAATAGCTCCCGCGGCTCTATTACAGGCCTTTATACTGTATTGGTGGAAGGAGACGACTTTAACGAACCTGTAGCCGATGCCGTCAGGGGACTCCTGGACGGGCATATAGTCCTCTCCCGCCAACTGGCGGCCCGCAATCACTATCCGGCCATTGATGTTTTGGCCAGCCTCAGCCGTCTTATGCCGGAGATTACTTCAGCCAAGCAACAGGAGCTGGCCGGAAAGCTCCGGGAGTTGTTGGCAGCTTATATGGAAGCAGCCGACCTTATTGAGATCGGTGCTTACCAGGCGGGGTCCAATCCGCGGGTAGATGCTGCCCTGAAGTATTATGATAGTATTCAAGAATTTTTGCGCCAGGATAAAGAAGAGTATTTTTCTTACGAGGAAACGCTGGAAGCTTTACAGGTGGCGCTGGCAGCCTAAAACCAAGGGGGTAGCCTAAGTTGCGGCCTTTCCGCTTTTCCTTGGAGAAGGTACATGGATACCGCCTGGCAATAGAAAAACAGCGAAAGAGGCAACTGGCCGTTGCCCGGCAGCGACAGGCGGAGGAGGAGATGCTCCTTAGACAATACCTGGAAGAAAGGGAGAATTTCCAGGAAAAAGTGGCGCGAGGTCCGGGAGAAGCCAGGTTAGGGGAGCTCTGGCAGAGAGATCTTTATTTGCAAATGCTGGATTCTAGGGTGGAATTGCAGGGGGAGAAGGTGGAACAGGCCGTTACAGCGGTAAAAGAGCAGCAGGACCTGGTAATGCAGGCTATTAATGAGCGGAAAATCCTGGATAGTCTAAAGGCGCGACAGCAAGCAAGCTATAGCTATTTGGCGGCGCGGGAAGAGCAAAAGTATCTGGATGAGGTGGCTGTACTAGGTTATGTCCGCCGGCAAGAGGAGCCTTAACTGGCGTATCCCCCGCTTTGTCTCTAGGCCTGCTTGGCTTGCGCTCGCTCCGGAAACCCTCGCGGGCCAAACTAGACGCTTGGCTCAAGGCTCCGGCAGGCTTCCCGGCAAATTCGGCATCCTGCCTCAATTGCCGGCCTCGGCCATCCGTGGCCTCGGGCCTGCCTCCGCCTTTCGCCAAGCTTAAGTTTGGCTACCGCTCGGGTTTAGTCGCTCGCTTCCAAGCCTAAGCAGGCCTCACCAGCAAAAACTGGGGATAACTCAGAAGCCTTAACCCCCAATGAAGGAGGTGAAGGGATGAGATCTGCAAGTGTAGCCCAGCTGCAGTCAGCTGCTAAAATTCCTCCCCGTATTGAGAAACGTCAAAGAGAGGAAGAAGCCGTTTCTTTTGCCGGTTTTCTGGAAGGGTTATTACAACCTGCGGCCACTAGTCCTCCTTCCGGACAAACGGCGGCTGAAGAGGTAACCGGAGCAGGTCAACCGAGTGCTGCTAGACAGGGTGAGGGGACTCAAGCAGAAGGGGTTACTGCTGCCAGAGGGCCAGAACAGGCGAGCACGGGTGAAATGGTAGAGGCAAAAGGGGTAAACACGGCCATGGCCGGGGAAGTGTTCTGGCCGGAAGTTTTACCGGCTCGGCCTGTGGAGCTGTTGGTCAGCCTTGCGGAGGGCCGGGCCCTGGTGATGCTCCGGAATCCGGTAAAGGTGACCGGTGAAGAGATGGAGGTTGCGCAGGCTGCTCCTGGGCAACAAGGCCAAGTTTCACAGGGTTCCCCGGAGCTAACGTTGGCCGCCGGGGAGCTAGCTAAGAATATTCCGTTGCTGGATACTTCCAAAGTACATATGCCGGTGGACAAGGCGGTCCCGGTGGCTTCCCAAGGAATGAAGAATAAAGAAAGCTCAGGGGCCAAAGGTCCGGAACTCAACCCTGCAGTGGCAATTAATAATAATGGCGCACAAACAGCTGCAAGGGTTGGCGTTTTGGAGGGAAGCAACGAAAAAGTGCTGTGGCCCAGGTCGGCGGGGGAAGAGTTCTCTGAAAGCAGCCCTAGGCCAAGGGATAACCTGGCCAGTACCACGACGCTATCCTCAGGAGACAGGGTACAGGGTTCCTGGGGAACCCCAGGGGCAGAGGCGAGCCTCGAGGGAAAGATCGCTAATTTAGACGAAGTGGCGGCCAGGTTGATTTCCACAGCCCAGTTGGAAAAGAAATGGGGCCGGCAAGAACTGGAGTTACAGTTGCGGCCTGAAGGGCTGGGCAAGGTGCGTTTACATACCGTTTTGACGGATAACCGCCTCTCCGTGCAAATGCTGGTGGAAACACCGCAAGCGGGAAGATTGCTTCAGATGTCCTTGCCGGAATTGCGACAGGTACTCCTGAGCCAGGGGCTGCAGCTCGAACAGCTCCAGGTGGAAATAGACCACGGGTATTCCGGCGGCCGGCCGGATCTGGCGAACAGGGAGGGTAGGTCCAACGCTGGCCGTAGCGGTTTCCTGGAGGGTCTGGAACAGGACCATTTGGCTGTTGATCCTGTGGGCATGAGTTATCTTCTAAACTATCTGGCCTAACGGTGAGGTGAAGCGGCCGTGCAGGTAGGCAGTATTTACAGCAGCGCGCCCTATGAAGCCGGAGCTATAGGGCAGAAGAGCTGGAATAAAGCCGATTTCCTGCGCCTTATCGCGGTGCAGCTCCAGTATCAGAATCCCCTCGAGCCCATGAAGGACACGGAGTTTATAACCCAGCTGGCCCAGTTTACTATGCTGGAACAGCTATACGACATGATAGAGCAGCAGCGCTACGCTTCTTTTATCCAGGCTCAAGGGCTTATCGGTAAAGAAGTTACGGCAGTAGTGGGAGAGCAAACTGTTACAGGCACTGTAGAAGCTGTGCGCCTCCAGGGTAATGATATATTAGTGAGAGTTAATAGTACGGAATTTTCCTGGACCAAGTTACGGGAGATCCGGGACTCAAAAAACGGAACTTAAAAGGGGGTTTACATAACTATGATGCGTGCCCTTTTTTCAGCTGTATCGGGTCTGCGCACCCACCAGACGCGCATGGATGTCATTGGGGATAACATAGCCAATGTTAACACAGTGGGTTTTAAGAAAAGCGCTGTTACCTTTAAAGATGTTTTTTACCAGACCCTGCGGGGCGGCTCGGCTGCTACCGCTGATATAGGTGGTACTAATCCCCAACAAATCGGGCTGGGGGTGACCTTGGGTAGCATAGATGTTATTCATAGCCAGGGAGCGGCCCAGGCTACGGGCAATGGTACAGACCTGATGATCCAGGGGGACGGGTTCTTTGTCTTAGGGGATGCCACTGGCTCTCGCACATATTATACTCGCGCCGGGGCTTTCCATTTCGATGAACAGGGCTATCTAGTCAATCCCGATGGTTGGTTTGTGCAAAAAGATGGAGGAGGCCAAATTCAAGTTCCTACTGATGCTCAAAGTTATAGCATTGATGGGACAGGTGAGGTAAAGTACATTGATGTAAACGGTACGCCCCAGACTGCTGGTAAAATTAAACTGGCAAAGTTCCCCAATCCCTCTGGACTGGAAAAAGTGGGTAGCAATCTTTATGCTGCTGCTCCGGCTGCGGGAGCGGTCCAGGAAGGAACAGCTGGTACAGGTACCTTTGCCAATACCATTGTCATCCCTTCGGCCCTGGAGATGTCCAACGTTGAACTGGCCCAGGAGTTTAGCGACATGATTATTACCCAGCGGGGCTTTCAGGCCAACGCCCGCACCATTACTGTTTCGGATGAGATGTTGCAAGAGCTAGTGAACCTCAAGCGTTAAAGGGAGTGCGGGATAACCCTGGCCGCCAGGCAAACAGGAAGCGGGTGAGGAAATGATTAAAGTTACAACGCTAGATAAGCGGGAGATCGCCCTCAATGCTGAGCTGATAGAGAGGGTGGAGAGTATACCGGAGACGGTTATAACCCTGACCAATGGGAAAAAAGTTCTGGTAACCCAGTCCCTGGATGAAGTGATGGAGAAGGTAATAGCCTACCGGCGTCTGATAGCTCAGCCCTTCGGGAAGCAAGATGAGGTGAAATGATTTGCGACGCCTGGACGCGATGACCATAATGGGTATTCTGGTAGGTATCGGTTTGTTGGGCGGTTCGCTGGTGTTGGGGGGTAACCCTGGTCTTTTCTGGAACGTTCCTTCTATTATGGTGACCGTGGGGGGTTCCCTGGCGGCTATTCTGATTAACTTCGGCTTTGAAGAGGTGAAAAATGTTTTCGGTACCGTTAAACAGGCTTTTACCACAGATTTAATGGACCCGCGGGAATTAATTCAAATTTTTTCCGAATTAGCCCGGAAAGCTCGACGTGAAGGGCTACTAGCCTTGGAGGACGATGCCAATCGCCTGGAGGACCCTTTTTTTGCTAAAGGTATTCAACTAGTAGTAGATGCTATGGAACCGGAAATGATCCGGGAGATACTGGAAACAGATATGGCTTTCATGGCCCAGCGCCACGAAGTTGGACAGCGTATATTCAAGACGTGGGGAAATCTCGCGCCAGCTTTTGGTATGATCGGTACTCTGATCGGGCTGGTACAGATGCTGGCCAAACTGGACAGGCCTGAAGCTTTAGGTCCTAGCATGGCTCTGGCTTTGATCACCACCTTTTACGGGGCCATTATGGCTTACATGTTCTTTATTCCCCTGGCAGGCAAGCTGGCCTTGCGCAGTGAGCAAGAGATGCTTTTGAGACAAATGATGCTGGAGGGCATAATAGCCATCCAGTCGGGTGTTAATCCCCGTATTTTGGAAGAAAGGCTGCATTCTTTCCTGCCCCCCAAACTGCGCCGGTCCAAAGCCAAGGAAGAGGGCCAGGAAGAAGTGGCCGAAGGATATTTTAGCAGTAGGGTGTAACAGGGTGTAATCAGGTTTTACTAACTTTAGGAAGGAGCGGAGCCCGATTTACTTTGGCTAAACGGTAAACGGGATAAGGATTATGCTAAAAAGGAAGCGAGACAAAGAAAACAAGGAGGAAGGCGCTCCCACCTGGATGATCACCTATTCGGATTTGATGACCCAGTTAGTAGTGTTTTTTGTACTTATTTTTTCCTTTTCGGTTATCAACCAGCAAAAATTCCAGCGTTTCTTGGCCTCTTTCCAGGGAGTGGGGATCCTGGAAAGCGGAGTGGGGATTCTGGCCCGAGCAGAACCTACGCCGGAAAGAAACCAGGAGGCTCTAGAGCTCCCGTTAGATACGGAGGCTCTGGCCCAGGCCCGGGAGATGATGGAAACCTACCAGTCTATACAAAATTTTTTAGCCGAGAGCGGTTTAGAGGATATGGTGGAAGTGCGTTATGAAGAAGGCGGCGTGGCTCTGGACATTAAAGAGCGCATCCTGTTCGATTCCGGGAAAGCTGACCTTAAGCCGGAGGCCATGCTCGTGCTGGATAAGCTGGCAACTCTTCTAGCCAGGCTGCCCAACAATATAAGGGTGGAGGGGCATACCGATAACCGGCCTATAAATACCCCAGAGTTTCCCTCTAACTGGGAGCTTTCCGCAGCTCGCGCCATCCGAGTGGTGCGCTATTTTATCGATAAGCATAAGCTGGAGCCCTCGCGCTTTACAGCAGTAGGACACGGGGAATACCATCCTTTAGTCCCCAATGATTCCCCCGAGCATATGGCTCAGAACCGGCGAGTAGTTATACTCATTGGGTCCAGGCAGGTGCAGTACCAGGTCCCAGGGAGCGAGGTGTATAGAAGTGGCCGTTAGAAGAAGCAGAGTCGAAGAAGAGGAACCGGTTAGGGAAAAGCGTAAAAAACCCTGGCTGATTATCTTTTTAGTGGGCGTAATAGTTTTAATGAGCGGTGGTTTTGCGTACCTGTACCTAAGTGGAAACCGGTTGTCAGCAGGAGAAAATCCCGGGAAAGAAGTACATCGGGCTGAAATTCGCAAATTAACCCTGGAGAGTTTTGTAGTAAACCTGGCCGATCCGGGGTTCCGCCGTTATCTGCGGGCCAAAATTACTCTGGAATATACTAATCCTCGCCTGGAAAGCGAGCTTAATGAAAAGGTCCACCGCATTCGCGACGCCATAATAGCAGTTCTGCGCAGCAAAAAGACAGAGGAATTGAGCCAGGAAGACGCCCTCAAGCGAGAACTCCTTACAGCGGTAAATGCCCAGCTGGAGACCGGACAGGTGCAGGCCCTTTATTTTGAAGAATTTATTGTCCAGTGAGGTAGCGAAGGCTTATGCCGTTTACAGAAGAAGAAATCCAGCAATTGATTGAAGCCCTGGAGGCGTCAGAAAAACCGCGGATAAAGAAGGCTACCTTTGCCCAGCTTAAGCCGGTGGAGAGCCCTGGAAGAGGCACCACCCTGGACAAGCTTCTGGACATCCCTGTAAAAGTTTCGGTGGAACTGGGGCGGACCAAGCTGAAGGTGAAGGAAATATTGGAACTAAAGGAAGGATCTCTTATTGTCCTCAACAGACTGGCGGGAGATCCTGTGGATATCCGGGTCAACGGTAAACTCCTGGGCCAGGGCGAAGTAGTGGTGATTAACGATGCCTTTGGGGTGCGCCTGGGTTCTCTGGTCGAGGTTCCGGGAGAGGAGACCTGAGGTGTATGGAACAAGACTTTACCATGGCCCTGCTGCGCCTCTTTATTTTCCTTCCCCTGGTTTTGCTCCTGGCTTACGCGACGGTAAAATACGGCCTGGGCCGGGGACACCTCCCCTTGATGGGCACGGGGCGGTTGCAGGTGGTGGCCAGGTTACCCGTAGGACAGAAGAGCGCCCTTCTGGTGGTGCGCTGCGACAAACGCTATTTTCTCATCGGGGTGGGTGAGGGACCGCCGGTTTTGCTGGCAGAGTTGCCGGATTACACCGAAAGCGAGTTAAAAGAGCTGGAGGTGCTAGAAGAAAACGGTGAGAACCGGTGGAAAACGTGGCAGCAGAGGTTTCCAAGATGAAGGGGCACAAGTTTTTGCTAGTAGTTTTAGTGGCTTCTATGTTAGCTGGGGGGCTTTATTTGGGGATAAAGCCAGCCCTGGCCCAGCCTGTACCAGGACTGGAATTGCGCTTGACACCTACGGAGGAGCCGGGCAAAGTGGCGGATACGGTCAAGCTCCTTATCCTGCTGACTGTTCTGGCGCTGGTACCGGCTATCCTCTTGCTCATGACTTCCTTTACCCGAATTATTGTAGTGCTGGCCTTTGTGCGCAGTGCGCTGGCTACCCAGCAGGTGCCTCCCAATCAAGTGCTAATCGGCCTGGCCTTATTTCTAACGTTTTTTATTATGGCCCCTGTGTATAATCAGGTAAAAGCTCAGGCCCTGGACCCGTACCTGGCGGGGCAGATAAGCCAGGAGGAAGCCCTGGCCAGGGGCGCTAAGCCGTTGCGGGAGTTCATGTATCGCCAGACGAGGGAGAAGGATTTGGCCCTCTTCATACGCATGTCGGGAATGCCCGAACCCCGCACCCGGGACGATGTGCCTCTGTACGTTTTAATCCCGGCCTTTGTGATAAGCGAGTTAAAGACGGCCTTTCAAATGGGCTTTCTTATATACATACCTTTTTTGATTATCGACCTGGTTATCGCCAGCACCTTGATGGCCATGGGTATGTTTATGGTACCGCCGGTTATGATCTCCCTGCCCTTTAAGTTAATGCTCTTTGTACTAGTGGATGGGTGGTACCTGGTGGTCAAATCCCTGCTAGAAAGCTTTTAGAACCGGTCTTAAGGAGGTGGCCCTAGGGAGCTATGACGCAAGAATTTGTATTAAGTCTTGCCCGGGATGCCCTGACAACAGCTCTGCTTTTGGCCGCGCCGGCCCTAGCTTTAAGTCTAGTGGTGGGAGTAGGCATAAGTATTTTGCAGGCCACTACCCAGATCCAGGAGCAGACTCTTACTTTTGTGCCCAAGATCGTAGCCGTGCTCCTCGCCACCCTGTTCCTGGGGCGTTGGATGTTAGGGGTTCTCACCCAGTTTGCCGGACAGCTCTTGGGCAACTTGGGGTCTCTGGTGCGGTAAAAGACAGGAGGTTACGCGGGCATGGTGTCCTTCCCTTACCTGGCGCAAGCAGAAATGTTTTTCCTGGTTTTGGTGCGCCTCACCGCTTTCACGGTAGTAGCTCCTTTTTTCGCTGTGCGGAATGTGCCAATCCTGACCAGAGCGGGTCTGGGATTGTTGCTCGCTTTTCTTTTGTTTCCTACAATAGCTACGGTAACCCAGAATGGCGATGCCTGGAGAAACCCTGTGTTATATGCCCTGGCCGTGATAAATGAGGCTCTGGCGGGCCTGGCTCTGGGCTATATAGCCACTCTCATTTATAGCGCAGTCAGGGTGGCCGGTGAGCTCCTGGATATACATATAGGGTTGGCCATGGCCAACCTCCTCGATCCCCAGAATGCAGCTCCCGTTACGCTGCTGGGGCAGTTCTGGACTCTGCTAGGCCTCCTTCTTTTTTTGCAGCTGGACGGGCATCATATTTTGCTGCTGGCTTTGCGAGAAAGCTTTAGAGTTTTGCCTCTAGGAAATTTAAAATTCGACGGAACGCTGGTATGGGATGTAGTACGGTTGCTGGACAACATGATGATATGGAGTGTGCGCCTGGCGGTGCCTGTGCTGGTGGTGCTGGTGGTGGCCGACCTTTCCTTAAGCTTGATAGCCCGCACCGTGCCCCAGCTTAACGTCTTTATTTTAAGTTTTCCCTTAAAAATTGGCTTGGGACTGCTCACACTTATAGTGATTTTGCCGCTGGTGGTTACGGCTATTGGCAATCTGGTAAACCAGATGGAGCGCGATCTGGTCGTGATTATAAGGTCCTGGCCGCGGTAGGGGAAGGTTATGGATTTTTTTGACTTGCAGCTTTTTGCCGAAGAGAAAACGGAAGAGGCTACGCCCCACCGCCTGCAGGAAGTACGGCGAAAGGGGCAGGCTGCCCGCAGCAATGATTTAAGTACCGCTCTGGTATTGCTGGCGGTCATTCCTTTTCTTTACTCGGAGCGGGAGGTTTTCTGGCAAAGAATGGCCCGTTTGTTGGGGTGGTTTTTATCTTGGCCGCGGCAGGACCTGGATGCGGACAGCTTGCGCGCTCTCCTTTACCCGGTCCTGGTGGACGTGGGGGGGCTGGTCGCCATACTCTTCGGCCTGGCCGCTGTCGTAGGGCTGGCAGCTAATTTTGCCCAGGTGGGCTTCCTTTTTACTACAGAGAATGTAAAACCCCGGCTGGAAAACCTGGACCCGGTTAAAGGATGGCAGCGGCTTTTTTCCCGGCGGAGCCTGGTGGAACTGTTCAAGGGCCTGGCCAAAGTGTTACTGACCGGCGCCGTCGTATGGCAAATAGTGCGGGGAAAGTTTTATGATTTGCTTTTTACCATGGACACGAACCTGGTCCAGGTGATAGATATAGGGAGCCGCATAACTTTCCAAGTGGCCCTGGGTGCCCTCGTTATTTTTCTGGCCATTGCCATGGTCGATTACCTTTTGCAGCGGCGCGAGTTCCTCAGGAATTTGCGAATGACCAAGGCCGAGGTCAAGGAAGAATTGAAACAGACGGAAGGCGACCCCTTAGTGCGCTCGCGCTTGAGGGAGAAACAGCGCCAGCTCGCCCGGCACCGCATGATGCATGCCGTGCCCCAGGCCACAGTGGTGATCACCAACCCCACCCATTTAGCTGTGGCTCTCCGCTACAGGGAAGAAGAAGGGGCACCGCGGGTGGTGGCCAAGGGAGCAGGGGATATCGCCCGGCGCATCGTACAGGTGGCCCGGGAACACCGGGTGCCGGTGGTCCATAACCCGCCGGTGGCCCAGGCCCTCTACCGGCAGGTGGAGCTGGGCCAGGAGATACCGGTAGAGCTCTACCAGGCGGTGGCGGAGATCCTAGCCCATATCTACCGTTTACAGGGGCACTTTTAGACCTGTTGCAGGCTAGCCCAAGTAAATTCCAGGAGGTGAGGACAGCATGGCTTTACCCGGCAGTCCCGGTATGCTGTCCGCCTTACGAAGACTGACACCCTATAATGATCTTCTGATAGCCGGCTTGGTCCTGGCCATAGTATTGCTCATTGTCATTCCCGTGAGCCCCCTGGTCATGGACCTCTTGCTCATCATCAATCTGGCGGTCAGCATGGTGATCCTCCTTACCACCATGTTCACCACCTATAACCTCCAGTTTTCGGTCTATCCGGCTTTGCTCCTGGTGGTGACTTTGTTTCGCCTGGCCTTAAACATTTCTTCCACGCGGCTTATTTTGAGCCAGGCCAATGCCGGTAGCGTCATCCAGGCCTTCGGCAGCTTTGTGGTGGGTAATAACTATATAGTCGGCTTTATTATTTTCCTGATCATCACGGTTATCCAGTTTGTAGTAATTACCAACGGTGCCCAGCGGGTAGCGGAAGTGGCCGCTCGCTTTACCCTGGACGCTATGCCCGGAAAGCAGATGAGCATCGATGCGGATTTGAATGCCGGAATTATAACCGAGGAGGAGGCCAAGGAGAGAAGGAGGCTTTTGCAGCGGGAAGCGGATTTTTATGGGGCCATGGACGGTGCCAGCAAATTTGTACGCGGTGATGCCGTTGCCGGTCTGGTAATAACGGCTATCAACATCCTGGGGGGCCTGGCCATAGGAATCTGGCAGTTAAAGATGCCCCTGGACCAGGCCCTGCAGACCTATACGCGCTTGACCATCGGTGATGGCCTGGTGAGCCAGATACCGGCCCTGCTGGTATCTACGGGGACTGGCATCCTGGTCACCCGGTCCGGCGCTACGGCCGATTTCGGGAGCGAGGTGGTCCGCCAGCTCACCGGATTCCCCCGGGGGATAGCCCTGGTGGCGGCGGTATTGTTCCTTCTGGGGTTAGTGCCCGGCCTGCCCCACTTGCCCTTTTTCATCCTGGCAGCGGGGTTGGGATATGCGGCTTACGCCCTGGCCCGGGAGCAAAAGGCCAGGGAAGGAGAGCTTAAGGAGGCAGCGGTGCGGGCTCGAGGAGAAAAGCGCCAGCCGGAAAATGTCCTGGCCCTCTTTGAAGTGGACCCCCTGGAAATAGAAATAGGTTACGGGCTTATACCCCTGGCCGATGAGAGTCAGGGAGGAGATCTCCTGGACCGGCTGGCTGCAGTGCGGCGGCAGTGCGCCCTGGACCTGGGTATTTATGTTAAACCCATTCGCATCCGGGATAATTTGCAATTGCCGCCCAATGCTTACGTTTTTAAAATTCGGGGGGTGGAGGCTGCCCGCGGGGAAGTCATGCCCGGTTATTTTTTGGCTATGAACCCGGCGGGCGAGGTAGAGGCGCGGGGCATTCTTACCCGCGAGCCTACCTTTGGCCTGCCAGCCTGGTGGATTACTGCTGATGAGCGCCAGGAAGCTGAGCTTAAAGGTTTTACTGTGGTGGACTGCACTACAGTTCTGGTTACTCACTTGACGGAATTTATCAAGGCCCATGCCCATGAGCTACTGGGGCGCCAGGAAACCCGGGAGCTCCTGGACAAGGTCAAAGAGAACAGCCCGGCGGTGGTGGAGGAGCTGGTACCTAATCTCTTGTCACTGGGCGAAGTGCAAAAGGTGCTGCAGAACTTGCTGGTGGAGAGGGTTCCCATACGCGATTTGACCACTATTCTGGAGGCCCTGGCGGACGCAGCGAGAGTTAATAGAGAACTAGATTTTCTCATTGAAGCGGCGCGCCGCAGCCTTTATCGGGTTTTAAGTAAGATGTATGCGCCCCAGGGCAAGGTTACGGCCATTACCCTTCACCCACGGTTAGAACAGGAAATAGCGGATTCACTACAGCCCACAGCCCAGGGCAACTTTCCGGTGTTGCCGCCGGAAAGGGCGCGGGAACTGGTGAATAGATTGAGCCAGGCGATAACCAAGGTGGCCCTACAGAGCGTGCAGCCGGTACTTCTTTGCTCCGGCCGCATTCGGCTCCCCTTGCGGCGTTTTCTCCAGCGCTCTTTGTCTAGTTTGCCTGTTCTTTCCTACAGCGAACTGGACCCCGCCCTAGAAGTGGAGGCAGTAGAGGTGGTTAGTTTAAATGAGAATTAAGCGCTACGTGGTAAAGGACATGCAAGAAGCCTATGTGGCCATCCGGCGAGATCTGGGCCCCGAGGCAGTGATTATATCTGCTAGACGGGTACGCCAGCCGGGGCTGAGAGGCCTTTTCCAGCCCCCACGGCTGGAAGTGACTGCCGCAGTAGAAACTGGTGCTGGCGCTTCAGCCAGGCGGGAGGAGAGCGCGTTAGAGCGGGAACTGGCGGAAATAAGGAGGACTTTGGAAAAGCTTACTTCATCTACGAGTTCTACCGGCGCCTCCGGCCCCCTGGCGGAGTACCGGCGGCTCCTCCTGGCCCAGGATATAGGGGAAGACTTGGTGGAGGACCTGCTGGCCGGCATGGAGGGCGCAGCTAACGGAGAAGTACTGGCCCAGGCTATTTTGGCCCGCCTGGCCCAGTATTTGGCCCCGGCCCAGCAGGGGAAGGGAAGGGAAGAGCGCATTAAAGCCCTGGTGGGCCCTACCGGCGTGGGCAAGACCACTACCCTGGCCAAACTGGCAGCGCACTTTAGCCTTTACCGGCACCAGCGAGTGGGATTGATTACCCTGGACACCTACCGCATAGGGGCGGTGGATCAACTGAAGACCTATGCCGAGATCATGCGGATGCCGCTGGAAGTGGCCATGACCCCTAAGGAGTTCAGGGAGGCCATCGCCCGGCTGGACCGGTGCGATGTTATTCTGGTGGATACGGCCGGTCGCCCGCCGGAGAACCGGGCCCAGCTGGCGGAGATGGGGGGGTTTCTATCCGCCGTGCGGCCCCTGGATGTATACTTGGTTTTGAGCAGTACTACCAGGAGCACCGATCTCCTCCGGGCGGTGGACGGTTATCGCCTGCTAGAGTTCAATCGCCTTATTTTCACGAAACTAGATGAAACAGCCTGCCCGGGTGTAATAGCCAGGGTGGTCCGGGCCACCGGAGCGCCGGTAGCTTATATAACCACGGGGCAAACCGTGCCGGACGACCTGGAAGAGGTTGAACCTTACAATCTCGCCCAGCTTATCTGGAAAGCGGTGGTCCAAGATGGATCAAGCAGCCCGGCTGCGTGAACTGGTAGCTAGAGGCCCTTCCGGCGAGGGCCGGGTCATCGCGGTGGCCAGCGGTAAGGGCGGGGTGGGCAAGACCAGTATCGTGGTAAATTTAAGCCTGGCCCTAGCCCGAAGGGAAAAGCAAGTGATGCTGCTGGACGCGGACCTGGGACTGGCCAACGTGGATATTTTGCTGGGGCTAGTACCGCGGTGGGACTTGAGCCAGGTGGTGCGGGGAGAAAAGGAGCTTAAGGAAATTGTAATAGAAGGCCCGGAAGGGATTCGCCTCATCCCGGGCGGTTCAGGGGTGCAGGAGTTGGCCGATTTGACAGCCCCGCAGCGCGAGCACCTGATAAAAAGCCTGGGCCAGGTGACTGAGGGAACCGACTTTTTCTTAATAGATACCAGTGCCGGTATTTCCCGCAACGTTTTAAGCTTTGCGGCGGCAGCCGGTGAGGCCATAGTGGTCACCACTCCTGAACCCACAGCCATAACCGATGCCTATGGCCTCATCAAAGGACTGTCCCGGCTTAAAGTAAAGCTGCACCTGCTGGTGAACAGGGCGGTGACTTTAGCCGAGGGGCGAGAGACAGCTGAGAGGTTGCGCTCCACGGCCAGGCGTTTTCTGGGCCTGGAGGTATCCTTCTTAGGAGTCATACCCGAGGACCGGGCAGCAGGCCTGGCCGTGCGCGAGCAGAAACCCCTCCTCATGCGTTATCCTTCCTCGGCAGCGGCCCGGGCTATAGAGGAGGTAGCCGATAACCTCCTGGGAGTGCCGTCTTCTTCCGGCCGCGGTGGGAGCAAGTTTTTACAGCGCCTGTGCCTGCTTTTAGGGAGCAGAGGAGGAAAATAATGCCGCGCTACTCCTTTTTGCGGATCAACCGCAAGATTACCATAACCCAGCTTAGGAGCGGTAAATCTTTTTCTACGGTAATCCAAGATGTAAGGGATGAGGGTTTTGCGGTTTTGGCGCCGGAGATAACAGAAGTGGTTTTAAGCATCGGGGAAAGGGTCAAGGCGGTAGTCCCCGCGCTGGATGCCAAATACGAGTTCGAAACCACGGTGGCCAAGCAGACCTTCGATCCTGTCTTCCTTTACTATTTCCACTGGCCCCAGGCGGTTAAAAGGATACAAGAGCGCAGGTTTGTACGGGCCAAGGCGGCTCTGGAAATATATTATTCTCCTCTGGTAGAACCGTCAGGTGAAGAATTACCTCCGGAAATACCTGTGCCGGACCGGAAGGGGTACACCGTGGACCTGAGCGGTGGCGGTGCCCAGCTGGTCCTCAAGGAAAAGCCGGAGATAGACAGCTTTCTCTTGTTAAGCTTGCCGCTCCCTGATGGAAAGGGGGTGCCTCTCCTATTGAAAGGCCGGGTTAAGCGAGTGGTACCAAGGATGATTAAAGGGCGGGAATGTTATGAGGTGGGCGTAGCCTTTGAATGTCTCACGGACAAGGAAGAGGATCGCCTGGTGAGCTTTGTTTTCCAGCGGTTGCGCGAGGAAAGACGCCAAGAGAGGTAGAGGTAGATGGCAGTGAAGGATAGCGAGCTTTGGCAAGCCCTAATAGGGAGGGGTGACGAGCAGGCCCGCAAGGAACTGGCTTTAAAGTACTTGCCCCTGGTAAAATACATAGTGGGCCGCCTGGCCGTCAAGCCCCCTCCTTCCCTGGACCAGGAGGACCTGATAGGTTATGGCATAGTAGGGCTGCTAGAAGCGCTGGACCGTTACGATCCCTCCAAGGGGGTTAGCTTTGAAAACTATGCCGCCCTGCGCATTCGCGGGGCGGTGCTGGATGCCTTGCGCCGCGCTCACTGGGCGCCGCGAACCCTTATAGAAAAGTTAAAACAAGTTAGCGCCGTCTACCGCCACCTGGAGCAGGAACACGGGATGCAGCCCGGAGATGAAGAGGTGGCGTCTGCCGCCGGACTGGAAGTAAGGGAGCTCCACGAGTTGCTAGAACGCGGGGCCCAGATGGCGGTTATTTCCCTGGAGGAATTCCTGCTAAATGAAGAAGGTGAAGAGACGGTCAGGAGGGGGGAGATGCTGGCGGACCCCCAAAATCCCGCGCCCGAGCAACGGCTGGAGCAGGAAGAACTGCGTCAGGCCCTAAAACTGGCCCTGGAAAGATTGGGAGAGAGAGACCGGCTTATCTTGAACCTTTACTACTACGAAGGGTTGACGCTAAAGGAAATAGGTCAAGTCCTCCAGATCTCCGAGTCCAGGGTATGCCAGCTACACGGACGGGCTTTGCTCAACTTGCGGCGCCTGCTGGCCGATTATCTCTAAGGAGGGGGTTTCTACGGCTTACATATTTTTGCTGTTGGGTATGCTTATCATAGCCCTCTGTTGGCGGGGAGCCTGGCACCAGCTCCGCCACAACCCAGTACTAGCTTCTCCTCATGGTGCACCAGGCGCTGAAACTCCCCCGGGAACAGGTAGTTCGTCCGCTCAGAGTTCGCTCGCCCAAGAGGAGCGGGGAATACAGCCGCTGGCCAGGCAATCCATGCCCCGGGGAGATTTTCAGGAGTACTTATCCCGCGCTTTAACGGCGCCGGAGGCGACAGGGGCGCCGGGAGAAACCCAGGCCCTTCCTTTGGCCGCTATACAGGAGGCCCTGGAGGCGGGGGAGAGCATAGAGAGCGTGGCCAAGCGGTTTGGCCGGGGAAAGGGGGAGATAGAATTAATTCTCAATTTAAGGCGTTCCAAGAGCTAGGTAGAGGTCGGCAACCCCTGGCCCTGGTGGGCTTAGGTGTGGGTATAGGCTTTTTCCTGGCCGGGCTTATGTTGCTGGTATGGCCTCCGGCTGGCCCCAGCCGGGAGGAGATAATAAATGCGGCGCGCAAGTACGGCATGGTCTTCCGCGAGGAAGTGGTGCCTTTCGCCTTAGCACCCAGTGCGGCCCAGCCAGAGAAGCCTCAAGATCATAAAGACAATCCAGACAGCAAACCCGAAGAAATATTGGTAACCATTCCTGCAGGAGCCACTCTGGAGGAGATCGCCGTCCTACTGGAGAAGCAGGGCGTGGTAGCTGGGGCCCTCTTTGAAGCAGAAGCGCGCAAGTCTGGAGCGACGGGAAGGATAAAAGCTGGGTCCCATTACCTGCCCAAGGGAGACGTGAAGGCTGTGCTAAAGCGGTTGACGGAGTAAAAGATAACAGGGAAAGGGGGTTTAACATGTTACGCGGACTACACCTGGCAGCGACGGGTATGGTGGTTCAGCAGTTGCGCCAGGAGGTGATCAGCAATAATCTGGCTAACGCTACCACGCCCGGGTTTAAAGTCGAGGTGGCTCCCCTGCGGTCTTTCCCGGAAGTCCTCCTGGTGAGGATGGAGGGCCGGTCGCCGGAAGCCGCTGTTGGTACCTTTAGTCCGGGGGTCATGGTGGATGAGCTGGTAACGGATTTTACCCAGGGTCCCTTGGAGGAAACGGGTCGTCCAACTGACTTGGCTCTGGTGGATAGGCCGGGAAGCCCTCCTGCCTTCTTTGTCGTTCAGGTGGGAGGAGAGGTCAGGTACACCCGGAATGGTAGCTTCAAGATTGGGCCGGGCGGCTTTCTGGAGACCAGGGAGGGCTATCCCGTGCTGGGGCAAAACGGTCCCTTGAGGGTGGGCCAGGCCAACTGGCAGATCGATTCTCGGGGAGGGGTATGGGTAGACGGCTTCTTGGTGGATAGCCTTATGCTTGTTACCTTTGAGGATCCCCAACGGCTGCAAAGGGCCGAAGCCAATCTCTTTCTGGCGCCTCCCGATTTGCCGGCGATAGATGTCACGGGAGAAGCACAGGTAAAGCAGGGATTCCTGGAAAAAAACAATTTAGACGCGGTACGGGAGACGGTGAATATGCTGGCCGCCTTGCGGGCCTATGAGGCGGGGCAGAAGCTCATCCAGGTTCAGGACGAAATGTTGGGTAAAAGCGTAAATGAGGTTGGCGCCCTGCGCTAGAGCCAAAGGGGAGGGGTAAGAACATGATTCGAGCTTTATGGAATAGCGCCAGCGGCATGGCGGCCCAGGCTGCCCAGGTAGACATCCTGGCCCATGACCTGGCCAATGTAAACACGCCGGGCTTTAAGAAGAGCTATACCAGTTTTGCGGACCTAGTCTACAGAGCGGTAGAAGAAAGGGGTATGCCGGTAAACCGTCCGGAGGAACCGGCGGTGGGGTCTGGGGTGCGGTTGGCAGCGGCGGAGAAGGACTTTGCCCAGGGTCCCCTGGTGGAGACCGGGAATCCTCTACATTTGGCTATCCAGGGACAGGGCTTTTTAGCTGTAGAGGGGCCGGGCGGGGAACTTTATCTCACTCGGGATGGTGCTTTTCACCTTAACGATGCAGGGGAAATAGTGCACAGTTCCGGCTACCGCCTTTTCCCTGCGGTAATGCTGGAGCCCGGAGACCGCAGTTTAAAATTTAGCCCCGACGGCAGGGTAGTAGCCTTAACCGGGGAGGGTGAAGAGAGATGGGTAGCTGACCTGGAATTGTACCTGGTTCCCAATCCCGCCGGGTTGGAGGCCATGGGTGACAATCTCTTGCGGGTTACGGCGGCCAGCGGCGCGCCAGTAGCGGTGCGGCCGGGCGAGGGCGGAGGCGGGTATTTGCGACCGGGCTACCTGGAGGCGGCCAATGTGGACCTGGCCGAGGCCCTGACCAAAATGATCCTCGCTCAGCGGGTTTACGCCAGCAACTCGCTGGCGGCCAGGGTAGCCGATGAGATGTGGGGCATGGCCAATAATTTGCGGCGGTAAGTATGATGTGGGTTATTAACAAAAATTCATTTGGGAGTACATAGCAGTGGAGGATATTAAGGTTGGAATAGGGGAATGGAAAGTTGCCCGTGAGCCGCAGCGGCTGATTACGTTGGGGTTGGGCTCTTGTGTAGGGGTAGCCCTTTTTGATCACCGTAACTCTATAGGTGGCCTGGCTCACATTATGCTTCCGGACAGCCGGCAATTTCAGGACATCGCTAACCGGGCAAAATTTGCTGACCTGGCCATCCCGGACATGCTGGAAGCCATGCTTAAGCAGGGTGCCAAGCACCGGAGCATATTCGCCAAGCTGGCTGGCGGTGCCCAGATGTTTGCCTCGGCGGATCGCCACTTGACCAGCCTCAATATAGGTGAGCGCAATGCCGCCATGGCCTATAAGATTTTACAGAATTTAGGTATTCCGGTGCTGGCTATGGACACGGGCGGCAATTACGGTCGCACCATGATCCTGGACACCAGTAACGGCAAAGTTTATATCCGGGCCATCGGTCGTCCTTTAAAGGAGATTTAAGCGAGGGTTGCTATGGATTTCCAAGAATTTAAGCAAAGGGTATACCGCCATTTTGGCTTATATCTGCAAGGCTACAAGGAGCCCCAGCTCAAGCGGCGGATTGAAAGCCTGATGCATTCTCTCAAGGTGCAGAGCTATGACGAATACTGGCGCTTACTTACTGCCGATTCCGAGCAGTGGCGGCGCTTTGTGGATAAAATTACCATTAACGTCTCGGAATTTTTCCGTAATCCGGAGATTTTTCAGCGGCTGGAAAAGGAAATTTTGCCGCAGCTCTTACAAAGGCGGAGAGTCCTTAAGATATGGAGTGCGGCGTGCGCGGATGGGCCGGAGCCTTATTCGGTGGCCATCATTTTAAGAGAATTAACGCCAACCGTCCGGCATCACATTGAAGCTACCGATGTGGACACTGGCGCCCTAGAGGCGGCCCGGCGGGGCGTGTATCATTCGCGGGCGGTGCAGGCAGTGACTCCCGAGCGCCTCCGGCGCTATTTCCGGCGGGACGGTGAATATTTTTACCTGTGTGAAGAAATCAAAGGGATGGTGTCGTTTCGGCGCCATGACCTCCTAAGCGATCCTTTTGGTAAGGATTACGATCTTATTCTTTGCCGGAATGTAACTATATATTTTACCTCGGAAGTGCAGGACAGACTTTATCGCCAGTTTTATCAGGCCCTGGCACCGGGAGGCGTGCTTTTTGTGGGGGCCACGGAGAGCATTTTCCAATACCGGGAAATTGGGTTTGAAAAAATAGCGTCCTGGTTTTACCGCCGGCCGGAGGAGGAAAAAACATGGACACCTGGGAAAAAATAAATGCTTTTCATTTAGATGTTCTGAAGGAAATAGGCAATATCGGCGCCGGCAATGCAGCTACTGCCCTGGCCAGTATGCTCAACAGGCGTATTCAGATGACGGTCCCGCGAGCGGGTGTCTTGCCCCTGACGGCGATCCCCGGCCTGGTGGGACACGAGGAAGAACCGGTGGCTTGTGTGGAATTTAACCTCTCAGGCAGGGCTCCCGGGAAGATTCTCTTACTGCTCACTCAGGAGAGCGCCTTTTTCCTGGTAGATTTTTTACTGGGCCAACCTCTGGGGACGACTCAGGCGCTGGACGATATGGGAGTTTCCGTAATAATGGAAGTCGGAAACATTCTCACAGGTTCTTTTCTTAACGCCTTTGCTGACTTTTGTCATTTGGAGTTTATCCCCTCGGTTCCGGCCTTTGCCCTTGATATGCTGGGAGCGGTCCTCAGCTCGGCCTTTCTGGAGGGGGGGTATTTTGCCGACCGGGCACTGGTTATCGAGACCCAGTTTTATGATGTGGAAGTAAGGATCAACGGGCATTTCTTCTTGATTCCCGAAAATAATGCTCTTCAGGTAATACTCAGCTCTTTGGGTGTACCTATGGCAAACAACTGGCGGGAGGAAATTTAAGGGATTTTGGCTAAAGGAGGTTTTTTAAAATGGGCAAAAAGGTTCTGATAGTAGATGATGCGGCTTTTATGCGCATGATGATTAAAGACATTCTGACCAAGAACGGCTATGAAATAGCCGGGGAGGCGGAAAACGGGGTCAAGGCAGTAGAGCTTTATAAACAGCTTAAGCCCGATGTAGTGACCATGGATATTACCATGCCGGAAATGGACGGCATCGCGGCAGTTAAAGCCATCAAACAGATGGATCCTAACGCCAAAATCATTATGTGCAGCGCCATGGGCCAGCAACTTATGGTAATGGAAGCCATCCAGGCAGGGGCCAAGGATTTTATTGTCAAACCTTTTCAGCAGGAGCGGGTGCTTCAAGCGTTACAGAAAGTTTTGGGATAAGAAGTAAAAAGGAGAAGAAGTCATGGCCGAGGTATTGTCCCAAGCAGAGATAGATGCCCTGCTCGCTGCCTTGAGCAGCGGGGAGATTAAGGCTGAAGAGTTGGGCGAGGGAAAAAGGGAACCGGGGGCTAAGAAGTATGACTTTCGACGGCCGAACAAGCTGTCCAAGGAACACCTTCGGACCTTGTATATGATCCATGAAAATTATGGCCGGCTGGTGGGCAATTTTCTCTCTGCTTACTTGCGCACCAATATACGGGTTAGAATCGCTTCAGTGGAGCAGATGACCTATGAAGACTTTATTATTTCCCTTCCCACCCCTACGTTACTCACCCTTTTTTCTCTGGAGCCTTTAAAGGGCACGGCCATCTTAGAAACTAATCTGGCCTTTGTTTTTCCCATTATTGATCTTCTTTTCGGTGGGCGGGGGGAGACGGCGGTAAGAACGCGGGAGCTTACCGAAATCGAGCTGCACGTACTGCGGCGGTTGTATAGCAGGATGTTGGAACAGTTGAATTATGTTTGGGCCGATGTTTATCAAGTGAGTTCCAGATTGGACTCTATGGAGACCAATCCCCAGTTTGTGCAAATTGTTTCTCCCAATGAAATTGTGGCTGTGGTGACCCTGGCTACTACCATCGCCCAAAACGAAGGCCTGATGAATATTTGCCTGCCTTATATGCTGCTGGAACCCGTCATTTCCCATCTTTCTGCGACCCACTGGTTTGCCGGTGTGGGCGAGGCTGAGGAGCGGGCCGAGTTTAAGGAAAGTTTAACCAAAATTATGTTCCAAGTACCGGTAGAAATGATAGCTTACTGTGGCCGTGCCAGGATCAGGGTGCGGGATTTCTTACAACTACAGGCAGGGGACGTTGTTACCTTGGACCGCAGCATAAAGGAAGACCTAGATCTGCATGTAGATGGCTTACCCAAGTTCAAAGTCCAAGCAGGACTGGTGGGGAAAAAAAGAGCTGTACAAATAACGGAGGTAATCTAGATGTCGGAGTTTTTATCCCAGGAAGAAATTGACGCCTTGCTTCAAGGCGGGCTATTGTCCAATCCGGCCCAGGAAGCCCTAACGGAAGAAGAAAAGGATGCCCTGGGGGAGATTGGCAATATCTCCATGGGCAGCGCAGCAACAGCCTTGTCTCAAATCCTTAACAGGAAAGTACTGATAACCACCCCCCATACCAGGGTGACGACGCCGGAGGAGCTTTTCGCCTCCTTTCAAATGCCTTATGTAATTGTTGAAGTAAATTTTACCGAAGGGTTGTCAGGTGCTAATCTGTTGATAATTAAAACAAGGGATGCCGCTATAATTGCTGACTTAATGATGGGCGGTAGCGGCCAGGTGGAAAAAGAAGAACTGGACGAGATCCAGAAGAGCGCTGTAGCTGAGGCTATGAACCAGATGATAGGTACCTCGGCCACTTCCATGTCCACCATCTTTAATCGCAGCGTAAAAATATCACCTCCCACAGTCACGGCAGTAGATTTTACCTTAGAAACCTTTTCACCGCCCTGGCCATCCGGACAGCCTATCGCCGTGGTCTCTTTCCGTATGGAAATCGAGGGTTTGGTGCAGAGTGAAATTATGCAGGTAATGCCGGTGGCAATAGCTAAAGAAGCAGTCAGGATGCTTTTTAATGGCTCTACAGGTTCCCCCCAGCCCGCCGAGAGCCAAACGGCTGTTCAGGCGGAAGAAGAGGAGCCACCTCCGCCTCCTCCTCAGGCCGTTACCAGACCGCCCCAAATTTTTGGGACCACGCCCCGGAACCTGGAGCTGATTTTGGATGTAGCCCTGGACATTGAAGTCGTTTTAGGTACAACGGTTAAGCCTATCAAGGAAATTTTGAGCCTGGGTCCGGGAAGTATCGTGGAGTTAGAGAAGATGGTCGATGAACCCGTGGAGATTCTGGTCAACGGTACTCTTATAGCCCAGGGGGAAGTAGTGGTAGTTAACGAAAATTTTGGTGTGCGGATTACTAACATCCTCGCCCCTTATGAGAGGATCAATAACTTGCGAAAGTAAAGCTTCCATTAAAGAAAAACTGGCCGGGGAAGTCCCCGGCCGGGTGGGCAGCACTAACGGCGGTTGTTCACCAGAACCTGTTCAGCTTTCTCTATGGCCAGACGCACCAGGTTACCGCACTGCCGGGAGGGGACGCTGCCCCAGCCCTCAGTGGCTACAAGGTCATAAACTCCGAGCTCCTTAGCAAGCTCATACTTCAGAGCCTCGGACATGACCGGGCTTCTTCTAGCCATGATCCAGCCCCCTTTTTAAATTGTGCTGCACCACCTTTTTAAGGTTATCCTTAAATGAATATCTTGATACTGGTGGGTTAAAAGCAAAATTGGATAGAAAAACCTAAGCCGGGCAAGAAGCCCGGCCAAGGAAATTATGGCCAAAATTGTTTAGTTTAGCCATGGGTACGTACGTTGTCGGCCCCGTGGTTTCTTAAGATGCGAGCTGCTTGTTCAGCCCTGTCGTCGCTACAGCGCACGGAAACCAGTATTTTACCCTGCCGTACATCTTCTTCATAACGGCGACCCTCAGCCTCGGGGATGCCCCAGTCCAGCAGACCTCCCGCTACGCCACCGGTGGCCGCTCCGGAGAGCAGTCCGGCGATGGGACCGGCAGCAACCAGGGGCCCTAGACCGGGCACTACTAGGGCTCCGGCACCGGCTGCTAGGCCGGCCAGGCCGCCCAACACACCGCCGGTAGTAACTCCGTCGGCGATGCCCGTATCACCTTCTATCCCCATGGTCAAACCGCCGCCTGCGGCCTCCCCTTCTTGACGGCCCTTATCCCGGGCTAATATAGATATTTCCTTGTCGAATCCCGCCCGGCGCAGGTCATCTACTGCTTCCCTAGCTACTCGCTCGTTGCTAAAGACGGCTATAACAGTTTTGACCACCGGATAAACCTCCTGTTTTCTAAAGTTTAGCTTTCACGCCATTATTATTTTACTTTGGCCTAGTTTCTATGCTTTTGCGACGGCAATTGCCGTATGCCCTTGATGACATCGCGCAATTGGTTTACTAGCGGCTGGGGGAAATCTCTTATTTCTTCTAGGAGACTGTTGACCAAAACGGTTCAAGGATAACGAAATTTTAGGACACTCAAGGTAAATACCACTAATTACCTA
>NZ_JBJHHE010000004.1:0-189183 GCF_056378755.1 Thermanaeromonas sp. DSM 22490
GCAAAGTAGATGTCATTACTATTTTCGATGTCGATATGCTAATACCTGCTAATTAAAATGAGTTTTTCACAACGCTTCTAATAGTGTAACAAACAAGATTAAATAGATCCCAGTTTTATCTAAATATTGTATAATGGCTTCAATGAAAGCTAACACGTATTTAGATACGGCATGCGGTGAGGGAGGTATGGATTGATCTTGCGTGATATTCACGTAGACCTAATAACCCGGGCTGTAGAGGAACTCTGCCTTAAAGCCTGCACCGTACTGGGTGACGACTGGTGGCGGGCCATGGACCAGGCCATAGCCCGAGAAGAATCGCCCTGGGGCAAAGATATCCTAAAACTGTTAAAAGAAAACGCTAGCTTGGCTTCTTCCACCGGTGAAGCTATATGCCAGGATACCGGCCTGGCCGTAGTTTTTCTGGAAATAGGGCAAGACGTGCATATCACCGGAGGCAATCTTTACGACGCCATAAATGAAGGAGTGCGCAGAGGCTACACTAACGGTTACCTTAGAAAATCGGTGGTAAACGATCCTCTCATCCGCAAGAACACTGGAGACAATACGCCGGCCATTGTCCATACAGAAATCGTGCCCGGTAACAACCTAAAGATAACCGTAGCACCTAAAGGTATAGGATCGGAAAACGCCTCCGGCCTTAAAATGTTAAAACCCGCCGATGGTAAAGAAGGTATTATTCAGTATGTATTAGAAGTAGTGGAAGCTGCTGGACCCAATCCCTGCCCACCTATAGTAGTGGGAGTAGGGCTGGGTGGTAACTTTGAAAAAGTAGCTTTTCTCGCTAAAAAAGCCCTCCTGCGTCCCTTAGGCCAGAGACACCCCCGGCCTTATATAGCAGAACTGGAAGAAGAACTCCTGGAGCGCATAAATGCTACCGGCATAGGGCCTCAGGGTCTGGGTGGTCGCACAACCGCTTTAGATGTCCACATAGAAACCTATCCTACACATATAGGGGGTTTACCTGTTGCCGTAAACATACAGTGTCACGCAGCTCGCCATGCTGAAGCAGTGCTTTGAGGAGAGGAGGGTTCCCCCATGATTAAAATCACTACACCCCTAACTCCAGAGACTATACAAAACCTCAAAGCCGGTGACCAGGTAAGCTTAAGCGGCATAATCTTCACCGCCCGAGACGCCGCCCATAAAAGGATGGTAGAAACCTACCTGGCAGGAGAAAAACTCCCGGTAGACCTGAAGGACCAAATTATTTACTACGTGGGACCCTGTCCGGCGAAACCGGGGAAAGTAATAGGTTCGGCCGGTCCCACCACTAGCGGCCGCATGGATCCTTATACCCCTTTGCTCATTCGAGAGTTTGGTCTTAAAGGTATGATCGGCAAAGGTAGCCGCAGCCAGGAAGTCATCGAAGCCATAAAAGAATGCGGAGCAGTATACTTCCTGGCCATAGGAGGCGCCGGAGCGCTACTTGCCCAGCGAATAAAGAAAGCGCAAGTAGTGGCCTACGAAGACCTGGGACCGGAAGCTATCTACCAACTGGAAGTTGAAGATTTTCCTTTGATAGTAGGTATTGACTGTCTTGGCCGCAACCTCTATCTGGAAGGGAGAGACAAATATAGAAAAATTTAAAGGGGGTAAAAACTTAATGGATCTTAAGGAGAAAGCCCTGGCCCTGCACCGGGAAAACAAAGGAAAAATAGCTATCAAGAGCAAAGTCCGGGTTAATAACCGGGAAGAGTTAAGCCTGGCCTACACACCAGGAGTAGCCGAGCCTTGCAAAGAAATCCATCGCGATACAGAATTGGTATGGGAATACACAGCTCGGGGGAATCTGGTGGCCGTGGTTACCGACGGCAGCGCAGTACTGGGCCTAGGCGACATCGGGCCTGAGGCCGCCTTGCCGGTAATGGAAGGCAAATGCGTACTCTTCAAAACCTTTGCCGGAGTAGACGCTTTTCCCTTATGCCTGGCCACCAAAGAAGTAGACCAAATTGTGGAGACCGCAAAACTCATCTCCCCCACCATAGGCGGAGTAAACTTAGAAGACATAGCTGCGCCGCGCTGCTTTGCCATAGAAGAGCGGCTCAAAAAAGAGACCGACATACCCATCTTCCACGATGACCAGCACGGGACGGCCATAGTGGTAGCAGCCGCCCTTATTAACGCCCTGAAAGTAGTAAACAAAGCAATGAAGGATATTAAAATTGTCATCAACGGAGCCGGAGCAGCTGGTATAGCTGTGACCAAGCTGCTTTTAAATATGGGAGCAGGAGAAGTAATTCTCTGTGACAGCAGGGGAGCCATCTATGCAGGTCGGGACAATGGTATGAATCCTTATAAGGAAGAGGTAGCGGCTAAGACCAACAAAGAAAAAGCCAAGACCTTGGCGGAAGCTATGAGAGGCGCAGATGTTTTTATAGGACTTTCCATTGGCGGAGCAGTGAGCCAGGATATGGTGAAAAGCATGGGCCAAGACGCCGTGGTACTGGCCATGGCCAACCCCGTGCCGGAGATATATCCGGAGGAAGCCAAGGCAGCCGGGGCCAAAGTGGTGGGCACTGGCCGGTCGGACTTTCCCAACCAGATCAACAATGTGCTGGCCTTTCCGGGGGTTTTGCGGGGGGCGCTGGATGTGAGAGCGCGGGACATAAACGAAGAGATGAAAATAGCTGCGGCCTATGCCATAGCTGGGCTGGTAGAGGAAAAAAGCTTAAGTCCCGACTTTATCATTACCGATGCATTTGACGAGCGGGTAGCTCCTGCCGTAGCTGCTGCTGTGGCTCGGGCTGCCATGGAAAGTGGGGTAGCTCGGCTACGGAGGGACCCGGCCGAAGTGGCCGAGAATACTAAAAGGCTGGTGAAAGGTGGTTTGGGTTAAGAAAACATCAATCCTCGGTTAAACCGAGGATTTTTTCTTATTCGGAGAACTTTTAACCTGTAATATGCAGGGGTTCAGAACAGGCCTATCTTCCGGTTTTTCCTGTTTATATTGACAGCGAAATTGGAGCAAAGTATAATAATAAAAAACAATATCTTGGGGGTAGCCCTATGGATGAGGATGTGTTAAGAAGTGAAATCAAACGCCTGGAGGAAGAGATTGCTGATTTAAAAAAGCGATGGCCGGCCCATTCTGTTAAAGTATCTATGGTTCAGGAATTAGAAGAATTAGAAGAAAAGTTGGCTCAGTTGTATAAAATGGAAAAAGAAAAGGAGGGTAATCCTGGTGCAGGATAGCAAGGGGGTAACAACGCAAGAAAAAGAAAAGAAGAATTTGCTAAAAAGAATCTTTTTGTATCCTTCACAAAATATTTCCCTGATTGTTCCCCTGATTTTAGTGTTGGGATTTGTTACCGGTTTGCTGGTGGATACTTCTGTTCTCAAAAAATATATCCTTGCGGTAACAGTACTCATGATTTACCCCACCATGATCGGGTTTAGACTGCGTGAGGTCTTTAATCTGTCCCAGGGCCGGCTTGTATTAACGGCTTTGCTCCTCAATTTCCTGCTGGTTCCTTTTGTGGCTTATTTCCTGGGTGTAGGATTTTTGTTGCGGGACCCGGAGCTTTTTGCCGGCCTGGCTATTACTTCCTTACTTCCTACCAGCAATATGACTATTGCTTTTACCATGCTGGCTAAAGGAAATGTCCCCGGAGCTATTAAACTGACTACCACAGGATTGCTGCTGGGGTCCATGCTGGCCCCTTGGTATCTCTTATTAATGGTAGGAAAGTATGTACCGGTCGATGTCTGGCTAACCTTAAAAACCATTGCGCTGGTTATTTTGTTGCCCTTGTTCTTGGGGGTGCTGACCTATTCGGCTCTGCTAAAGAAGTATTCACCAGAGGATTTTCATAAAAAAATCAAGCCCTATCTACCGGCGGCCAGTGCTTGGGGTATGTTGTTTATAATTTTTACCAGTATCAGCATGAATGCTCCGCGTATAGCTTCTCGTTTGGACATCTTTGGAATAGCTCTGTTAGTTCAGGTGGTTTTTTATAGCATTAATTATGCACTCGCAATATTTATCGGTAGAAGTCTTTTTGAAGAAAAAGATGCTCTGGCCCTGGTGTTTGCCACTGTTTTGCGCAACCTTTCCATCTCAATCGGCCTGGCTGCTACGGCTTTTGGCCCTAATGCTGCGCTCATGGTTTCCTTAGCTTTTCTTATCCAGCAACAAGCAGCAGCCTGGTTTATTAGGCTAAATGAAAAATATAGTTTATTGAACCGCAATAAAAAAGAGGTTTGGACACACGTTTAATTAAACCTTTGACCCACCTCCTCACTTAATTTTCTTGACACTTACTGCTCTATTTTGTATGATCAAAATGTCAAAAAAGAATATAGGGTCTGTTAAGCAAAGGAATAGGCCCGTTATCGGGCGGGCTAGGGAAATGGCCTTGGCTGACAGGCTGAAAGTGTACCTGAGGGTTCCGCGCAAAGGGAAAAACACTTTGCGGGCTGGTCCGAGTGGTACAGGCACCCTTTGGTGCCACACCGGAGGGACTAAAAACCCAGGCGGGTAGGTTTCAGCATTGGTTAGAACCTATCCGGCCTGGGTTAATTAATTTTAAAGAGGTGGTAGGATGAAAGAAGCTTTAGTTGGTATCATCATGGGTAGTGATTCCGACCTGCCGATAATGCAGGCGGCTGCCGAGGTACTGGAGGAGTTTGAAGTACCCTACGAGATGCGCATCCTTTCAGCCCACCGCACACCAGAGGCCACCCTGGCCTATGCTCGCGAGGCAGCGGCGCGGGGGCTGGAAGTGCTTATTGCCGGTGCGGGAGGCGCTGCCCACTTGCCAGGGGTGCTGGCTGCGGTGACCCCTTTGCCGGTAATAGGCGTGCCCATCCGGACCAAGGCACTGGGAGGGCAGGATTCCCTGTATTCCATCGTCCAGATGCCGCGCGGCGTCCCGGTAGCCACGGTGGCCATAGACGGGGCGGCCAACGCGGCTTTTCTGGCCGTACAGATTCTAGGCATAAAAGATCGTTCTTTGCGGGCGAAATTTATAGCTTATAAAGACAAGCTGGCCCGGGAGGTAGAGGCCAAAGATCAAAGGCTACAAGCTTCTGGGGAAAATAACCCTAGAGGAGGGTCACCGGAAAATGATTGAGCGCTATACCTTGCCGGAGATGGGCCGCATTTGGGACGAAGAGAATAAATTGCGCAAATGGCTGGAGATTGAGATTTATGCCTGTGAAGCCTGGGCCGAGCTGGGGAAAATACCGCCCGAGGCCCTGGCGGAAATTAAGGAAAAGGCCGCTTTCGATATTAACCGGGTTAAAGAGATCGAAGCGACTGTACGGCATGATGTTATTGCTTTTCTCACGGCTGTAGCCGAGCGGGTGGGAGAAGCTTCCAAATATATTCATCTGGGCATGACTTCTTCTGACATCCTGGACACTGCTCTGGCCCTGCAGATGCGGGAGGCAGCCGATCAGCTCCTGCGACGCCTGCAAGATTTGCGCGAGGTCTTGGTAGCTAAAGCTCGGGAACATAAATTCACCCTAATGATGGGCCGCACCCATGGCATCCACGCCGAACCTACTACCTTTGGTTTAAAGATGGCCCTTTGGGTCATGGAAGTAGATCGCAACCGGGAAAGATTGCTGCAGGCGCGGGAAATGATCAGCGTAGGGAAGATTTCCGGTGCGGTGGGCACTTTTGCCAACGTGGATCCCTTCGTGGAAGAATATGTATGCCAGAAGCTGGGTCTCAAACCGGCTCCGGTTTCTACCCAGATAATCCAGCGGGACCGGCATGCCCAGTATTTAACCACTTTAGCGGTCATAGCCAGCTCCCTGGAAAAAATGGCTACGGAGATCCGCAACCTGCAGCGGACGGATATCCTGGAAGTAGAAGAACCCTTTGCCCAGGGGCAAAAGGGTTCCTCGGCCATGCCCCACAAGCGCAACCCCATTATGTGCGAACGGGTGGCCGGTCTGGCCCGAGTCGTTCGCGGCCATGCCCTGGCTGCCTTAGAAAATATAGCCCTCTGGCACGAGCGAGATCTCACCCATTCTTCAGTAGAACGGGTAATTATTCCCGACAGTACCATCCTCCTGGATTACATGCTGACCAAATTTACGGAGATAATGGCCGGCCTTAACGTCTACCCGGAAAACATGAGGCGAAATTTAGAGAAGACCCATGGACTGATCTTTTCCCAGCGGGTGCTCCTGGCCCTGGTGGACAAAGGGCTTTTAAGGGAAAAAGCCTATGTTCTGGTTCAGCGCCATGCCATGGAAGCCTGGCGGGAAGGAGTGTCTTTTAAAGAATTGCTCCTCCAGGATCCCGAGATTAGGGCCTGTTTAAGCCCCCCGGAAATCGAAAAACTTTTCGACTATAAATATCACCTCAAACATGTGGATTACATTTTCCGGCGCGCTGGACTGGAATAAAGTCAAGTTTATTTAACGAAAGGAGAGTTACTTAAATGGTGCAAAAAAAGGAATTGCTTTACGAGGGAAAAGCCAAGCGGGTCTACCTTACCGGGGACCCCAACTTATATCTCATAGAATTTAAAGACGAGGCCACCGCCTTTGACGGGCTCAAGAAAGGTACTATAGCCGGCAAAGGTGAAATTAACGCGCGGCTTTCGGCCCTCCTCTTCCGGGCTTTAGAGCGGGAGGAGATTGCCACCCATTTTGTAGAGCTGGTCAGCCCCAGGGAAATGCTGGTAAAGGCCCTTAAGATCCTTCCCGTAGAAGTGGTGGTGCGCAATGTGGCTGCCGGCAGCCTGGCCCAACGTTTAGGGTTGGCCGAGGGCACTGATTTAAAGAGGCCGGTACTGGAATTTTATTTTAAATCCGATGAGCTCCATGATCCTATGATCAACGAATATCACATTGCAGCCCTGGAACTGGCTACTCCAGAACAGGTGGAGACTCTCAAGGAACGGGCATTAAAGATTAACGAGATCCTCTGCCGCCTTTTGCAGCCCGCAGATCTTATCCTGGTAGATTTTAAGCTGGAGTTCGGCCTTTATCAGGGAGAAATACTGCTGGGAGATGAAATTTCTCCGGACACCTGCCGCTTCTGGGATAAGGAAACCAGGGAAAAGCTGGACAAGGACCGCTTCCGCCGGGATCTGGGGGGTGTCGAGGAGGCCTATGCTTTAGTTTACGAACGGATCAGCAAGGTGGTGGGTTGAACATGGGTAACTTGTACTTGGCCAAGGTTCATGTTACCCTGAAGGCAGGTGTATTGGATCCCCAGGGAGAAGCTGTCAAACAGGGCCTGGTGGCCTTAGGATATAAAGGAGTAAAAGAGGTACGGATGGGCAAATACCTGGAGGTGCGCCTGGAGGCTCCTGATGAGGTACAGGCCGGGCAGCAGGTAGAAGAGATGTGCCGCCGGCTTCTGGCCAACCCGGTCATCGAAGATTACACCTTCGAGGTGACGGGGATATGAAGTTTGGCGTAATTATCTTTCCTGGCTCCAATTGCGACCAGGACGTCCATTACGCCTTGGGTACTGTCTTAAAACAGCCGGTGGATTATATCTGGCATGCTGAGACAAAATTGACAGGCTATGACTGTGTAGTATTGCCCGGCGGCTTTTCCTATGGGGATTACCTGCGAGCAGGGGCTATAGCCCGCTTTGCCCCTATAATGTCGGCGGTTATAGATTTTGCCCGCCAGGGTGGGCTGGTGCTGGGTATCTGCAACGGCTTTCAGATTCTTTTGGAAGCGGGGCTGTTGCCGGGCGCCATGCTGCGCAATAATTGCCTACAGTTTCGCTGCCAGGACACCTATCTCCGGGTAGAAAACGAGGCCACTCCCTTCACCAACCGCTTTAAAAAGGGACAGGTAGTGAGCATGCCCATCGCCCATAATGAAGGCAATTATTATGCCGATCCCGAAACCTTGCGCCGCCTAAATGAAAATAATCAGATCGTCTTCCGGTACTGTACTTCCCGAGGAGAGATAACGCCAGAGGCCAATCCCAACGGTTCCGTGGAAAACATTGCGGGCCTTATTAATGAGGGGGGCAATGTCTTGGGACTCATGCCCCACCCGGAGCGCTGTGCGGAGGAGATCTTGGGCGGGACGGACGGGCGGGAATTCTTCGCTTCTATAGTAGACTGGTGGACGAAGGAGAGAAGGTCATGAGGGAGAAGATTTGGCGGGAGATGGGCCTCACCGATGAAGAATACGAGCGCATCAAAAATCTCCTCGGGCGCGAGCCCAACTATGTGGAGCTGGGAATGTTTGCCGTCATGTGGTCCGAACACTGCGGCTATAAACATTCGCGGCCAGTTTTGAAAATGTTTCCTACCCGTGCTCCCTGGGTCTTACAGGGGCCGGGGGAAAACGCTGGGATTATAGATATCGGCGACGGCCAGGCTGTAGTGTTTAAAATTGAAAGCCATAATCATCCTTCGGCCATCGAACCCTTTCAGGGCGCTGCCACCGGTGTAGGAGGTATTGTGCGGGACATTTTTGCCATGGGCGCCCGGCCCGTTGCGCTGCTGGACTCTTTGCGCTTCGGGCCTCTGAACAACCCCCGCAACCGGTACCTCTTGGGCGGGGTGGTAAGCGGGATTTCTTTTTACGGAAATTGCCTTGGGCTTCCTACTGTGGGAGGCGAGGTGGCCTTTGCTCCCTGCTACACGGGCAACCCCCTGGTTAATGTGATGTGCGTAGGTATTATCGAGCGCGACAAGATTCAGCGTGGCAGGGCCAGCGGCGTGGGACATGCGGTTATGGTAGTAGGAGCGCGTACCGGCCGCGATGGCATACATGGGGCTACCTTTGCTTCCGAAGAGCTGAGCGAGGCTTCCGAGGAGCGCCGCCCTTCCGTGCAGGTGGGCGACCCCTTCCGGGAAAAGCTTTTGATTGAGGCCTGCCAGGAGGTGGTAAAGGAGGACCTCCTGGTGGGAATGCAGGACATGGGAGCGGCCGGGCTGACCAGCTCCTCCGCCGAGATGGCTTCGCGGGCCGGCACCGGCATGGAGATTGATGTTGACCTGGTGCCCAGGCGGGAAGAGGGCATGACTCCTTACGAAGTAATGCTTTCGGAATCCCAGGAGCGGATGCTGCTGGTTCCTAAAAAGGGTTGTGAAGATCGTGTTAAATCCATTTTTGCCCGCTGGGGCCTGGAAGCAGTAGTAATAGGCCGGGTAACGGGTGACGGCGTCTTACGAGTTAAAGAAAGGGATCAGGTGGTAGCCGAGGTACCGGTGCGTTATCTAACCGAAGAGTGCCCGGTTTATGTGCGGGAGAAAAGACGGCCCGCCTATCTGGACGAGCTACAAGCATATGATTGGTCGGCCCTTCCTGAGCCTGAAGACTATGCTCAGACTTTGCTTAAGCTCCTTTCTTCGCCGAACATCGCCAGCAAGGAATGGGTTTTTCGCCAGTATGACTATATGGTGCGTACGGATACGGTTATAAGGCCGGGAGCTGATGCGGCTGTCCTGCGTATCAAAGGGACGAAAAAGGGCCTGGCCCTAACCACCGACGGCAACGGCCGTTATTGTTACCTGGACCCGGAAATTGGGGGAGCCATTGCCGTGGCCGAGGCTGCTCGCAACCTATCCTGCGTAGGTGCTAGGCCCTTGGGGGTAACTGATTGCTTAAATTTTGGAAACCCCGAAAAGCCGGAAATAGCCTGGCAGTTTTACCATTGCGTTTTGGGCATGAGCCGTGCCTGTGCCAGGCTTAATACTCCGGTAGTAGGGGGGAACGTCAGCTTTTATAACGAAACGAACGGTGAGGCCATTTACCCTACCCCGGTGGTGGGCATGGTGGGCCTGTTGGAAGATATTCAACAGCGCTGTACCTCCGGTTTTAAGGAAGAAGGCGATGTAGTGTTCCTCCTAGGAGAAACGCGGGACGAGCTGGGCGGCAGCGAATATTTGGCCTTCATCCATGGCCTGGTGGCCGGCCGGCCGCCGGTGCTTGACCTGGAGCTGGAGGCAGCTGTCCAGGAAATGGTGCGGCAGGGGATTGGCCGGGGACTTGTCCGGGCAGCGCACGACTGCTCTGAGGGAGGTCTGGCTGTAGCCCTGGCGGAGATGGCTATCTTAGGGCGCATGGGTGCCGAAATTAAACTGGAAGAAAGTTTGCGCGCTGATAGCCTCCTTTTCTCCGAAAGCCAGTCGCGGGTAATTGTCAGCGCGCGGCCGGAAAAGGTAGCCGAGATAAAAAAACTGGCTCGCGAGCTTAAGGTACCGGTAAAAATCTTAGGTACTTGCGGCGGCGAAACCTTAGAGATTAGTGTGGGTGAAAAGCGGCTTGTAAATCTTGACTTAGAGGAGATGGAGGCGGTATGGCGGGGAAGCCTGGAGGCCCGGCTGAGGGCCTAGATAAATTCCGGGAGGAATGCGGGATCTTCGGCCTTTACGGGCCCGGGCTGGACGTAGCTCGTTTAACCTATTATGGCCTGTTTGCCTTACAACACCGCGGCCAGGAGAGCGCCGGTATTGCTGTAGGGAATGGGACCGGGATTGAAATTCATAAAGGTATGGGCCTGGTGGCCGAGGTTTTTGACCAAAACAGTCTTAAAAATTTAAAAGGTGAGGTGGCCATCGGACATGTCCGCTACTCCACCACCGGGGCCAGCTCCCTAGTTAACGCCCAGCCTCTAGTAGCTAGAATCCGCCAGGGCATGGTGGCCGTAGCCCACAACGGCAACCTGGTCAATGCAGCCTTCTTGCGCCAGAAGCTGGGAGCCGAAGGTTCGGTGTTCCAAACTACTACCGATAGCGAAGTTATTGTAAATCTACTGGCCCGTTATCAGAAAAGCCCCCTGCCCGAAGCCATTATACAGTGCATGGAGGAGTTAAAAGGAGCTTATAGCCTGGTTATCATGACAGAACAGCAGCTTTTCGGGGTGCGCGACCCCTATGGAGTGCGGCCTCTATGCCTAGGAAAGCTGGGACAGGCCTTTGTTCTGGCTTCTGAGTCCTGCGCCCTGGATGCTATCGGCGCTGAATTTGTGCGGGATGTGAGGCCAGGAGAAATACTAATAATTGATGGCCGTGGAATTTCTTCGCTCCAGGGACCGCGGGCACCCCGGCCGGCCCACTGCATCTTTGAATTTATTTACTTTGCTAGGCCTGACAGCACCCTCGACGGAGAGAATGTATACCTGGTCAGGCGAGAGCTGGGGCGCCGCCTGGCCGGGGAATGCAGGATAGAGGCCGATCTGGTGATACCGGTGCCCGATTCTGGCATCGCGGCGGCCAGCGGCTATGCCGAGGCTACTGGTTTACCCCTGGTGGAAGGTTTGATAAAAAATCGCTATGCGGGCCGGACCTTTATCCAGCCCACCCAGGAACTGCGGGACCTGGGGGTGAGGCTGAAATTAAACCCTATCCGGCCTATTCTCCAGGGCAAGCGGGTAATTATTATTGATGATTCTCTAGTCAGGGGTACTACCAGCCGCCGCATTATACACATGCTCCGGGAGGCAGGGGTAAAAGAAGTGCACCTTCTGATAGCTTCTCCCCCGGTTTTTCACCCCTGCTATTACGGCATAGATACCAGCGCCTATGGAGAGCTTATTGCCGCCCGCTGTCCCGTGGAAAAGATAAGGCGCCTGGTAGGAGCCGACACCCTCTATTATTTGAGTCTGGAGGGGCTCTTTAGCTCCGTCAGGCAGGGTTCCGAAAAATACTGCGCAGCTTGTTTTACCGGTTATTATCCTATTCCTCTTTAGTTTTGGTGAGGAGGTGAAAGCAGTGGGCGGGCGGATCTGGACTTACGCAGACGCAGGGGTAGATATTGGCGCCGGTAACCGGGCCGTACAATTAATGCGGGAACATGTGAGGAGTACCTGGCGGCCGGGGGTTTTAAGCGACATCGGGGGCTTCGGCGGTTTTTTTGCCCTTAGTGGGCAGTACCAGGAGCCCGTGCTGGTAGCCGGCGCCGATGGGGTAGGTACCAAGTTAAAAATAGCTTTTCTTATAGACCGCCACGATACAGTGGGCCAGGACGTAGTAGCCATGTGTGTAAACGATATCCTGGTCCATGGAGCCGAACCCCTCTTTTTCCTGGATTACCTGGCGGTAGGCAAGCTTTACCCCGAAAAGGTAGCTGCCATTGTGGCAGGTGTGGCAGCGGGTTGCCGCCTGGCCGGCTGCGCTCTCCTGGGCGGGGAGACGGCGGAAATGCCCGGCTTTTATCCACCTGGAGAATATGATCTGGCTGGCTTTGCCGTGGGTATAGTAGAGAGAAGGGGGCTTTTAGACGGCAGTAAGGTCCGGCCGGGGCAAGCTATCATCGGGCTGGCTTCCAGCGGCCTCCATTCCAACGGCTTTTCCCTGATCCGCCGGGTGCTCCTGGAGGAGGCCGGCCTGGACCTCACGGAGAAAATATCTTCTCTGGGGTGTACCCTGGCAGAAGAGTTGTTAAAACCCACCCGCATTTATGTAAAATCTCTTTTACCGCTGATTAGAGAGGGCCTGATTCAGGGTCTGGCCCACATCACCGGCGGGGGCCTTATAGAAAACCCGCCCCGCATGTTGCCCCAGGGGACGGGTTTACGCCTGTACCGGGACAGGTGGCCGGTACCACCCATCTTCCATTTAATTCGGGAAGCAGGCCGCGTACCCTGGCCGGAGATGTATCGCACCTTCAACATGGGCCTGGGGATGCTGGCCGCGGTAGAAAAAGCCGACGTAGCGACGGTTTTAAACCGCCTGCAGACAGCCGGGGAACAGGCTTACCTGGTAGGCGAAGTGGTAGAGGGAGAGGGAGAAATAGAGTTTGAACCGCCACTAGCTTAAAGGGGGAGTAAGGATATGTCCTTGCCCATAGGCGTACTGGTCTCGGGCCGGGGAAGCAACCTGGAGGCCATCATCCAGGCCATAGAAACAGGGAAGCTTCCGGCCCAGGTCAAGGTGGTGATCAGCAACAAAAAGGAGGCTCGAGCCTTAAAGATAGCTAGTGAGCACGGTATTCCAGCAGAATTTATGGATCCCGGGGCTTATCCGGACCGGGTGGCCTATGACCTGGCCCTGGCCAATAGGCTTAAAAAAGCAGGGGTGGAGCTGGTGGTGCTGGCCGGTTTTATGCGCATTTTAAGTCAGGCCTTTTTGGACCAGTTCCCCCTGCGGGTGATCAATATTCATCCCGCCCTCCTCCCGGCCTTTCCAGGAGTAGATGCCCAGCGGCAAGCCTGGGAATACGGCGTGAAGATTGCGGGCTGCACTGTACACTTTGTCGATGCCGGAGTGGATACCGGGCCCATTATTGCCCAGGCCGCCGTTAAGGTAGAGGATGACGACACGCCGGAAACCCTGGCCCAGCGCATATTGGTGGAAGAGCACCGCCTTTTGCCGGAGGTCATCCGTTGGATAGCGGAAGGTCGGGTGGTGGTACAGGGCCGCCGGGTATATGTCCGCAAGGAAGTATAACAAATAGGTCGCGAACAAACTTTATTCCCGGAAAGGATGATTAGAGTGGCACGACGAGCTTTGCTGAGCGTTTGGGACAAGACAGGCTTGATCGAGTTCGCTCGGGGGCTGGTGGAGCTGGGGTGGGAGATACTCTCCACCGGGGGTACGGCGCGGGCACTGGCAGAAGCCGGTTTACCGGTAACGCCTGCACAGGAGGTAACCGGGTTTCCGGCCATTTTAGACGGTAGAGTAAAAACCCTTCATCCCCGTATACATGGGGGCATCTTAGCCCGCAGGACACCCGAGCATTTAGCCCAGCTGGCCGAGTGGGGCATTAAACCCATTGACCTGGTAGCGGTCAACCTCTACCCCTTTCAAGAAACCATTGCCCGGCCGGGGGTTACCGTGGAGGAGGCTATTGAAAATATCGATATAGGAGGGCCGACCATGGTCCGGGCGGCTGCCAAGAATCATGAATATGTAATTGTAGTAGTTAATCCGGCGCGCTATGAAGAAGTGCTAAACCTTTTACGCCAGCACGGGGAAGTGGACTTGCCCACCCGCCGGAAACTGGCGGCCGAAGCCTTTGCCCACACGGCAGCTTATGACGCGGCTATAGCCTGGTACTGGCAGAGGGAAGTTTATGGCGAGGCCAGTTACGCGCCGACTTTTTTCCTGGTAGGAGAAAAGCTACAGGACTTGCGCTATGGCGAGAATCCTCACCAGCGAGCTGCCTTTTACCGCCTGCCCCGGGTACCTGCCGGCAGCCTGGCCGGAAGCCGCCAGCTCCAGGGGAAAGAGCTTTCCTATAATAATATTATGGACCTGGATGCCGCCTGGAATCTAGTGCGGGAATTTCAGGAACCCGCTGTTACCATAATCAAACATACCAATCCTTGTGGGACTGCTAAAGGGAAAACCGCAGCCGAAGCCTACCGCCGGGCTTACGAAGCTGATCCCGTTTCGGCCTTCGGCGGCATTGTAGGCTGCAATCGTCCTGTAGATAAGGAGATGGCCGAGGAACTGGTAAAAATCTTTCTTGAAGCCATTATAGCTCCTCTTTTTACCCCAGAAGCGCTGGAGATACTAAAAAGTAAGCCTAATTTGCGCCTGCTCGTTGCCGGAGAAGGGCGGGATGCGGGACTGGGCCGGCAAGTCCGGCCGGTGAGCGGAGGCTTTTTGGTGCAGGACCCGGATAATTATGAAGTTAAAGTCCAAGATCTTAAAGTAGTAACTAAACGCCAGCCTACCCAGGAAGAACTAGAAGATTTGCTTTTTGCCTGGAAGGTAGTAAAGCATGTTAAATCCAATGCCATTGTGGTGGCCAGGAGCGGTGTAACCCTGGGAGTGGGTGCCGGCCAGATGAACCGGGTGGGTGCGGCCCGCATAGCCCTGGAACAGGCAGGGGAAAGAGCCCGCGGAGCCGTACTGGCCTCTGACGCCTTCTTCCCCTTTGCCGATACCGTGGAAGCAGCAGCCCGAGCGGGGGTGACAGCCATTATTCAGCCCGGGGGTTCCTTGAGGGATGCTGAATCCATAGAGTGTGCCGATAAACACGGCCTGGCCATGGTCTTTACGGGTATACGGCATTTCCGGCACTGAACCTAGGTAGCTAACGTACACTATCAAGAAAGGACGGTGAAGCCGTGAAAGTCCTGGTGGTCGGCAGCGGTGGGCGGGAACATGCCCTGGTGTGGAAAATAGCCCAGAGCCCTATGGTAACCGAGGTCTTCTGTGCCCCCGGCAATGCCGGCATTGCCACCCAGGCTTCTTGTATTCCCATAGCTGCCGATGATATCCAAGGCCTGGTGGATTTTGTCCGGAAGGCGGATATCGACCTCACTGTAGTAGGTCCGGAAGTTCCCCTGGTGGCCGGTATCGTAGATGCCTTTGAGGCGGCAGGTTTGAGGATTTTTGGCCCCAGGCGGCAAGCGGCCGCTATCGAGGGCAGCAAAGCCTGGGCTAAAGATTTTATGTTTAAAAACAATATCCCTACTGCCCGGTACACCGTGGTGGATAACCTGGGAGATGCCCGGCGCTACATAGAAAAGCATGGGGCCCCCGTGGTGGTTAAAGCGGACGGCCTGGCTGCCGGCAAGGGTGTGGTGATAGCTGAAGAAGAAACTACGGCTTTGAAGGCAGTGGAGGAAATGCTGGGTGGCCGCTTTGGCCCGGCCGGGCAGCGGGTGGTGCTGGAAGAGAGGTTAACAGGGGAAGAAGTAAGCGTTCTGGCCTTTTGCGACGGAGAACATGTACTTCCCCTGCTAGCTTCCCAGGATCACAAGCGCGTCTTTGACGGCGACCGGGGACCCAATACCGGCGGTATGGGGGCCTATGCTCCGGTACCATTTTATGATGACCAGATGGCAGATCAAGTGATGGAGACCATCCTTAAGCCAACTGTCCAGGCCATGGCCAAAGCCGGCCGGCCCTATTGCGGTGTCCTATATGCAGGATTAATGATTACACCCCAAGGTCCTAAGGTGCTGGAGTTTAACTGCCGCTTTGGCGATCCCGAAGCCCAGCCTTTGCTCATGCTCTTAAGAAGCGATCTGGTCAGTATTATGTTGGCTGCTCTGGAAGGAAAGTTGGACCAGATACAACTGGAGTGGTATCCGGGAGCAGCAGTTTGCGTAGTCCTGGCTGCACCTGGGTACCCTGGAGATTATCCTAAGGGAGAAGTTATTACAGGATTAGAAAAGGTTCAGCCAGGAGTAGAAGTTTTCCACGCGGGTACAGCCTGGAAAGATGGTCAGGTAGTTACCGCCGGCGGCCGGGTCCTGGGGGTGACGGCGCGCGGTGCCACCCTGGCGGAGGCTTTAAACTTGGCTTATGCGGCAGCAGAAGTAATTGACTTTCCTGGTAAGCACTACCGCCGAGATATTGGCCGGCGAACGCATAAACTTTCCCCCACAGGCCAATCTAAATAAAAAGAATTCCGTTGTGAGAAGGGGGAAAGCCGGTGCTTGGCCCCTTTCGTAAACCCTTGCGGGCGGCTCTTTGGCGCCGTTTAAAGGCCAACTCTGCCAGAGGAAATTCTCCTGGGGGGCAGGGGAAAAAATTCCCTTACCCCCCTCTTGATCAATATTCTTTGACCTCTGAGATAAGCCTTAACTTGCAACAGTTGGAAGAAATATTTGAAAACAGTAGTGATGTTGTGAAGAGGGATTTCTTTATCGGCGGCCAGGTCAAAGCTGCCATTGTCTACATCGACGGGCTGGCCGACAAAAACCTCATAGAAGATACCCTGCTAAGAACTCTGCAACATGTGCCCCCGGATTTGAGCCGGGCGCTGGCAGACAAAACGGCGCCTTGGGAACGCCTTTTGGAGATTATTGTACCTATGGCTGACGTGGCTCCCGTAGACAGTATTTCAGACATAGTTAACCATATTCTTACCGGTGATGCTGTTCTTTTATTTGAAGGTTATAATAAGGCCCTGGCTACCAGTACCCGTTCCTGGGAACACCGTTCTATCTCCGAACCCTTGGCCGAAGGGTCTGTCCGTGGTTCCCGGGAAGGTTTTGTAGAGAATTTAAGGATCAATACCGCTCTTGTACGTCGACGCTTAAAGACACCGGCCCTCAAGGTAGAAAACGTTTTACTGGGTAGGTATAGCCAGACTAACGTAGCTTTAGTGTATCTTAATACTTTAGCGGATCCAGCCCTCCTTAAGGAGGTGCGCCGGCGCCTAGAACGCATTAATGTGGATGGCATTTTAGAAAGCGCCTATATTGAAGAACTTATTGAGGATAATCCCCTTTCACCCTTCCCTCAGATTGACCATACGGAACGGCCGGACAAGGTAGCCGCTGCGCTACTGGAAGGAAGAGTAGCTCTGCTTGTTGATAATACTCCCTTTGCCCTAATAGTCCCTACTGTATTTGTCCAGTTCTTGCAGGCCAGCGAGGACTACTATGAGCGTTATTGGCTGGCCAGTTTCTTAAGATTAGCCAGATTTGTGATCTTAAACATTGCCCTTCTCCTGCCCAGCGCTTATGTAGCTGTGAGCACCTTTCACCAAGAGATGTTGCCGACCAACCTGCTGGTACGCCTGGCTGCCCAGAGGGAAGGGATACCCTTTCCAGCTCTGGCGGAAGCTTTGCTGATAGAGCTGACCTTTGAAGTTTTGCGGGAGGCAGGGCTACGCCTGCCGCGGCTGGTGGGGCAGGCTGTAAGCATTGTCGGCGCCCTGGTTATAGGAGAAGCAGCTGTGAGCGCTGGCCTTTTTTCCCCGGCCATGGTTATTGTGGTAGCTTTGACCGGTATCAGTTCTTTTGCCCTTCCTAAATATTCCATGGCCATTACGATCAGGTTGCTCCGTTTTGTTATGTTAATCCTGGCGGGTGTATTGGGCTTTTACGGCATTATGTTGGGTCTGCTGGCTATCTTAATCCATCTTACTGCCCTCCGCTCCTTTGGTGTACCTTATCTGGCGCCGATTGCGCCCTACCATACCCACGACTTTAAAGATGTTTTTGTACGGGCACCGCGTTGGGCCCAGGATACCAGGCCCGAACAGATTGGGTATCGAGATCCCTTGCGGCAGAAGAAAGGGCTGAAACCGGCTCCTCCCGATAGCTCCAACCGTGAACCGCGGGGAGGCCAGTAGCCATGCACGGGGTACGGGAAGAAGGTTTTATTAACGCCCGGCAGGGGGCCATCTTGCTCTGGTTTAGCGTTTTACCGACAGCCATTATCTTCTTACCGGCTCTTCTGGCCCGAAGGGCCCAGCAGGATGCCTGGCTGGCGGTAATCGTAGCCGCTTTGTTAACATTACCGTTGGCCATGATTATTTACTGTTTAACTCTCCGTTTTCCCCATCAGACTATCTTCCAGTATAGCGAAACCATTTTGGGGAAAGTATTGGGCAAATCTTTGAGTCTGTTCTACGTTCTGGCCCTTATTCAGTTGAACGCTGTTATTTTGCGGGAGTTCAGCGAATTTCTAGTGACAGCTGTGATGCCGGAGACCCCTATTATTGTTTTTACGGTGACCATTGTGGCCGTAGCCGTTTATGCGGCGCGCAACGGAGTGGAAGTTATCGCTAGGGCTGCCGAATTTATCATGCCTCTTCTGGTAGTTTTCTTCGGCATTGTCCTGGCCCTAGTGACACCGCAGATGTCTTTGCGCAATCTTTTTCCCCTTTTGGAAGGGGGAATCAAGCCCATTTTGGCTGGAGTCATGATCACCTGGGGGTTTACGGGTGAAATTGTGGTTATGACAGCTATCAGTGGCTTTATCAATCCACCTCAAGGGGTTAAGGTGAGCCTGGCGGTCGGCCTGGCCGGAATACTTTTCTTTTTAACCTTAACGGTTTTAAGCGGTGTCATGGTTTTCGGTGCTGCTGAGGCGGGTCGCCTCACCTTTATGGCCTTCTCCCTGGCTCGCTTGATCAGCATTGCCAACTTTTTGGAACGGATTGAAGTACTCTTTATGGCTATTTGGGTGGCAGGCGTCTTTATCAAGGTTACAGTTAACATTTATATTGCTGCCCTAGGCCTGGCCACTGCGACCGATCTAACCGAATATCGTCCCCTTTGTGCTCCGCTGGCTGCTTTGATGGTGGTTTTATCTGTTTTACTCTTTAATAATATCAGCCAGGTGCTTTTCTTCCTGGAGCGGGTTGCCCCCGTCTGGGCCCTGGTGTGGGAATTCCTGGTCCCGGCCGGCTTAAGTCTGGTAGCGGCCGTCAGAAAAGTTAAGGGGGAAGAAGTATGAGACTATACTTTCGTCCCTTGCTTCTTTTCCTTTCCCTGGCGTTCATAGGCTTAGTGTTGGCCGGGTGCTGGAGCCGGCGGGAAATAGAAGAGCTGGCCCTGATTATGGCTGCTGCCTTAGATGCAGAGGGAGAGAAAGATGTCCGTTTAACTGTTTTTATAATTAATCCCCGGGAAATTGGTGGCGGTCAGCCCACAGGGGGTGGTGGGGGTGGTGCCAACAGGGTCCCCGGAGAAATTATCACGGCAGTGGGAAACGATTTTGCCGAAGCGACACGCCGTATTGAAGAACAGATTCCTCGCCGCGTCTTCTGGGCTCATAATAGGGTCATCATTATAGGGGAGAAGCTCGCCCGTAAGGGCCTTAACTGGCTGGATTGGTTTAGCCGTGACCGGCAGATGCGCCTGGATACCGTAGTTATTATAACTTCGGGCGAAGCGCGTCAAATTTTGGACCTGCCGCCAGGGATAGAACTGAACCCCGGGAAAATTATCACCGGGATTTTAAACAGCCATGTCACTTTGAAAGTAGAATTAAAGGATATGCTCGCCATGTGGCAGGCCAAAGGAGATAACGTTGTTCTTCCCCGGGTAGTCCTGGTTTCCCACCAGGAACATAGCGGCAGTAAGACCCAGCGTAGAGGTGGTCGGGAGGACCAGGCTGGTGGAGATAAGGAAGCAGGCGGGGAAGGAAAAGGCCGGACCCAGCAGGAGGACGGACCGGCAGGAATAAAGTTTGACGGTGCAGGGGTTTTTAAAGGCGGGAAGCTCGCGGGGTATTTAAATCATTTGGAGACTCTGGGCACCATGTGGCTGCGCGGAGAAGTAAAAGAGGGGGTTATTACCTTTAATTGTCCTAACCATCCTCAACAACAAATATCGGTTCGCTTCCACCGCTCCCAAACCAAGGTTAAGTCCCAGGTGGTGGATAATAAGATTACCTTTCTGGTCAAGATCCGCGGCGAGGGCGATCTCACCGAGCATACCTGCCAGGAATCCTTTCTGAAGCCGGACGAAATAAAAATTTTGGAAGATGCTTTGCGCCAGGAATTAGATAAGAGGGTACAGGCTGCCCTTAAGAAGGCGCAAAAGGAGTTGAAAGTGGATATTTTCGGTTTCGGGGAGGTTCTCCACCGCGACGAGCCTAAAGTTTGGCGGCAGGTACAGGATAACTGGAACGAAGTTTTCGCCGGAGTGGAAGTGAAGGTGGAAAGCCAGATACAGATCAGGCGGACAGGTATGACCTATGGCCCTGTAGGCGGTGAAGGAAATACGGGAGGCAAAATGGTTTCGCCAGGAGGCAGGTAAATGTTTATCCTGTTAATTGTGCTGGCTTTTGCTTTTATGGCTTTGGGGGAGGCTGTCCCTTTATACCGGCAGAAGCGCTATAGAGAACTGGTGGTTATGGGTATTGTGTGGTCTTTAGGATTGGCCTTAAGCCTGGCCATGGTTTTAAATCTGCCGCTGCCCAATCCTACCAACTGGATGGAGCGTTTATTTGTACCTCTAACTCGTTTATTGGAGAAGCCTTTGAGTTTCTAAAAGGAAAATGGATCTTGCCCGTTTTTAAAGCGAGGTGATATTATTACGGTAGCACTGGACTAGAATTTAGTTATTTAGAGGTGAGGCCGCTTTGAATAATAACCGGCAATGGCAGCTGCCGGAGGGAGTGGAGGATTTTCTTCCGGAGGCAGCGGCGGCCAAACGGGATCTGGAGAACAAGCTGCTGGCGCTTTTTCAAAGCTGGGGTTACCAGGAGGTGGTAACCCCAACCTTTGAATTTGTAGAAATCTTCCAGGCAGGTCAGACTGCCGGTAATGGGGATGTGCTGTATAAATTTATCGATCGGCAAGGCCGCGTCCTGGCCCTGCGGCCAGAGATGACTGCTCCCATAGCCCGCCTGGTAGCTACTCGTCTCAAGAAGGAAAGGCTGCCCTTACGCCTATGCTATAGCGCTGCTGTCTTTCGCTACGAGGACCCGGCCCCGGGCCGGCGCCGGGAATTTCACCAAGCTGGGGTGGAGCTCCTGGGAGCTAAAGGGGTAGGAGCCGATGCGGAAGTGGTGGCCCTGGCGGTGGAGGCTTTGCTCACAGCGGGTCTGAAAGATTTCCGGGTAGGGCTGGGCCAGGTGGCGGTTACTAAGGGAGTGCTGGCAGATCTGGGCTTAGTCCCGGAGGCCTTGGCCAGAGTTAAAGAAGCTCTGGTAGGCAAGGATTGGGTTCGGTTGAGCTATCTTTGCGACGAGTATGGACTTAAAGGTGAAGCTCGGCACTGTTTGGAGCTGCTCTTTACTCTACACGGGGGCCGGGAGGCCCTCAGAGCAGCAGGGCCCATTTTAAAGATGGAGGCAGCCCGGGAGCCCCTGGCCGAGATGGAAGAAGTACTAGCGGTAATGGAGCGTTACGGCCTGGGATCCTATCTTTTCATCGACCTCGGAATTTTAAGGGATTTTGATTATTATACCGGTCTTGTTTTTGAAGGTTATGCTCCTGGGCTGGGGTTTCCGGTGCTGGGCGGAGGGCGCTATGACGGGTTGTTACAGGAGTTTGGGTATCCCTGCCCGGCTACTGGTTTTGCTCTAGGACTGGAAAGAGTGCTGGCGGCCAGGGGAGGAAAGGGAACTTGCTTAATTACCAACCCCCTCGGATATCTGGTGGCCGGGGAGGACCTGGCTGCTGTACTTATGAGGGCGAGAAAGCTGCGGCAGACGGGAGCGCAGGTGGAGCTGGGCTGGAATCTCTCCAGCCAGGAGGAGGCTGCCAGGGAGGCTGCCGACCGGAAGCTAACCCTGGTCTGGGTTACCAGGGGTGAAGAAGAATGAAGGATGTCCTGGTAACTATGGCTTTGCCCAAAGGGAAATTGGGCCAGGATGCCCTAAAACTTTTAGCGGCAGCCGGCTTACCTGTGGAAGGGGTGTCCACCGAAGCCAGACAGCTTGTTTTTACTTTCCTCGAAGCTTCTTTGCGCTATATTATCTGCCGGCCCACTGATGTGCCCACCTATGTAGAGTATGGAGCTGCGGACCTGGGTATTGTGGGCAAAGATACCTTGGTAGAGAGCGGTGCCGATGTATTTGAGCTGGCAGACCTCGGGTTTGGCTACTGTCGCTTTGTAGTAGCAGCCCCACGGCACCGGTGGGAGGAGGTCGGCCGGTCGCTAGAAAATTTGCTGGCCAGCAGCCGGCGAGTGGCCACCAAATTTCCCCGGGTGGCAGCCAATTTTTTTGCCGAGCTGGGGCAGCAAGTGGAAATAATTAAGCTGCATGGCAATATTGAACTGGCTCCCCAGGTAGGCCTGGCCGATCTCATTGTAGACATTGTTTCTACAGGCAGAACTTTAAAGGAAAATGACCTGGTGGAAGTGGCCCCTATTTTTCCGGCCACGGCCAGGCTCATCGCCAACCGCGTAAGCTACCGCATTCACCACCAGCGGTTGCAGCCCTTGGTAGAAAAATTGCGGGAGGCCAGTAACAGCAACGTTCTAAGGTGAGCCGGGAAAGGCAGTTAAATTCTATTTAATTGTGAAATCTGGCACAAAAGCGGAGTGGAAGCGGCGTTGATGTGGAGAGGGTGCGGAAGAATTCGATTAAATACTACTAAACCCTGCCGAGTAAAAAGACCGTCGCGAGCAGGCGGCGGCCAATTGAGGTCGGTCTTACCACCAGGAGGAAGCTGTAGTAAAAGTACGGGACTTTTTTAACTGCTACGAGCCCTTTAAATTGTGTGCCGGGGCAACCTTTTTTCACTGTTCTCTTGAAGTAACTTCTTAAGGGCCACAGGATTTTTTCTAGCCTCTGAAGCCAGTTCCAAAATCGAGTCAATTTCTTTTAGGAAGCTAATTAGTTTTTGCAGAGACATTTATCATACCTCCCACTGTTTTTTGGTTACATTGTAGCCCTTTAAGGTTAAGAATAAATAATGCTAGCATTATATTTCGTTTAAGATTTGATTTATTTTTGTTTATCACATATCGAGGGTACGTGGGAGGGGGAGAATAAGGCTCAGGAGTTGAGCAGGCCAGGTCCTCGGTATTTTTACTGGGGACCTGGCCCTGTTTTGCGAATTAGTTGTTTATTACCTGCTCGACCTGGGAGCCGGCTGTTCGATAGTTTTGGGGCGCAGCTTGCGGACCAGAGGTGGTATAATGAAGGCCAGGGCAGCGGCCAGGTAGAGGGTACCGGCTATGGGTCGGAATATCATTTCGGCCACATTGCCCTGGAAAGTCATGAGGGACTGGCGCAGAGCTGTCTCCATCATGGGACCTATGACCAGAGCCAGGACCATGGGGGCCGGCTCATAACCTTTGCCCCGCAGGAAAAAGCCTACTAATCCGAAAAACCCCAGCACCAGCAAGTCGAGATAGCTAGAATTAACACTGTAAACCCCAACTAAACATAAAATTACGATTAAAGGCAAAAGCAGTTGTTTAGGCACTTTCAGGATGTTGACAAAAAGCTGCACCAGAGGCAGGTTTAAGACCAGAAGCATAAAGTTGCCAATATACATGCTGGCAATAACGCCCCAGAAGAGTTCAGGCCGCTCCTGCATCAGGGTGGGACCCGGCGCGATGCCGTGGAGCATCAAGGCCCCCACTACCACGGCCATGGCCGGGGTAAAGGGTACGCCCAAAGCCATAAGTGGCACGTAGGCTCCCCCGACGGCGGCATTATTGGCGGCTTCCGGTCCAGCCACACCTTCAATAGCTCCCTGCCCGAATTCTTCCGGGTGTTTGGAAAACTTTTTCTCTGTAAGGTAGGAGACGAAAGTAGATATAACCGGTGAAGGCCCCGGGAGAAGGCCGATTAGAAAGCCGAGGACAGAACCCCTGAACATGGGGGCGATGGACCTTTTCCACTCTTCTAGGCGGGGTAATAGGTCACGCAATCTTACTCTAATTACCTCTTGTACCGTTCCTTCTTCTAAGGCTGTAAGCATTACCTCGGCTATCCCAAAGAGCCCCATGGCCACCGGTAGGAACTCTATTCCTTGACCAAGCTCATAATTCCCGAAGGTAAAACGCTCCGCCCCGGTCAGGCGATCAGTGCCTACCGTGCTTAGGGCTAAACCCAGGAGGACCATTATAATGTTTTTGAGTACGGAACCTCCGGTTAGGCGGACCAGCAGTACCAGCCCCACCAGCCCGATGGCAAAAAACTCAGGGGGGCCGAATTTTAGAGCAGCATCGGCCAGGGATTTGGCCGCGAACATGAGGCCGAAGATACTTAAGGTGCCTGCCACGAAGGAGCCAACAGCTGCAATAGTCAAGGCTGCGCCGGCTCGCCCTTTTTGGGCCAGCTTGTACCCGTCGATACAGGTAACTACCGAAGCTGCTTCCCCAGGGATGTTGAGCAGGATGGAAGTGGTGGAACCTCCATACATAGAACCGTAATAAATGCCGGCGAAAAAGATCATGGCCGTGGTGGCATCCAGGTTCAAAGTAAAGGAGAGGAGAATAGCCATGGAACCCAAAGGACCTATTCCCGGCAGCACTCCTACCACGGTACCTATAAAAGCCCCGGCTAGGGCGTACAGCAGGTTAACCGGTGTTAGGGCCGTAGCGAAACCGTACATTAGATTTTGCAGTACATCCATGAGCTATATCACCTACAGCCGTAGAATCATATCTTCCAGGGTACCCGCGGGCAACACTACACCCAGCAGCTTACTAAAGATTACGAAGGAAGCCACGGTTATGACAGCGGATAGTAAGAAAGAAACCGCGGGCGATTTATACCGGAACAACCGGAACAGGATGAAGAGCACGATAAAAGTAGCCAGCAGGTAGTGCAAGGGGCGTAAGAGAAAAGGATAAGCCAGGGTTACCAGCGCGACCCCCATAGGCTTTAACAGAGGTCCGGTGCCTTTATCTTCTGCTGCCTGGCGGAAGCAGCGGTAAGCGTTGAGGGCTGCCGCTACAAGCAGCAGGGCAGCTATAGCGGCGGGCATAAAGCCGGGATCGGGCTGGGTGAGGGTGCCAACCGAGAGGGAAATAGAACCAGCCAGGTAAATCAAAGCAAACACTAAAATGCCCAAGGCTATAATCTTTTCCTGCATTATTTCACCTGCCTGCCTGATTGTAGGGGCAGCGGGACCAATAATCCCCGCTGCCCTGAGCACCTTACTTCTTGCCGCTCTCAGCTTTAAGGTTCATCTCCTCAACAACCTTTTTTAAGCTTTCAACTTCTTTATCTAAGAAGGCCTTATAGGCATCGGTCTTCTTGAAATCGATAACCAGGTTGACCTCCTCACTGGCCTTCTTAAACTGCGGGTCATTAACTACTTGCTCCATGGCCTCGGCCAGAATGTTGATGATCTCTTTAGGTGTACCTTTCGGGGCCATGTAACCGCGATAAGAACCTTCCACCAGGTTGATACCCAGTTCCTTTAAAGTAGGCACATCTGGGAACATGGGTACCCTCTTTTCGGTATACACAGCCAGGGCCCGCAATTTACCGCCTTTGATAAGAGGGGTAACGGTACTCAGGTTGTTAGTATTGGCATCCACGTGACCTCCAGCGGCCGCCTGCCAGGCCGGGCCATCGCCCTCAAAGGGAATATTGTTGAATTTGACTCCGGCCAGCTTTTCTATCATTATAGCGTTATACCAGTCATCCCCACCTGTGCCCGAATTGGCCATTTTGAGCTGGCCAGGATTCTTCTTAGCATAATCGAGCAGGTCTTGCATGGTTTTAAATTTGCTGTCGGCCGGCACCACCATGATACCGGGATCAAAGATGATATTGGCGATGGGCTCGAAATCAGCCATGGTATATCCTGCATTGGGGTTTACCAGGTAATTGAGCTGGGTCTTGGGGGTGAGACAGGTAGTAAGGGTGTAGCCATCCGGCTTGCTGTTAGCCACTTCCTTCCAAGCTATGGCTCCATCAGCGCCCGGCTTATAAACGTTTACAAATTGCTGTTTCAAAATCTTCTCCAGGAAGGGCTGAACCAACTGCGCTAGCTGGTCGCTCCCTCCGCCGGGCTTAAAACCGTGAATTACTGTAACTGCCTTGGTGGGATATTCAATTTTTTTAGCTTCCTTTGTTTCTTTACCGGCTTCGGGCTGGGAACCTTTGCCCTGACTTCCACCTCCACAGCCGGCCGCTAGCAATAGCACCAAGAGAATAGTTAAAACCCCTAGTCCCCGTTTAATATAGTGCTTCATCTCTGAACCTCCTTAATTTAGTTTATTTTAATTTAATCTAAATTACCTCAGGTACAAAACCGGTGCGGGCAATGATGGCTTTAAGCTCTTGCTTCTCAGCCTCACCTAGAGGCAACAAGGGTAATCTGGGCTCGCCACCATACAGCCCCACCATGTCCATGGCCGCTTTTAGGCCAGCCACTCCCCAGCGGGTAGTAACGGCTGCGTTGATTTCCAAAAGTCTAAGCTGCATCTCCCGGGCCGCTTCCAGGTTGCCCGCCTCAAAATATTCCTGTACTTCAGCACACTGGTTGGGGAAAACGTTAGCTAAGGCTAAGGTCCCTCCTTTTGCTCCCAGAACAAGGCTGGGGAGCAGGAAACTGGCGGACCCGGCAAAAACGACAAAGTCCGGCGGTGTATTTTTAATAATCTCAGCTATTTGGACGATATTGCCGGAGCTGTCCTTGATGCCGATGATATTGGGATGGGTAGCCAGCTCCGCCACCAGTTTGGAGGACATATTAATGCCTGTATTCCGCGGCATGTTATAAAGAATTACAGGAATGGGGCAGGCATCAGCCACATCAAAGAAATACTTCTTGAGGGCTGCATCGTTATAGCTACCTTTGTAATAGCTGGGGGTTACGACCAAGACGGCATCGGCGCCGGCTGCGGCCGCATTCTTGGACAGGCGGATGGTCTCCCGGGTGGATTCGGCCGCTGTGCCAGCAATAACCGGTTTTTGTCCCGCAAATTTTTCACAGCAAAAACTAATGAGCCTTTCTTTCTCCTCTGGGTCCAGCAGCACGAATTCACCGTTGGACCCCATTACTACAATACCTGCCATTTTCGACTCCAGCCAGAATTTTAAATTGGCTTCCAGCTTATCGTAGGCAATTTTATCATCTGCGAAGGGTGTAGCAATGGGAGCATAAATACCATGTAGTTTAAACATACTTAGGACCTCCTCATGCGCAGTTGATAATTTTCTGGATAAAATATTTAAACAGTTTTGCCTTCCTTCACCTCCTCTAAACTCGCGTTATACAAAACAGCTCATCATGCTGCATTATTTCCGCTCTGGTGGGTTCTCCCGAAGCCACCCGGAGGATAAGCTCTAAAAGCTCCTGGCCTACCTGGGCTATGGTGGACTTGCCTTCCATGATGGGCCCGGCGTTGAAATCAAGGTTAGACTTCATTTTCTCATAAGTAGCACTATTGCCTGTTATTTTTATTACCGGTACCCCAGGGAAACCGGTGGGCGTACCGCGGCCGGTAGTGAAAACTACCACCTGGCAGCCGGAGACCACCAGACCGGTTACTGCTTCCCCGTCATGGCCGGGACAATCCAGGAGATATAACCCCGGTCCTTTAACTTCCTCGCCATATGATAGTACCCCACTAATTGGAGCACTCCCGGCCTTATATATGCCGCCCAGGGCTTTCTCCACTACCGTGGTAACCCCTCCGTCTTCGTTGCCGGGCGAAATCAAAGCCGAGCGGTGATGTACCCGGATATCAGATGTTGCCGCTTCCAGTCTTTTCTCCATCCGGCTAATGGTCTCCAATATGGCTCGGGCTACTTCTTCGTTAATCGCCCTGCGGGCCAGAATTTGTTCGGCTCCCAGGAGTTCGGTGACTTCGGTAAAAATGGCACTGCCCCCGCTGCCCACTATCTGGTCGGCTGCCCATCCCAAAGCGGGATTAGCTGCCAGCCCGGAGGTGGCATCTGTTCCTCCACATTTAAGTCCCAGGCATAACTGGCTTAGAGGAAATTCCTCCCGGGTCTGGAGGCTGGACGCCTGCACCAGGCTGGCAGCCAGTTGCACCCCCTTGTCCATGGCTTTTAAGGTGTCCCCTTCTTCCTGAATGATGACCACTTCTACCGGTTTGCCGGAGGCCGCGATACTTTCGGCCAGTTCCCGGGCCCGGAAACGCTCGCACCCCAGGCCGACTACCACCGCCCCGTAGAAGTTAGGATGTCTTCCGATTCCCTTTAAAGCCTTGGCCGTAAGCTCCAGGTCCAGACCTACCTGGCTACAACCCACAGGGTGGCAGAAGACTTTAGTACCTGCCACCTGTTCGGCAATACGCCTGGCTACGGTGTTGGCACAAAAGACGGACGGGATAACAGCGACCCAATTCCGCACACCCGGTAATCCACGCTTTCTCCTATACCCCCAAAATGAAGCCACTAAGCTCCTGACCTCCCTTGGCCCTGTGGCACCCCTTTGCCTCGCGTACAATAAACGTTATGGAGGTGAACCCAACTCCCCCGCTGTATATCCTGCCTGGCCCGGCCGATTTCCTCTCCGTATTTAATAATGGGTTGGTTGGGACTTAAATCAGTTAGGGCAACTTTATGCCCGAAAGGGATAGCTTCCCGGGCTATAAGCCTATACTCTTCCTCCTCGCCCTGCACCACAATTTCTTCCCCGGGCTTAACATTGCCCAGCATTACTGCCACATTATCGCGGGAATTAATCAAAAGAGCCCTGGCCATTAATATCCACCCTCTTCCCAGGGGAGCAGATTGCCCTCCCCATCGAAATTCCAGGGCGCCGGCCCCAGACGCTCAACCTCTATGGGACCCGTACATATTTCCAGGGCTGCCTGGGATAGGGCCAGTTTTTCTAGGTGCAGGGTGTTCTTGATCCAGGCTGCCTTGAGGTGTTTTTCGTCTACCTGGGGCAGGGAATAGAGGGCATTTAAAATAGCCTCCCGGTCATTGGCACAAATGATGGGTATCATGCCCCGCTGGACAAAGGTGCTGGTAAGGGTGTTTTTGTAAGTGGCTTTAAAATCAATACTGCGGTAAAGCTTTTCGGTTATAAAATCGGCCAGCCCCATACCCTGGGCATTGCCGCGGGAAGAAGCAGCCAACCTTAAGACCACTACCCTTTTTATTCGTGGTGTCTCCAGCTCTGGTTCTCCCCATATACGCCACCTTCCGATGACATGGGGATCCAGACCGGCACCGCTGTAACATTTGCCCATTTCTTCGACAACTAAAAGGTCAAGGTCCTCTAGCGGCAGCTGGGGCTTAAGGCGTTTAGCTTCCTCTAGTAGCCGGGAGTCTGTCTCCACAAAATCCTCCGGCCTTACCAGCTCGAGATGGGCCACCTCGCCATAAGCGTTCTCCACTATGGCTATACCAGCCAGCACGGGGGCTTTATGTAAGACCACCCTGGCCACTTCAGGAATAATGCGTCCCATGTCCAGGGGACCGTAGCGGTGCAACCTGGCAGCCTGGTACTCCTTGCCCAGCCCTACCGCGATCATCTTACAGAGCCCGCTTTGGACGGGTCCCCTTAAAGCGGTATGGAGCTTAACGCGGTTGATTACGATTATATTGTCGGCTTCCCAGGCATTTTTATCAATTAAGACCGGAAAACCATCGGCTAACTCTCCGATCTGCTCTACTTCCATACTGACAACCAAAGGACAGCCAAGGTTTTCTTCTGTCAGTCCCAGGGCCGTTAATACCTCTTTCTGGCCTTCTGCCGTACTGCCGCCGTGGCTGCCCATAGCATTAACCAGGAAGGGGCTGGCGCCCAGACCTTTTAGGAATTTAACCAGTTCCTTTAGCAGAGGTACTATAGAAGCGATGCCGCGGCTTCCCCCTGTTATAGCTACTTTGTCTCCTGCTCTTATCCGGTCCTTTATCCAGCTCGAGGCCAGCAGAGTTTCCAGCTTTTTAGCGGGTTCGTCTATAGTAACTCGCGGGAAGTGTTGCCGGCAAAGGTACATTAGCGGCAGGTTCATGCTTAACCCCCTAATTAAGGTGATTATAAAAATTATAAAATAGCGCCCTTGTCTGCCTGGCCTACATGAGAGCAGTAAAGGCTTAAGTATCCTCTTTTAACGGGAGATCCTCTAGAAGGAAGGTTCTTAAGCCTTTCAGCAATTTCTTCTTCGCTCAGCAACAAGTTAAGCTTCTTTTCTGCTATATCAATTTCTATAAGGTCACCGTCCCGAACTGCTGCTATAGGGCCTCCTACCCAAGCCTCAGGGGTTACATGGCCGATGCAAAAGCCTCTGGTGGCTCCGGAAAACCGGCCGTCGGTTATCATGGCCACTTTATCTCCTAGACCCATACCCGTGAGGAGGGCTGCTGGTATGGAGAGTTCCCGCATACCGGGTCCTCCCCGGGGCCCCTCATAACGGATGACTAACACATCCCCGGCCTTGACTTCTTTGTTCACGATATGGTGCATTAAGTCTTCTTCTGAGTCAAAGGTCTTAGCCGGACCCACATGCCGGGTAAGCCCTTCCTGCATGCCGCTCACCTTAACCAGAGCTCCACCAGGCGCCAGGCTCCCCTTAAGAACCACAATGCCTCCTGTGGGCTGGAGAGGATTGTCCAGGGAGCGGATAACCTCCGGGCGTTTCACGCTGGTGAAGTAACTCTCGATGGCCTCTCCTACGGTGGTCACCTTGGTATTGATAAGAGGAGCCAAGTTATTAAGGACCGCTCCTACTCCGCCGGCTGTATAAAAATCCCACAAGGTGTACTTGCTGGAAGGTTTGAACTTGGCCAAGCAGGGGGTACTGCTGGAAAGTTCGTCAACCTCCTCCAGGGTAAGTTCAATCTCGGCCTCCACCGCCACTGCCATGAGGTGCAAAATAGCATTAGTAGAGCCCCCGACAGCCAGTACAAAGCGCAGGGCATTGAGGAGGCTGTCCTTGGTTATAATCTGGCGGGGGGTAAGGCCTTCCCGCACCATGGCCACTATTCGCCTTCCTGTCAACTTGGCTATACGCCTTTTAGCAGCAAATGCTGCCGGGGTACTACTGGCTCCAGGCAAGCACATCCCCAGGGCTTCCACCACACAACCCATGGTATTGCCAGTGCCCATCATGGCGCAGACACCTGTACTGACACAGGTGTTTTCTTCAATATCCTCAAAATCCTGAGGGGATATTTTATTGTCTTGTAAAGCGCCCATGGCTTCTTTGATGTCACACATTACTAACTGTTCGCTCTCCCGGAAGTAAGGGAGCATGGGCCCCGGTGGCAATACTATAGCCGGAATATTCAGCCTGGCTGCGGCCATCAGCATGCCAGCAGGAGATTTATCGCAGGAAGGCAGGAGAACCAGGCCATCCAGGCTGGTGGCTCCTACCATTATTTCTATTTCAGCTGCCACCAACTCCCGGCTGGGCAGAGAATAATGCATACCGGTCCCCTGGGCTAGGGCATCACACACAGCTATAGTGTGAAACTCGACCGGTGTACCCCCGGCCTCCCAAATCCCTGCCTTGACAAACTGAGCCAGCTCTTTATTTACAAAACTCCCCGGGTGCATTTCGGCCCAGGAACTAACTACTCCAATCAGGGGTTTTCTTAAATCCTCTTTGGTATACCCCACAGCCTTAAACATAGCCCGCGGGTAAGCGCCCTTGAGGCCATAAAACATTTCTTCTGAACTGCGCAGCATCCTCTTAGGGTTCACCTGGTTCCTTCTCCTCTTTCGCTGCTTTAATGCCCTCTTTATTGAGCAGCAATACCTTGCGCTCAACGTTGGTTATGTGCTCTAGCATGGTCCGGCGCGCCTCCCGCGGCCGGCGGTTTTTTATCTGTTCCCAAATCTGGCGGTGTTCCTTGGCCATCAATTCCTTACGCCAGGGTATGGCCATGGACTGGCGTGAAGTGGGTTCAAAATACGCTTGCAGGGTTTGGGCTATAGTGCCGGCCGCCTGGATGAAAATGGGATTATGGGTAGCCAGGACGATGCGGTAGTGGAACTGGTAGTCCCAATCGGCAATAGTTTGACTGTTACCGTCCTGCAATGCTGTTTCTAATTGGAGCTGGGCTTCCTCTATGGAATGGAGGTCGGCTTCCTCTCGCCGTTCCGCCGCCAGAGCCGCGGCCTCTACTTCTATGGCCCGTCTTAATTCCAGCCAGTAAAGGAGTTGTTCATTATCAATATCTTCCAGGGGCACCAGTATCTGATCGTAAGGTCTTAAAGGCAAGCGCCTGATGAATACCCCATTCCCGTGGACGATTTCCAGGGAACCTGTAGAAGCCAAAACGCACAGGGCCTCGCGTACAGTTGGTTTCCCCACGCGAAACATTGCGCTTAGCTCCTGGAGGGAGGGCAAGCGGTCGCCGACCTGGTAATTTTGAGTTTCCACTAACCGGATAATCTGGTCTATGACATCTTCATACAATTTCTTTTTGCGGATGATAAATCTGCGGTTCATGATAACCCCCGGAAGATTCATATAACATACACATATATAGAGAGTTGAACTGTTAGACAATTTAATTATAATATTCGTCATCCCCTCGCGAATTCCTTCCTGCGTTAGCTTTATTTTCAATAAAAAATCGCTGGGCACAGCAGGTTTCTTCAAACCCTTTAAGTCAACTGGCCCTGTACGGGCTGATATCTTTACCTTTTCGGGGATATCCTTTACCGGGTGCGCTGTTGACCGATGAGGCTGGGATTTGGCTCAAGGGTTGTTTCTGTAAAATTATACCAAGGCCTCCTTGAAACCGGCTACAATGCAGATGCTTCGTCTAGAAATAATCTTGACGCCCTAATTAGTAGATTTTATAATAAACTTGAGGTGAATGATATGCGGCAAAAAATAGGTACGTCCATCAGCCCCCGGCTTCTATACAAGGCTAAACTCGTAGCTAAAAGTAAAAAGAAGCCTGTTAATGCTATAATTGAAGAAGCCTTAGAACAATACCTTTTTAAGAACAAGACGACTGAAGAGGAAGCTTCTGTGGTTCGGAGCACAAGAGGCATTATACCAGCCCAGGCTGAAGTAGTGAGAAAGATCCTCGAGGAGGAAGACTTTATTGAGGTTTGAAGAATTACCAGATGGTAGCCAGGTTTTTATCGATGCTAACATTTTTATTTACCACTTTAGCGGCATATCAAGCGAGTGTACCTCTTTCCTAGAAAGATGCGAGAGGGAGGAAATTTTCGGCTTTACGACCACTAACATCCTCCTGGAAGTGATGCACCGTTTAATGATGTTAGAAGCAGTAACCGGGGGCTTTGTTACCCCGGGAAACGTAGCCAAGAAATTGAGAAGCAGACCGGAGATTGTTAGGCAACTTCACATTTACGCTGAACAGATAGAAAAAATTCCAGCAATGAATATCAATATTGTGCCGGTTACTGAGGAGATATGTTTAAAGGCGTTACCATGGCAGCAAAAGTACGGTCTTATGACTAACGATTCCATTTTGTTAGTAGCTTGTCAGGAATATAACTGTTGGAACCTAGCTTCAAATGATCAGGTATTTGAAAGGATAGAAGCATTAACTCTATGGAAACCTTCCGATATAAGATTTATATGAGTTGATACGGAAAAGGCGATCATGATCAAAAAAAGCTATTCTGCTACCACTACCTCTATTAAGGCTCTGACCCCGGTGGGGTCACCTCCTCTTTTGCATTGCTCGCTCGCCTTCTGGTATCTCAGGTTTTGCTGTTCAATTTCTTTCTACCAGGAGGCTTTTTTATTGGCAACCGCTATTCTAAATCATTACAGGAAGGTTTTTTACACACTATACCGGACACTACTCTGCTTAACTTCGGTTCGCGAAAGTTTCAAAAGTGGTAATGCGCCACGCAAGGCACACTTGGCAGCTTCAGTTTTGGGGATATCCTTTACCGGTCGTGCTGTTTTCTGATATAATGGTCCCGTAATAAATTGGCCTTTTCACCAAAACAAGAGAGAGGGTAAAATAGGTGTTGCGCCTTATAGAAGGAAAGGATCCAGCCTGGCAAAACCTGTGGGCGGGCCGGCTGGCCGCCCAGGAAGAAGCGGCTAGCCGGGTGAGGGCCATTATTGGTGACGTGTTGCGCCGGGGCCAAGCTGCTGTCTTTGCTTATACCCGGGAGCTGGATGGCGTTTCCCTTACAGAGGAAACCTTCTGTGTCAAGCAGGAGGAAATAGAAGCTTCTTATAAATTCATAGAAGCCAGCCTGCTGGCAGCCATCAGGCGAGCAAGGGAAAACATTGAAGAGTACCACCGGCGACAGCTAACTAATTCGTGGATGATGACCGATGAGGCTGGCAATGTCGTGGGACAACTCTGTCGCCCTTTAAGGAGGGTGGGAATTTACATACCCGGGGGTACAGCAGCCTACCCCTCTTCTGTATTGATGGCGGCTCTGCCGGCTAAAGTGGCCGGGGTAGGGGAGATTGTTTTGGCTACTCCTCCACGGGCTGATGGGAGTATCCATCCTTTGGTACTGGTAGCCGCCCGGGAAGCGGGAGTAACGGAGATTTATAAAATGGGAGGCGCCCAGGCGGTAGCTGCTCTGGCCTACGGTACCGAACTGGTAAAGCCCGTAGATAAAATTGTCGGGCCGGGAAATCTTTATGTTACTCTGGCCAAAAAGGAAGTCTACGGCCAGGTAGATATTGATATGCTGGCCGGGCCCAGTGAAATTGTGGTGGTAGCCGACGCTTCGGCCCGGGCCGATTGGGTAGCGGCAGATCTTCTTTCCCAGGCCGAACATGATCCCCTGGCCGGAGCAGTGCTCATTACGCCGGAAAGGGATTTGGCTCAAAAGGTAATAGTTGAGGTAGAAAAGCAGCTGGCCGGTCTTCCCCGGCGAACCATAGCTGCTCAAGCCCTAGAAAATTATGGCGCAGCAATAGTAGTGGAGGATATGGCCCAGGCCATAGAGGCAGCCAATAACTTGGCACCGGAACATCTCGAGCTTTATGTGGCTGATCCCTGGCGGTGGCTGGGCCTGGTGACCAATGCCGGGGCTGTATTCCTGGGGCCTTTTTCGCCCGAACCGGTAGGCGATTATTTGGCCGGGCCCAGCCATGTTCTGCCCACAGGAAGTACGGCCCGCTTTTATTCTCCCTTAAGCGTGGATACTTTCCTTAAAAAGAGCAGTCTTATTGCTTATAGCGCCGAAGGTTTGCTTAAGGTAGCCCGGGAAGTGGAAGTGATAGCCCAGGCCGAAGGGCTGGAAGCCCACGCTCGTGCAGTGGCTCTACGCCGAGAGCGGTTGGAGAGGAGTACAGGCGGCCATGGAAGATAGACGCGGGAACCTCCGACGGGGAACTGTGACGCGGCAGACCGCTGAAACGGATATCAAAGTAGAGCTAAACTTGGATGGCCAGGGCAATTTCCAAGGTACCAGCGGCATTGCCTTTCTTGACCACCTCTTGGCCCAGTTCGCCAGGCATGGTCTTTTTGACCTCCGGGTGGAGGCCAAAGGTGATCTGGAGGTGGATAGCCACCATACAGTAGAGGATTTGGGGATCTGCCTGGGACAGGCCCTGGCCCAGGGACTGGGAACGAAAGAAGGGGTAACCCGCTATGGTAGCGCTCTTATTCCTATGGACGAAGCCCTGGTGCAAGTAGCCATAGACTTGAGCGGCCGGCCCTACCTAGCCTGTGAACTGGAGATAACGGTGGAGCGCCTGGGGCATTTAGAGACAGAGCTACTGGAGGAGTTTTTGCGAGCTTTTGTCAACCACGGTGGGTTGACCCTACATGTAAGAAAACTGGCGGGCCGCAATGGCCATCACATTGCGGAGGCTCTCTTTAAAGCCCTGGGCCGTGCCCTGCGCCAGGCCGCAAGCTTCGATCCGGAGGCTAGAGGAGTGCCTTCTACCAAGGGTGTACTGTAAAGAGAGTAAGAGGGAAAAATTTTTTGAGGGCGTGATCCAGCTTGCAACCCATTAGAATTATAGATTACGGCATGGGGAACCTCTTAAGCGTGCAAAAAGCCCTGGAAGCCCTCGGCTTCCCCGCCGTTATCACCGATAAACCGGAAGAAGTGCTGGCTGCTCCGGGGGTTATCCTGCCGGGAGTGGGGGCCTTTGGCGACGCTATGGCAGCTTTACAAAGGTGCGGCATGCAGGAAGCCATAGGGGAAGTTTGCCGCCGCGGTACCCCTTTTCTGGGCATTTGTTTAGGAATGCAGCTCCTTTTTGAACTCAGCGAGGAAGGGGGCTTAAGCCCAGGTTTGAGCCTGCTCAAAGGGCAGGTTAAACGCTTACCGTCGGGGGTCAAAGTACCCCATATGGGCTGGAACCAGGTGAGCTTTTGCCGGCCCAGCCCCTTGTTCAAGGGGATACCTGAAGCATCATTTTTTTATTTTGTACACTCTTACCATGTAGAACCTCAAGATCCGGAAATTGTAGTGGGAGAGACGGAATATGGTGGCCGGTTGGTGGCGGCCGTCCAGGCTGATAATATTTTCGCCGTTCAATTTCATCCGGAAAAGAGCAGTACCTTAGGCCTTAAAGTGTTGGGCAACTTCGGGGAGTTGGTATATAATGATCGTTTTTCCCGCCATTGACCTGCGCCAGGGCCGGTGTGTGCGCCTGTACCAAGGGCGGCCGGAGGCGGAAACAGTTTACTCCGACGAACCGGTGGAAATAGCCAAGAAATGGGTAAAGGAAGGCGCTGCCTGGCTGCATGTGGTGGACCTGGATGGCGCCTTTCAGGGACAACTGCAAAATTTACATATTATCCGGGAAATTATCGCGGCGGCCGGTGTCCCCGTGCAGGTGGGGGGAGGAGTGCGCAGCCTTAAAGATATAGAAGCTTTAATACAGGCCGGAGCTGCCCGGGTAATTTTAGGGACAGCAGCGGTGGCAGAGCCCGAACTGGTAGCCAAGGCCTGTAAGGCTTATGGTGAAGCCATTGCCGTAGGCATTGATAGCCGGGATGGCCTGGTGGCCATTAAAGGCTGGGGATCCACTACCGAGCGCCAGGCAGTGGACCTGGGCCGGGAGATGGCAGCTCTAGGGGTAAAAAGGATTATTTACACCGATATCAGCCGGGACGGCACCTTACAAGGGCCTAATCTGGCGGCTATACGGCAGATGGCTTTAGCCTGTGGCCTTCCCCTTGTAGCTTCCGGAGGAGTGGCCGCTTTAAAGGATATAATGGCCTTACGTGAACTGGAACCTCTGGGAGTGGAAGGTGTAATTATTGGTCGCGCCCTCTATAACGGGCAGTTTACCCTGGAGGAAGCGCTGGCCGCGGCAGGACAAGATTTTAGTGCCCGGCCGGCCGGGAAGGGTCTGGAGGCGAAAACAGGTGCTGACTAAGCGCATTATTCCCTGTCTGGATGTTCATAACGGCCGGGTGGTAAAGGGGATTAATTTCTTAAATTTGCGCGATGCCGGCGATCCGGTGGAATTGGCAGCGGCCTACGATCGCGCAGGTGCGGATGAACTGGTTTTCTTGGATATTACCGCTTCGGCAGAAGGCAGGGATATCATGCTGGATGTGGCCCGGCGGACGGCCGAGCAGGTGTTTATTCCTTTTACGGTAGGAGGAGGCTTAAGGAACCTGGAAGATATCCGCCGGATGCTGGCTGCGGGAGCAGACAAAGTATCCCTAAACACGGCGGCGGTGGAGAATCCCCAACTGGTAGAGGCTGCTGCCAGGCGTTTCGGCAGCCAGTGTGTTGTGGTAGCCATTGACGCCAAGCGCTGCGGCCCTGGCCGGTGGGAAGTGGTGACCCAGGGCGGGCGACGGCCCACGGGCAAAGATGCTGTGGCCTGGGCCAGGGAAGTAGCCGCCTTAGGGGCAGGGGAAATTTTGCTTACCAGTATGGATTGCGATGGTACCCAGGACGGTTATGACCTGGAATTGACTGCTGCTGTGAGCAGCAGCGTCAATATTCCGGTGATAGCCTCTGGTGGGGTAGGCACTCTCAAACACCTGTTAGAGGGGCTGACTGTTGGCGGCGCGGATGCTGTGCTGGCGGCTTCCATTTTCCACTTTGGGACTTATACCATTGCGGAAGTAAAGAAATACCTGGCCGAAAACGGTGTGCCGGTACGACCAGTATATGATGCAGAGCCATAGGGGTGAGCTTCTGGATGGAGATTTCCCTTCCTGCTGAACTAAAATTTAATCAAGAAGGGCTTATCCCGGCCATAGTGCAGGATGTGGAGACGGGACAAGTATTAATGCTGGCCTATATGAACCGGGAAGCTCTGGCCCGTTCTCTGGCCACGGGCCAGACCTGGTTTTATAGCCGCAGCCGGCGAAAGCTGTGGCATAAAGGAGCTACTTCTGGCCATTACCAGCATATAGTCAGCGTAGCCTATGATTGCGACGGCGATGCTTTGCTATTTAAGGTACGGCAGGAAGGTGTAGCCTGTCATGAGGGTGAATTTTCTTGTTTTCATAACCACTTGCCCCTAAAAATAAGAGCCTCCCAGGTGTCTGAAGGACAAAATGAAGAAGAACAAGTTTCCCAGATGAAACTTGGCGAGGAGCAACTGAAGGGAACGGCTTCTGACCTGGGGCGGGTCTTGAACGATGTTTTTCGCATTATTCAAGAACGCCAGGCCATACGGCCGGAAGGTTCCTATACAGCCTACCTTTTTAATCAAGGCCAGGATAAAATCCTAAAGAAAATTGGCGAAGAGGCGGCGGAGGTGATTATTGCTTCTAAGAATAAAAGTGAGGCTGAAGTTCTTTATGAACTGGCCGATCTTTATTATCACACCCTAGTGCTTATGGCTTACCATGGACTGGACCCTGGCAGGCTGGCTCTGGAGCTGGCCGGCCGGCGCCGCTAGGTTGTTGTTGACACCCTGTACGAAACTACATTAAGATAAATTTTAAGATAATAAGTAGGATGGCAGGAAGGCAGTTAGACATGCTCCCGCCGGGAGTATTTTTGTTTATGCTCCTTAATCAGGGAGCTACTGCCTCGCCAGCTGGTATATTAATTGGAGGAGGCAAAAGCAATGAGGAAAGGATTTTTGACAGTGGCGTTTTTGGTGTTGACGTTGGCGTTGGTGGGATGTGGAGCCGGGGGGAGTCAGACTAGTACCAGTAAGGAGGGCAGGCCGATTGAGGTAGGCAGTACGGCCAAGGTAGTTAAACTGGGTATCATTCAAATAGTGGAGCACCCGGCCCTGGATGCGGCCCGCAGGGGTTTTTTGGACACCCTGAAGGCCAACGGCTATGAAGAGGGGAAAAACCTACAGGTAGATTTCCAGAATGCTCAGGGGGACCAGTCCACTCTGCAGGCCATTGCCCGTAAGTTCGTTCAGGATAAAAAGGACCTCATCCTAGCCATAGCTACCCCTTCTGCTATGGCTATGGCCAACGAAACTAAAGATATTCCCATTTTGATTACAGCAGTAACTGATCCGGTAGCGGCAAAATTGGTTAACAGTATGGAGAAACCTGGTACCAATGTTACCGGCACTACTGACATGAATCCCATTAAAGAACAGCTAGAACTGTTGAAGCAACTGGTTCCCGCTGCTAAAAAAGTGGGAGTGATCTATAACTCCAGCGAAGTTAATTCCCAGGTACAAGTAAATATTGTTAAGCAGGCAGCGCCGGGACTGGGTTTGACTGTAGTGGAGGCCCCGGTTACAGCCAGCAATGAAGTAGTACAGGCTACCCAGTCGCTGGTAGGGCGGGTGGATGCCATTTACGTTCCCACCGATAATACTGTAGTATCGTCCATTTCAGGAGTACTCCAGGTGGCTGAAAAACATAAGATACCAGTAATTGCAGGGGAGAGCAATACGGTGGAGGCCGGTGCCCTGGCTACCATTGGTATTGATTATTACAAGTTGGGCAAGCAGACGGGGGAAATGGCTCTTAGAGTTTTGAAAGGCGAGAAGCCCCAGGATATGCCTATTGAGAAACAAAAGGACTTGAATATAGTGTTGAATGCCAAAGCGGCGGCTGTCTTTGGAATAACTTTTCCGGAGGAACTGAAAAGGAAGGCGAGTAAAATTATAGAGTAGGTGAAGGTTCATGTCCTTGAGCATCTGGTTGGGGGCCCTGGAGCAGGGTTTATTGTGGGGGATCATGGTACTGGGGGTATATATGACCTTCAGGGTCCTTGATTACCCCGATCTAACCATCGATGGCGCTTTCACTCTGGGGGCAGCAGTAGCAGCCAAATTGATTTTAGCAGGCTACAGTCCCTGGGTGGCCTTGGTGGTGGCTGTGATTTGCGGCGCACTGGCCGGTTTAGCCACCGGGCTTTTGCATACCGAATTGAAGGTGGCTCCACTACTTTCGGGTATTCTGACCATGATTGCCCTCTATTCTATTAACCTGCGGATTATGGGACAGGCTAACCTGTCCCTTCTTCGTGTAGAAACCATTTTTACCTGGGTTAAACAATTTTCTGCGGTGGGTTCCTTGGGACCTTTTTTATTGGGGTTATTAATGGTAGCAGGGGTAACAATCTTGCTTTATATTTTTTTGCAGACGGAATTGGGCATGTCCATACGGGCTACAGGAGATAACGGGCAAATGATCCGTAGCCTGGGAGTTAATACCAGTACCATGAAACTGGTGGGCCTGGCCATAAGTAATGCCCTGATAGCCCTTTCTGGCGCCTTAGTGGCGCAGTATCAGGGTTTTGCCGACATTGGGATGGGCATCGGGATGATTGTTGCTGGACTGGCTTCAGTTATTATCGGTGAGGCGCTGGTTGGCAGTATGCCTCTTTTCCGGGCTCTGCTGGCAGTCACTGTAGGTTCCATAATTTACCGGGCTGTGATCAGCCTGGTATTGCAACTGGGGATGCCACCCACGGATCTCAAGTTGCTAACTTCGTTGATTGTGGTGGTAGCCCTCTCCTTTCCCCTTGTGCGGCAGCGCCTGGGATTGCGGTCATTACGGTTGAGGAGTGAGCAGGTTGCTGAAACTGGTCAACGTATCCAAGATCTTTCATCCCGGCGGGGTTAACGAAAAGGTGGCTTTAAAGGAGGTCAACCTGCACGTCCGCCCGGGAGAGGTAGTGACCATCATTGGCAGCAATGGTGCCGGTAAATCTACCCTTTTAAACGTGGTGGCCGGAGTTTACGACATCGAGGAAGGGAAAGTTATCTTGGACGGGCAGGATATTACCCGGTGGCCTGAACACCTCCGGGCGGCCCACATTGGACGGGTTTTCCAGGATCCCATGCAGGGAACAGCCGCCTCTATGACCGTGGAAGAAAACCTGGCCCTGGCCTTGAGAAGGGGTTGCCCCCGCCGCTTGCGATGGGGAATTACTGTGGCAGAGCGAGAACTGTTTAAAGAACGCCTGGCTCTTTTAGGGTTGGGCCTGGAAGATCGCTTAACGACCAGGGTGGGTCTTTTATCCGGCGGCCAGCGGCAGGCGCTGACCGTGCTTATGGCTACCATCGCTACGCCCAAGTTGTTATTGCTGGACGAACATACTGCTGCCCTGGACCCGCGCACCGCTCGTAAAGTGCTGGAGTTAACGGAAAAGATTATTGCCCGCCATAAGCTTACCACCCTTATGGTAACCCATAATTTGGAACAGGCATTGCGCCTCGGTGACCGGACTATTATGATGCACGAGGGGCGTATTATCCTGGATATATCCGGCCCGGAGAGAGAAAGGGCCACTGTGTCTGATCTTTTAAGAATGTTTGAGCAGGCCAGTGATAGTATTTTTGCTGATGACCGGGTTCTTTTCACTGGAAATTAGTTTTGATCAAATTGCCCGTATTTGTTAAGGCCGTGTAAAATTTCAGTAGGTAGCGGCAGGAGAATGGGGATGTGATAAAGAAAAAAGAGACCTCACCGGAAAAAACACCAAAAGCAAAGCAAAAGGAGCGTGAGGTCTCATGTTAGATATTCGCCAAATAGTAGGCGTTTGTGCACAAAACAGGGGAAACCTCACTAAAAACGCATAAGCTAGTCTACTTGGCGGAAATTGCCCAGGTTAACCTAGGTGAGGAGCAATTAAAATTCCTGGGACTACTGGATGCTATAGGGCCAAGTGCTAGGTATCCCAAAGACCTAAAGGCAGCACTTAAAGGGTATTCACGAAAAGTCACTAAAGATTACCTTGCCCGGACGAGGGAGGTGCTGGAATGTCTAAGAAACGAGCTGACGTTGAAGCCGTAATTCGGGACTTTGCCGAGGCCCTTAAGGAACAAGGTCTTAAAGTGGATAAAATAATCCTCTTTGGCTCCCAGGTTAGGGGCGATACCGCGGAGGATAGCGATATAGATTTGCTGGTCGTCTCGCCAGACTTTGCAAAAATGCCTTTTCACCGGCGTCTTGAGGTCTTAGGTACAGCTATTGCTAAAGTACGGAAACCTATCGAACCGTTAGCCTGCACGCCGGAGGAGGTGCAGGTGGAAAAGCTAAGCAAAGCCAGTTTTCTGTACGACGTTCTGGCCCGCCAGGAAACGGTAGAGTACAGGGTTTAGGGTTCTGTTTCGCTTAGATTGTCACTTGCAAGGGGTAATTATTAATGGAGACCATTAGAACATAAGAAAAAATTGACAGCCATAGAAATGTCAGTTTCAAGTTTTTTGAGGTATTCGTCTGCTGTGACAGCAGCGGGTAGTACGGATCTGTCTGCGCCCAGGACAAAGAGCGCCCAGCCAGTTTAGAATTTCTAGTCGCACGTACTCTCGTAGGGAGCTCTTACCGTGAAGGCAAGCTTTTACCTGCGCCGAGTGCAGAGCTGTATCCCTTTTTCTCGCATTCGTTGGAGCGTCCTCTGTACTAAGCATTCGTTCCCGGTATTCAGGTGGCAGAAACGTGCTTCCGCATACGCAAGACACTTGATAAAGTCAGATCTATATACCTACGGCTAGGGGCGGGGGATGGCGGCGTCAATCCAAGCCATAACCCGATCGCGTTCATGCTCTGCTCGCATGTGAGAGTATGCTATTATTACCTCGGGGCCAGGGGCAACTGCGATGCCAGCACCGTACTGGCGGGCTTAGGCTTGCCCTGCCCACTTTACCCTTTCCGGCTTAAAGTTCATGCTGCCTAATTTGGGGACCGGGTGACTCACTGGCCTTGGGTTCAGAGTAGCTTGCCAGACTTCTCCCTTATACATGGGACGCATCTGGTGCAAAACTGACGCAGACGTGCGATAATATTTTGACATTAGTACAGCGTTACCTATGCCCCACGCCGCATTAGTACAGTTGTTAGTTATTCTTAAGCCAACCTGATCCTCCAACTAGTATTTGCAGCCTACCTATGAGGAATTGACGGTTTTGCAACAGTAAAATCAGCGAAAAGTTGATTTCCCGGATCAAATTCCCTGTATGCTGAAGGTGGACAATCCGTCGGCAACAAGGGGAAAGAGGATGATCGACGTGGTCGGCAAAAAGATGATTCGCAGTTCTTCAATCTAGTGTGCTAGCTCACCAGCTCAGAATTATTAGTTGGTCAAAAGGATAGTGAGCAACATTGCGCGTAACAAGGATCAGGTTCCGGGACATAGCGATGGCAGCATTGATTACATCTGCCAAAGACAAGACGTAGCCCCTGGCCAGCCAGTCTCGACGAAGTCTACCAGCTAAAGCAGCCTCTTCATAAGTTGGCGTGACATAATAATAGAGTTCTTGAAGCATGGTTTGGGCCTCTGTTTGCTCATTTTCTGGAATCCCGGTTAAGAATTCAATTACTGTGACGCTAGAAATAAACAGTTCTTCCGAATTAATATCACGTAATAGTTTCTCCGCCCTTTGCCGCCATTGGTTGCGCTTGCTGCGGTTTAAATCGATTAAGAAGTCAGTATCAAGCAAAGCTCCATAAATTGCTTTCTTAAACGCCATTTAATCTACCCTCACATCCTTTTCGCGCAAACGGTTGACAAAGGCTAAAGTATCATCCCCCTCTTCCGGTCTTCTATCAGGTACTAGCTCATCAGTAATGAAGCCCTCTCCTTTTTGGATGTAAGCCAGACGTCTTTGCCGCCTTAATTCTTTCTCAATAGCGGAGAGGATAAATTTTGAACGGTTTCCCTTGCCCGCTATAGCATCAATATCTTTGAGAATCTTGAAAGGTAATCTTACTGCTGTTATTTTTGAGTCTTTACCCACATTAACCATAAAAACACTCACCTCGCTTTGTATTACAATAAGTATAACACAGGCTAAAAAATATTCAATACGCAACTGTACATCACTAAGCAGTTCTTGACACCGACATTTGTCAAAATCTGTTTGACCATAGAGAAATCAGGCGATATAATGCTATTGGAGTGACAGCGAGCGGAGGGCTTATATGCTTGTGCAGAGGGAATTGCTCCATGGAAGATTCAGGTTTTTAAAAGGGGGAAAGCTATGACTACTTCTGGGCGCGACCATTATAAACAATTAATAGGATATTTTTGCTATCTGTTAATTTTAACCTTACTACCTACCATTGCTGGGGCACTGCTTACAGCCTGGCAGGGTGTTCGCCTGGAGCATTTTTTATCAGCAGCCATGGTAGCTGTAGTCCTGGCAATTATCCTTAGCCTGCTGACGCTGTTAATTCTCTGGCAAAAATGGATACGGCCTCTGGCCGGTCTGGAGAATTTTCTCAAGATTTTGGGAGAAGGGGACCCGGTCAAGGCTGATAAGCTTTTTTCCGGATTAGGTTTAAGTGTTGCTTTTAGACAGTCGGTTATCGCAGTCCTGGACAGTTTTTTCCGAATTATAGGCCACATGCAGCGCAGTTCCGATGAGTTAAATTACTTTGTTAACCTCCTTCTGAAAGGAACCTTAGCCATCCAGACCAGCTTCCGGGAGATCACCAGCGCTATGCAGGAAATTGCTGGTGGAGCTGATGAGCAAGCCGGTGCTGCCCAACGGATCGCAGAAAACATGGGGATTTTGACCGGTCTGGCAGAGGAAATTGCAGAACAGGCCCAGGCAGGTTCGCATTTAGCCGTCCAGGTCCAGAAAAGGGAACAGGAAGGGAGAACCCTTTTAGAACAACTTCTCCAGGAAATTGAAGAAGCAGCCGGTTCTAATGAGCTGGCGGCCCGGCAGATGCACCGGCTGGAAGAGAAAATGGCCCAGATCAGCGAATTTGTCCGGGTGGTGACAGCCATTGCTGAACAAACCAATTTGCTTTCCCTCAATGCAGCCATTGAAGCAGCACGAGCCGGAGAACAAGGGCGTGGCTTTGCTGTAGTGGCTGATGAAGTGCGCAAGCTGGCAGACCAGTCAGCTCAGGCGGCTCAAAACATTACCAAGCTGGCCGGTGAGATCCAGGCGGAGGCGCGGGAAACGGCCTTACAGGTGGAGAGGAATGTCGAACTGGTCAAAGGCAATATTGAAAGAGGGCAAAATGCCCAGGTAGCCTTCCTGGCCATAGGCCAGGCCATAGCGCAAGCAGTCAAAGCTATGGAGGAGATAAATAATCGTGCCCAGCAGCAGGTAGAGCGAGTGCGGTCGGTCAACGAGGACGCCGCCCGGATGGCGGCGGTGGCCCAGGAAACAGCAGCCAGCATCCAGGAAGTTTCGGCAGCGACCAGTGAACAACAGGCCGTCATGAGTAAAGTGGAACGAAGTATGCAGCAACTGGCAGACATGGCTCAGAATTTCTTTAATTTAGCAGCCGATTATACTAAGGGCGGCTGGGACGAAGCCACTTGCCGGGAATTAATTGCGCAAGGGCATAAAATCTTAGAAGAAGTGGCGGCCAGACCAGAAGTACAGAGAATGGACCTTGGGGTGTTAAAGCCTATATTAGATCAGGCCTTTGAGAGCTCTCCCGTAATTCAAACCCTTATTGCGACTTTACCCGATGGTACGGCCATATATAATAGACCGCCCGCTAAAGTTACTAACTGGGCTTTCCGGCCATGGTTCCAGGTGGCTATGGAAGGCAAGAATTTTTCCACCGAACCGTACATAACCCAATCTACTAACCGTCTAGCCATTACAGTTTCCGTACCGGTGAGAAAAGAAAATGGCGAAATTGTAGGAGTTTTAGCAGCTAACCTGGCACCGGACAAAGGCTAATATAAAAAATGGACCGTGGGTAATCCCGCGGTCTTTGTTTTTGGGTAGTACTTTTTGCGAGACTGTTGAATAGAAATGGAGAGAGGGTTTGATTAACCTGCTAAAATAATTGTTTAAGAGAAGGTGATGATGGCCATGGGAGCTAATTTAGAAGAATTACGCCAGCGCCTTCTGGCAGCTGGAGCAGCGGGGAAGACTAACCTGGTGGAAGTGTTGCAGGAAATGGGCATATCCCCGGATAACCCAGCTGTAGTCCAGGAATTGCTGGCCCAGGCAGGCTTAAAGCCGGAGGAGTTGGGTGACAAGGAGAAGTTGGCCCAATATATTAATCAGATGACCCAAAGCCTTTCACCCGAAATAAAGAAGAACATCGCGAACTTCTACACCCAGTTGGCCAAGGACATGGGTGGTGAGATCCCCGAGGATTTGCAGCGGTTTCTCGCCGACTGGCAAAAACGGTAGGAAAGGAAAAATGGCCCCGAGAATCGGGGCTTTTTTAACCTGTATAGAACCCTGATACAGAGCAAACGAAGGAGGGGTGGTCGGTTCCCCTCCTCCGGAGTAAATAGAATCTGGCCTGCTTACTTAGCAGCCGAGGCTAAGGGCCAGATGAAGAAGATTAAAACTACAGGGATAATGATGATAATGATGGGGAAAAACCACCAGAAGAACTCAGGACTCAGGGTCATTTAGGCATTCCTCCCTAGATTCGTTTTATGGGACTTCTCCCATTATCTAGTTTCAGATTATGCAGCAGGTGGAGGAGTGGTTACACCTGGAAAGCTCTGTATAGTGCCGGCAAGGATTTTAACTTAAGCCAGACCTCCTGAATAGCATATATAAAGAATAAACAATAGGGAGGGATGGTTACGCTTCCTTTTCTTCTTTTTCTTCCTTCTTTGTTAGTTTTGCTAGCTGGGAGCATTAGCCTGACAGCTACCCCTTCCAGGGAAGTTCGTAAAATAATTATTTTCCAGAAGGGCACATCTTTAACCCAGGGGCGCAGAACAGTAAATTCTTTTGGTGGCCGGGTTTTAAAGGAGCTACCGTTAATAAATGCCCTGGTAGCTGCCTTTCCCCTTGAGGAGGAGAAGCTGAAGGCTTTGGCCCAGGAACCCCAGGTGGAAGTAGTGGAAGAGGATGTGACGGTGGAAACCTGCGCTCTTCCCTGTCCAGCCCATTGGAGTAAACAAACAGTTCCCTGGGGAGTGGAACGTATAGGGGCTCCGGTAGCCTGGCGTCGGACCACCGGGGCAGGTGTAAAGGTGGCTGTACTGGATACAGGTGTCGAGGCCAGTCACCCAGACTTGAGGGGTAACTTAGTAGAAAGGGTTAATATTAAATTCCCTGGCTGGCCGGCCGGGGATAGCAATGGTCATGGTACTCATGTGGCCGGAATCATAGCAGCAGCCAACAACACCTTTGGAGTAGTGGGGGTAGCGCCGCAAGCACAAATTTATGCGGTCAAGATCTTTGACTACCGGGGTAGAGGCTTTATTTCGGATATTGTGAGCGGGCTAGAATGGGCCTTGAAAAACAAAATGCAGATTGTGAACATGAGTTTTGGCACTAAACAACCCAGCACCGCTTTAAAAAAAGCTGTAGATGCCTGTTTGGAAGCTGGAATGCTTTTGGTAGCTGCTGCCGGTAATGAAGGTCAAAAAGAGGGTGAGATTCTCTATCCGGCTCGTTATCCCGGTGTCATAGCCGTGTCGGCTACAACTCAGGAAGATGACCTGGCCGATTTCAGCAGCCGGGGACCGGAAGTTACTGTGGCTGCTCCCGGGGCCGATGTCCTGTCTACTTATCCTGGCGGTCAATACCGGACCATGAGCGGAACTTCCATGGCCGCTCCCCATACTAGCGGCGTTTTGGCGTTAATTTTAGGCGCCCGCAACGATCTGGGGGCTGAAGAGGCCCGGAAAATATTGAGGCAAACCGCCCGCAAGCTTCCAGGGTTAAGTTCTGTGGAACAAGGCGCCGGTTTAGTGAATGCCGGTTGGCTGGGGTAATGGCAAAGGGCTCTGGATTTAACCAGAGCCCTTTACTTTTGGCGGTTGTAAGAGCTGGGCTAACATGCGGCCGAAAAACTGTTGAAATTCGGGTGTGCGAATGAGGTCCCAAAAAAGTTTAAAGGAAGAGGCAGGCAGAGCTAAGGAGGCTGCATTGACCTCTGGAGTCCATTGTAGATCTGCTGCTTGGGCTAGATTCTCCCTGGCCACGTTAACAATATTGTTTAATGTTTCTACGCCGGCATCGGCATAATTAAGAAAAACACGTATTTTTTCGATCCAAAGGTGTAAATTATTACACAGGTTATTGGCCGAACCGCTTAAAATAGCTTCCCTTACAAGGCCCTGGGTTAAAATCGCGAGGGTAACAGGTGTGCCGCGGTTATCTGGGTTATCTCTGGTAGATTTATCTCCCGGAATCTGCTCTTCCGAGATCTTTTCTTCCGGAAGGTTATCTTCCTTTGTCCGGTTTTCTTCTGTAATTTTCCCTCCAGGTGCCTCTGAGGGGTTATCCGTAGCTGGCAAAGTGAAGAAAAACATCAGTACCTCCCCTTCCGTAAATCAATTGTCTGTTGCATTATATGTGTTCGGCGTCATAAAGGCTATTTTTGTTTAGGGATAGCTCAATGTTAAAATAATAAGGTAGCGGCAGGAAATTAATGTGGGTACGGCGAAAACACTTATAGCTTTTGCAAGGAGTGAAGCCTTTGTTGGACTTCCTGGATACCCTGAATCCCCAACAACGAGCAGCAGTGTGTCACCGGGGGGCCCCTTTGTTAGTCTTAGCCGGTGCGGGTAGCGGTAAGACGCGGGTGCTTACCTACCGGGTCGCTCACTTATTACTAGAAGGGGTGCCGCCGGAGGCCATCTTAGCGGTTACTTTTACCAATAAAGCTGCGCAGGAGATGCAGGAAAGGCTGGAGAAAATAGTAGGGAGCGCTTCCCGTTATCTTTGGGTCAGCACTTTCCATGCGGCCTGTGTGCGTATTTTAAGGCGGGATATACACCTGTTAGGTTATAAACCCAGCTTTGTGATATATGATACTGACGACCAGCTAGCTGTCTTGCGGGAGATATTAAGGGAACTTAACCTGGATGAGAAGAAGTTCCCGCCGCGCTCGGTAGCGGCGGCCATCAGCAGCGCCAAGAATGCTCTGTACACACCGGCGGACTACGAAGGGGTGGCCAGCACCTATGCTGAGCAAAAGCTAGCCGCCATTTACCGCCTTTACCAGGATAAACTAAAGGACCTAAATGCCCTTGATTTTGATGATCTCATCATGCTTACTGTGGCTCTTTTCCAGAGGAATCCTCTGGTCTTGCGCCATTACCAGCAGCGCTGGCAGCATATCTTAATAGATGAATACCAGGATACCAATCACGCCCAGTATGTGCTGGTGAGGCTGCTGGCAGGTGACGGGAAAAACTTATGTGTAGTGGGAGATCCGGACCAGTCCATTTACGGTTGGCGGGGGGCAGATATCGGCAATATTTTAGCCTTTGAAGAAGATTATCCCGATGCCCGGGTGATATTGCTGGAGGAGAACTATCGCTCCACCTGGCCTATCTTGCAGGCAGCTAACGAGGTTATCAAGAATAATACTGGCCGCAAGGAGAAGCGCCTATGGACCAGGCGGCAGGAAGGGGAACTCCTCTACCTTTACGAGGCTGAGAGCGAACAGGATGAGGCCTTTTTTATCGCCAGGGAAATTTACCGGCGTCACCGGGAGGAGAACAGGCCCTTTGGGGCTTTTGCCGTACTATATCGCACCCATGCCCAATCCCGGGCGCTGGAGGAAGCTTTCATAAAGCTGGGTTTGCCCTACGAAATTGTAGGTGGCTTAAAATTCTATCAGCGTAAGGAAATTAAAGATATCCTGGCTTATTTGCGGGTTATCGTTAATCCGGCTGATAGTTTGAGTTTGAAGAGGATTATTAATGTGCCCCGCCGGGGTATTGGCGAAGGCACCTGGCTAAAGCTGGAATTTTTCAGCCAGGAAAGGGGCCTCACTATTCTTGAAGTCCTAAAGACGCCCGAAGAAGTTCCCGGCCTTCTGTCCAGGCAGCTCGCGCCTTTAAAAGAATTGGGGATGTTGCTGGATAAATTAAGGCAGGAAAAGGATAGATTATCAGTAACCGCTATAGTCGAAACAATTCTAAAGGAAACCGGCTATCAGGCAGAGTTAGAAGCCGAAAGAACTCCCGAAGCCCAGGCTCGTGTGGAGAACTTAAAGGAGCTATTAACCGTTACCCGGGCTTATGATGCCCAAACAGAAGAGAAAAGTCTGGAGGGCTTTTTGGCCCAGGTGGCTCTGGTGGCCGAGGCCGACACTTACAGTGGCGGAGATGCTGTGGCTTTAATGACCTTGCATACGGCCAAAGGCCTGGAATTTCCAGTAGTATTCCTGGCCGGCTTGGAAGAAGGCGTGTTTCCCCATTTTCGTTCCACCACCGATCTGGAAGAATTGGAAGAAGAGCGCCGCCTCTGTTATGTAGGTATGACCCGGGCCCAAGAAGTTTTGTACCTGACCTATGCTACCAGTCGTAATCTATACGGCACCACCTTAAACAATCCTCCTTCCCGCTTCCTTAAGGAAATACCGCCGGAGCTGTTACACCCTTGGGGCCAGCCGGAGGTTAAAAGGGAAGTCAACTCTTCTTTACAGCGGCCGGAATTAAAGGTTCTGCCAGGTGGTAAAGGGAAAGGCTCTCCAAGGCAAGCTTCCGGAGAGAACGTGCCTGTTACTTCTCTGGCCGTAGGAGATAAAGTGCGGCATGCCAAATTCGGTATCGGCATAATTGTGCGTATTAAAGGACAAGGTGAAGATGCCCAGGTAACGGTGGCTTTTCCTGAACTGGGCTTAAAGGAATTGCTACTGCGCTACGCACCTTTGCAAAAAGTATGAGGTGAGGATTATGGCTCTTTCCCGGGAAGAAGCTAAAAAACGCCTGGCTGAACTGCGCAGAATAATAGAGGAGCATAATTACCGCTACTTCGTTTTAGATGCCCCTATTATTACCGACCAGGAATACGATGCCCTCATGCGGGAACTCCTGGAGCTGGAAAAACAGTTCCCGGAGCTAGTTACTCCCGATTCGCCCAGCCAGCGGGTGGGCGGTGCGCCGCGACCGGAGTTTGCGACTGTACGCCACCGCCAGCCTTTGCTGAGCCTTTCTAATGCTTTCTCTCCTGAAGAGGTTCGCGACTTTGACCGGCGGGTGCGGGAACTCGCCGGAGGGGCGGAGGAAGTAGATTATGTGGTTGAACTTAAAATAGACGGTTTATCCGTAGCCCTTACCTATGTGGAGGGGGAATTTGCCGTGGGGGCTACCCGGGGGGACGGAGAGGTAGGGGAAGATGTTACAGCCAATTTGCGTACGGTAAGGGCTTTGCCGTTGCGCTTGCACCGGCCCGTAACCCGGCTAGAGGTGCGAGGGGAAGTCTATATGCCTAAGGCTGCTTTTGCCCGCCTCAATCGAGAGCGGGAAGAGGCCGGGGAACCTACCTTTGCCAACCCCCGCAATGCTGCGGCCGGGTCCTTGCGCCAGCTGGACCCCCGGATTACAGCCTCCCGGACGCTGGGGCTTTTTGTCTATGAAGTGTTATATACTACCGATGATCCCCAGCCCGCTACCCATATGGAAGCCCTGGACTACCTGGTGAAACTGGGACTACCGGTCAACCCTTACCGGCGCTATTGCCGCAATATCGATGAAGTACTGGCAGCGCTGGGTGAATGGACTTTAGAAAAACGAACAGCCCTCCCTTACCAAATTGACGGGCTGGTAATAAAAGTTAATAATCTGACCCTGCAACGGATATTAGGTGCTACAGCCAAAAGCCCGCGCTGGGCCCTGGCCTATAAATTTCCGGCGGAACAGGCCATAACCCGGGTGCGGGAGATTATTGTGCGGGTTGGTCGTACAGGGGTACTGACGCCGACGGCGGTGCTGGAACCCGTGCACCTGGCCGGTAGCACCGTGAGCCGCGCGACCCTGCACAATGAAGATATTATTCGGGAAAAAGACGTGCGCCTGGGCGACACCGTGGTGATTCAAAAAGCCGGGGATGTGATTCCTGAAGTAGTAAAAGTTTTGCCGGAGCGGAGAACAGGCGAAGAAAAGGAGTTTTATATGCCCGAGAAATGTCCGGCCTGTGGGGCTAAAGTTATCCGCGAACCGGGAGAAGCAGCGCACCGCTGTACTGGGGGCCTGGCCTGTCCTGCCCAGGTAAAAGAACGCATCATCCACTTCGCTTCCCGGGCGGCTATGGATATCCAGGGTTTAGGGCCGGCTATAGTTTCGCAGCTTCTGGAAGCGGGGCTCATCCGGGATGCGGGCGACCTCTATTACCTTAAAGTTGAGGACTTATTGCCCCTGGAGCGTTTTGGCAAGCAATCGGCTCAAAACTTAATTTCTGCTATTGAGGCGAGCAAGGATCGTGGCTTGGAAAGGCTGCTTTTTGCCCTGGGCATCCACCACGCGGGAGAAAGGGCCGCCCGCGTGCTGGCCCGCCACTTTCGGTCCCTGGACCGCCTTAAACAGGCAAGCTTTGAAGAACTGACCTCCCTTCCCGATATCGGTCCTAAAATTGCCGATAGCATAAAGGCCTTTTTTGCCGAACCCCTTAACCTTAAAGTGTTGGAGAAATTAAAGCGGGCAGGGGTCAAGATGGAGGTTGAACCTGAACCGGAAACTACAGGTCCTCTGGCCGGTAAGACCTTTGTTTTAACCGGTACCCTGCCCAACCTTACCCGCCAGCAGGCTACGGAGCTCATTTTGCGCGCAGGCGGCAAAGTAGCCAGCAGCGTTAGCCGCCGGACGGATTACGTAGTGGTGGGAGAAAATCCCGGTTCCAAGTACGACAAAGCGCGTGAACTAGGGATACCTATGCTGGATGAGGAAGGCCTTTTGCAACTCTTGAGGGGTAAAGAGTGAAGGCGAAAATTTTCTTTAGTGGAAGGGAAGGCCGGGCGTAATGGCGAAGTATTATATTTAACACTATCTCATAAATTTGCAGAAGGGAGAGGACAGAATGACAGAAATGGATAAGAAGCTTTTAGCCCAGCGTCTGGTAGATCTATTACGGTTAGATACCAACCCGGTAGGGGTAAAATTGTATCGCCGGAGAGAGGAATTGCCCAGGCGACCCTTTAACTGGAAGATCAATATTTGCCAGCTCGTCTGCCAGGCACGCTATCAGGGTAAATTCGGGTCCGGAACGCCGGATCTTATGGTTTGCGCCATCGGCGCTGCCTGCACCGGACTAATCAAGACCCCAGAAAGATTTACCAGCGGTAGAGCTGCTGTAGGCCGCTATGTAAGCGATGAAGAAGCTGGCCGGAAATTTATGGCTAACACTTATAAGCTAGGGGATAAGGGCAAACAATACGACGGTATTTATGTAGGCCCGGTAGCTGGTTTTAAAGACTTCGATCCGGATGTGGTGGTAATTTATGTCAACCCAGCTCAAGTGATGCGCCTTATTCATGCCTCTTTGTTTGAGACGGGCGATTGTGTAAAGGCCGATACAGTAGCTGAAGCAGCTCTCTGTTCTTCCATCGGTTTTGCCCTGGGCGAACAGAAGCCCGTTATCGGCTTCCCCTGCGCCGGTGACCGCACCTTTGGCGGTACCCAGAAGGATGAGCTCCTCTTTGCCCTGCCCTTTAGCTTCTTTCAAACCCTGGTAGAAAATCTAGAGAGCTTACAGATGGCCGCAGGCCAGGTTTACCCGGTAGGCCCCTTCATGGCCTGGACGCCCACCATGGTACCGGCTTATACTATGCAGCCAGAAGATCTGGAGGAAGGTAATTAAAATATGCCGCGACCGCCCAAATGTCGCCGTGTAGAATTTTTGCCGGAAACTACCTACTTTAAACCGGCTGGTGTACCCTTGAATGAGCTGGAAGAAGTTACCCTAGCTGTGGAAGAGCTAGAGGCCATTCGCCTTAAAGATCTGGAAGGTCTGGAGCAGGAAGATTGCGCTACTCGTATGGAGGTATCCAGGCCTACTTTTTTCCGCATCCTCAATTCAGCCCGGTCTAAGATTGCCGATGCCCTAATTAACGGGAAAGCCATTAAAGTGGAAGGGGGTTGTTTCCGCTTAAGCCCTGACAGGGTGCGCTGCCGCCTTTGCGGTCACGAGTGGAACGTGGGCGGGGAAGGGGAAAAAGAAAAACTAGTATGCCCTCACTGTCAGAGGTGGGAGGAAGGAGGGCCTGGCCCCCGGCGGTACCGCCACGGGTGGAGGGAGGAATTTTCGGATGCTGAAGATTGAGCTGCCTGACCGGGAAATCAACATTAACTATGTGGTGCTGGACTTTAACGGCACCCTGGCCCTCGATGGCGCCTTACTTCCGGGGGTAAGGGAAAGGCTGGAAGCCTTAAGCCGGCAGGTCCAGCTTTACGTCTTTACGGCCGACACTTTTGGTAGCGCCGCCCGGGAATGCGCTGCCCTGCCAGTGGAACTCGTGCGCATAGATCCCTGGGAGGGCGGAGCAGACAAGGCGCGGCTGGTGGAAAACCTAGGGCCGCTACACACAGTCGCTATCGGGAACGGCCAGAATGATGCTTTGATGCTGAAGAAGGCAGCTTTGGGTTTACTAGTCTTCGGAGATGAAGGCGTGGCTACCAGCGCTCTGCTGGCCGCTGACGCCGTTTTTCCCCATATTTTAGCGGCTCTAGATTTTCTACTTAAGCCCCAGCGGGCGGTAGCTACGTTACGGCCCTAAGTATATCCTAAACATTTAGGCTAGGTGCTGGTTCTATGTTGTACGAAGTAGGGATAACGGTAGAAGAACTGCTCAATTTATCAGAATTCAAAAATACCAAAGTAATAGGTGGTATACAAGGTTTAGGTCGGGTCATCACTAATGTAAATGTTATGGAGGTGCCCGATATCCTGAACTGGGTCAGGGAGGGCGATTTACTCCTTACGACGGGCTATGCCATTCGAGATGATCTTAAGGCCCAAAAGGAATTGGTGCCCAAGTTGGCGGCTAAAGGTTTAGCAGCTTTAGCTTTTAAACCCAAAAGGTATATTGAAACGGTGCCGTCATATATGGTAGAGGCGGCTAACCTCTATGGTTTGCCGTTGTTGGAATTGCCCTATGAAGTAAGTTTTTCAGATCTGATGTCAGCGGTTTTGGCTCAAATAGTAAACCGGCAAGCCAAATTTGTGCGCCGGAGTATGGGGGTTCACCGCCGGTTTGCCCATTTAATTCTGGAAGGCGGTGGCCTGAAACAGATGGTGGTAGCTCTGGCCGATTTACTTAAAGCTGTGGTCCGGGTGGATGATTCTTTAAACTTGAGGCGAGAGATAGCAGGGTTATCCTGGGGGAAAGTAGAAGAAAAATTAATCTTAGCGCTACTGGAACGCCCTACAGAGGTATCGGCTACAGAAACCTTTGCTGACAAGATAGAGGGCCCTGTCATGTCTTTCCAACGAGAAAGGGTTGAAGGGGAGGGTTACCAGGCCGAAATAATAAGGGTGCCTCTGGTGGTAGGAAACGAGCATTACGGCTGTATAAAGGCGGTTAAATTTGATAATAGTTTTTCCTTTTTAGACCTCTTAAATTTAGAACGGGTATGCCTTCTTATTGCGCTGGATATAATTCGCTGCCATGGTATTGCCCAGGTAGAACAAAAATACCGCACAGAATTTTTGGATCAGTTGTTTACCGCGGAACATCTCGATGAGGAAGGATTCATTGCTCGTGGCAAGACTTTTGGTTGGGACTTGACACTGGACTATATTGCTATTTTATTTAATGTCTTGCCGAGCAAGAAGATAGAAAATATAACTCAACACGAAAGGGTATCCCAGTTAATCAAAACCCAGGCCATTACTATCATTGATGACTTCTGCCGCAGGAATAGACTTAAGCATATTTTAACTAGCCATTCTAGTGGCATTTTACTTTTCTTACATCCCGCAGATCTGTCAAGGGAAGAAATTGTCCCCTGGGTTGGAGAAATTATCAAAAAGATACGCCAGAATCTCTTACGCTGGATAGTTACTACTGGTATTGGCCGGCCAGGGGAAGGGGTGGCGGGGTTAAGAAAAAGTTATCGCGAAGCGAGGATAGCCCTGGAGCTGGGACAATTAATTTTTGGCTTGGGAAATGATATTTATTATGATACCCTAGGTATTTATGGCTTGCTCTTGGGCCAGGCTGGCCTTGAGGAGCAGAAGCGTTTTGTGGCGGAAATAATGGGACCGTTGTGTTCTTACGACAGTTCTAAGGGAGGCGAATTAGTTAAAACTCTGGAAACCTACCTCCACACCAATTGTAATATTAAAAGAACTGCTGATCTGTTATATACCCATTACAATACTATCCTCTACAGATTAAATAAGATTAGACAACTCACAGGATTTAACCCTGATGATCCTGAACAGCGCCTTACCTTACAGACGGCTTTACGGTTATCTAAAATATTTAATGATAACAAGATTTAACATTAGAAGGGGCGGGTAGAAGCCCCTATTATTTTTAGAAATAATAAGCTTAACGGTTTAAATAAATAAAATAACTCTTAAATTTGCCAAGAAAAGATATAAATAAGAAAAAGTAATAGATCTATCAGCCCAAATTTATAACTATTCTACAAAGGTTTGAGCGCAAATATCTGGAACATTAATCACATATGAAAACTAAACACCATATCAGGAGTGTTGGGAGTGCAAACCTTAGTCCTGGCCTTAGGAGGTAATGCCATAACTAAAGCCGGCGAACGGGGAACCTTTCCGGAGCAATTAAGAAATATTGCTCATGCGGTTGATTCCATTGCTGAGCTGGCGATGGCAGGTTACCGTGTGCTTATTACCCATGGGAATGGTCCCCAGGTAGGCAATTTGCTTATTAAAAACGAGCTGGCCAAACATGTAGTACCGCCGATGCCCTTGGATGTTTGTGTCGCCAATACCCAGGGCTCCTTGGGCTATGGCATCCAGCAACAACTGCGCAATGTCTTACTGGAAAAAGGTTGCCAGAAGGAAGTGGTGACCTTTGTAACCCAAGTAGTGGTTGACCCCCACGATCCGGCTTTTATTCACCCCACCAAGCCTGTGGGGCCGTTTTATACCACTGAAGAGGCACGGGAGTTAGAAAAATCTAAGGGCTACCGCATGGTAGAGGATAGTGGACGCGGGTGGCGGCGCGTGGTACCTTCTCCCCGGCCTGTAGAAATCGTGGAAAGGCGAGCTATTAGAAAAGCACTGGATGATGGTCTGATAGTAATAGCTGCCGGGGGAGGAGGTATACCTGTGATCCGGGACGAAAAAGGCCGGTTGACCGGCGTGGAAGGGGTGATTGACAAGGACCTGGCGGCGGCCAGGTTGGCCATTGATATCCAGGCTGACGTGTTGCTAGTGTTGACCAGTGTGAGGAAAGTTGCGATCAATTTTGGCCGGCCTGGTCAACGAGAATTGGACCTTATGACGCTGGAGGAAGCCAAAGGCTATCTAGCGGAGGGGCATTTCCCGCCGGGCAGCATGGGACCCAAAGTGGAGGCAGCCATTGCTTTTCTGGAACAAGGGGGTCAGAGGGCAATTATCGGTTTGCTGGAGGAGGCCAGGGAAGCTCTCCAGGGTCAGGCAGGGACCACCATTGTACGGGGATTATAAGGAACCTGTCAAATACTTAACGGTGGTATGCACAGGGCCAGATTTTATAGCGCTCCTGTCGGGACAAAAGGATTTTTATGTTCATAGCGTTTTTAACCGGGCTATCAATCTTTGTGACGGTAAAAGGTTTTTAACTATGCTACCTATGGGAAAAGGTTGTGGGGCAAGTTATGCCACTTTAGCTGTGGAAGATAAAGCATCTTTTCTATCCTGGGGCATTCTTCCAGGCCAAAGGGTTGAGCTGTTGCCAGGGAACTGCCTGAAGGTTGGACCTGGGGTCATTGCTGATTTTAGTTGCAGTGTACCCTGGCAAAGTCCACTTGAGGGAATGAAAAGGCTGCCTTTAGTTAACGAGCACAATTTGGAGGCTTTCCGTTTCACCTTGCTGCGCAAGGAGGCGGCCTCACCTTTTAAAGGTATCCTCGAGGGCAAGGAACCTAAGTTAAGGGCACTCCTTGAGCAGATAAGGGGTTCCGTACTGGCACAAGAGAGACTTAAACTGGAGCAAGCTCTGGTGGGGGTATTGGGGTGGGGGCCGGGGCTAACACCTAGCGGTGATGATTTAGTTTTAGGCCTTAGCATGGCCCGGGGTGTTATAAGAAAAGCACTGGGGTTGGGGCCAGGCCTGTGGGAGGTTAGTGTGCGCCATAAATTAAATAGTACCCATCCCTTGAGCGCCTTTTTCATAGAAGAAGCCTTACACGGACGGGGCCACGAATTTGTAGAAAATGCCCTGGCTTCTTTGTTGGGGATGGGGTCGGTAAAACCGGAGAAGGCTGTAGAGCTATTGCTCAATTTAGGTGCTACTTCGGGATTTGATATTGCCTTAGGATTATACCTCGCCCTGGAATGGCAAAGGAGGTATAGTTGGTGTTCAAAAGGATAGTAGTTAAAGCCAATACTTACTATGATTCCGTGACCCTGATGAGTCTCAGCCAGGAAGTCCAAAGAGTAAAGGGGATTAGGGAAGCGCTGGTGGGCATGGGAACGGATCTCAATAAAGACAGTTTAAAAGCGATTAACCTTTATGGTCCGGAGGTAGAAAGCGCTACAGCTACTGATTTAATCATAGCTTTCGCCGGGGAAAGCGAGGAGGCCCTCACCAAAGCACAGGAGTTAATAGAACTCCGGCTAAGCCGGAGGTCCGACATACCAAGCGAAGGAGGGGAGAAAATATATAGCTCCCTGGAGGAAGCTGCTGCGCAGAAGGCGGGTATCGTCGCCATATCCGTTCCCGGACCATATGCTGCCCGAGAAGCTAGGAAAGCTTTAAAACAAGGATTACATGTCTTTCTTTTTAGCGATAATGTCTCTTTGGAAGATGAAATTTCCCTGAAGGAAATGGGTCGAGAAAAGGGCCTGCTGGTAATGGGGCCGGACTGTGGTACCGCAGTTATCGGAGGCCTGGGGCTGGGCTTTGCCAACAAAGTAAAGCCTGGAAGCATAGGGATTGTAGCGGCTTCGGGAACAGGCTTACAGCAAGTTATGGCGGTAATAGATCGTTTGGGTGAAGGCATTACCCACGCTATAGGTACCGGGGGGCGCGATCTGCGGCGGGAGGTAGGCGGTATAACTACTTTGATGGCCCTGGAACTTCTGGAGGAAGATGAAAGCACGAGGGTCAAAGTAGTTATTTCTAAGCCACCGGCGCCCGAAGTGCGGGAAAAGGTGGTCAGGGCGCTGGAGCGGGGCTCCAAGCCGGCAGTGGTGTGCTTTATGGGAGAGAGTGAGGGTCGGGATACGGGCAAAGTGAAATATGCCCGTAGCTTGGAAGAAGCTGCAGCTTTAGCCTGTTCTCTGGCCAGTGGGATAAGTGGAAGGACACTGTATTATTCGGAAGAAGAAATAGACTCGTTAGCTAGGAAATTGACGGGAGGTAAGCCTGTTAACGGGTACTTGAGAGGTTTATATGGGGGGGGCACCCTCTGTGATGAAACGCTTACCATTCTAGGGAGGGAGGGGCTAAAGGTTTATTCCAATATAGCCTGGCAGCCTGAGCTCCTTCTCTCTGATCCAGAAAAAAGTTACGCTCACTCTTGCATTGATCTGGGCGACGATTATTTCACTAGGGGTAAGCCCCATCCTATGTTGGAACCTGGCCTACGGGTTCCGCGGTATCTGCGTGAGGCTCAGGATAACGAAGTGAGTATCCTACTATTTGATGTGGTCCTGGGCTACGGCTGCCATCCCGATCCGGCAGGGGTGATGGCGGAAGCAGTTAGAGAGGCTGGCGCCCTGACCAGGCAAGCCGGCAGAGAGCTTATTCAAGTGGCAGTTTTGGTGGGTACCGAGGGCGATCCCCAGGATTTAAGTAGACAGGAAAGAGTTTTGCGCGAGGCCGGCGCTATGGTCCTGTATTCTAATTATGCGGCAGCAAAATTAGTGGCTAAGATGATCCGGGGATAAGGAGGGAAAGTTATGCCAGTACTCGCGAATTGGCCACCCCAGCTGAACGTAGTGAACCTGGGCAGCGAGGTCTTTGCCCGCTCTATGCAGGCCCAGGGGGCCACTGTATACCAGGTGAGGTGGGAACCGCCTGCCCGGGGCCAAGTAGAACTCATTAAAATCCTGGACCAATTGTCGGAACGGGAAGATATAGAAGAGGCGAACCGTATAGCCTTGGATAGATATAATTCTGCCCAGCCGGTTTTAGTCGGCATTGGGAAGGCAAAAGAAGTTATCCCAGGTTTTGGAGAGCGTATGTTACTGCACGCCGGGCCGCCCATAACTTGGGAAAGGATGTCAGGGCCTTTACGGGGGGCCATAATAGGCGCACTTCTCTATGAAGGTTGGGCGGGGTCAGCGGAAGAGGCGGAAAAGCTAGCTGCCTCAGGGGAGATAGAGTATTCCCCTTGCCACGAACACTCCAGCGTAGGCCCCATGGCAGGGGTAGTGTCTCCCTCTATGCCGGTATTTATCGTCGAAAATAAGACCCATGGCAACCGCGCTTACTGTACTTTAAACGAAGGCTTGGGCAAGGTTCTGCGTTATGGGGCATATAGCCAGGAAGTCCTGGACAGGCTTCACTGGATGGCTGAAGTCCTGGCCCCGGTGCTCCAAGCGGCCCTAGAGCTGGCTGGCGGCCTTGACCTTAAGTCCCTCATTGCTCAGGCCCTGCATATGGGCGATGAGGTACACAACCGCAACAAAGCGGCTACCTCCCTCTTCGTTCGGGCCATAGCTCCTCATATTTTAGAGACAGGCTATCCTTTGCCAGATCTGCGACGGGTATTGGAATTTATTAACAATAATGATCACTTTTTCTTAAATCTCTCCATGCCGGCTGCCAAAGCTATGTTGGATGCGGCCCATGGTATCCCCAAAAGTACTGTGGTAACGGTTATGGCGCGTAACGGGACAGAATTTGGAATTAAAGTAAGCGGTCTGGGGGATCAGTGGTTTACGGGACCAGCTCAGCAGGTCAAAGGACTTTATTTCCCCGGTTTTACCGAGAACGACGCTAACCCGGACATAGGGGACTCAGCTATTACCGAAACAGCTGGTTTAGGCGGTTTTGCCATGGCGGCGGCCATTCCTATAGTGCAGTTTGTAGGCGGCACTCCTGAGGACGCCCTGAATTTTTCACGGAAGATGTATAGCATCACTTTAGAGGAAAACAAATTCTTTACCATCCCTGTTTTAGGCTTCAGGGGAACAGCTACAGGCATTGATATCCGCAAGGTCGTGGAGACGGGTATTTTGCCGCAAATAAACACAGGTATTGCTCACAAAAAACCTGGTATAGGGCAGGTGGGTGCCGGCCTGGTCAATCCTCCCTGGGAATGTTTTGAAAAGGCTTTGTTAGCCTTTGCTGAACAGTACGCCTGAGAAGAGTGCGCCGGATAGAGGGGGAGGCAAGGCCATTTAGTTTGTGTGAGCAAGTGGCCTTCTTGGGCCCTGCGCAAAACTAATAAAATCCTATTAATTTGAGGAGGGATTGGCATGCTATCTTTTTGGGACAAAGTACAAATGTATGATCTCACCCAACCTTTAAGCCATCTCACGCCAGCTTGGCCTACTTACGAGCCGTTGCAGATTAAATTTTTCAAGAGGTTAGCGCCCAACGGGGCTAACGGACAGCTTATTACCACTTCCAACCACGTGGGTACCCATCTGGATGGTCCCCTGCATTTCTGTACCCATGGCAAGGATATTGCCAGCCTACCCCTGGATTACTTGGTAGGACCCGGAGTAGTGGTGGACATTAGTGACATAGCCGAAGACTATGGAATCTATACCTCCCAGGATATTATTGATCGAGTGGAAGTGCGGGAGGGAGACATCTTAATTATCCATACGGGATACCATCATTACGCCTGGGACCAGCCGGAAGCTGATGAAGTGCGGTATATGGTAAAACACCCCGGCCCCACGCGGGAATTTGCTGCTTGGTGCCGCAAAATGAAAATCAAGTGGATCGGCGTGGACTGCGGCTCGGCCGATCACCCCATGAATACCAAAATCCGCGAATGGATGCCTGTGCAGGCTAGGGAAGCTGATAAGCACCTGCGGGAGAAATATGGCAAGGGCTTGGACGATTTCTTCCCGCCGGAAGACTATCAGCTTATGCATATAGCTCTATTCCCTTATGATATAATCCATGCGGAAAACGTAGGGGGAGAGATCGATAAGATTTTAAACAAGAGAGTAGTTATCGGCTGCTTCCCCTGGAGGTTCGTAGGAGGCGAGTCTTCCATCTGCCGCATTGTGGCCTTTGATGAAAAGTGAACTATGAGCCAACGCTATGAATTAACGGCGAATGCTTTGTCTTTGGTTTTAGCAGCATTCGCCGTTAATTTTTAGCCCGTAAGGTTAACATTGTCATTTTTGTTTGGCATTTTTAGAGCTGACTGTAGGAAATGTACACTGATTTTTAGTAAAGGTATCTAGTTTTCCTGAAAGTATTTTGTTAATTATTACGAAGGTTAGGCGATAGAATATACAGAATTTACCTCATGATGTTAATAAGTAATTCATTTCATGAAGGATGACCCACCAAAGTTAATTTTTAGAGAGAAAACTTAAAAACGAGGACAAATTAAAGGGTTAAACGGGAGGTGTAACTGATGGCCGCAATAGAATATTTCAGGCCCACCAGCCTTGCCGAAGCTATTGAACTCAAAGATAAATATGGCGAGGAAGCTAAAGTGCTTGCCGGCGGAACAGATATTATTGTCAATTTAAGGGACAGGGTCCTGAAATGTAAATATTTGATTGATATAAAACATATTCCGGAGATGCAGGAGCTGAAATATGTACCAGAGAAGGGCCTGACCTTAGGGGGTGCCATAACTATTAACCAACTGCTGAAAGCTCCGGTTATTATCCACTATCCCCTGCTGGCCCAGGCCGGTAAGACCCTGGCCAACAGCCTGGTCCGCAACCGGGCAACCTTTATCGGCAACCTTTGTAACGCCTCGCCGGCAGCTGATATGGCTCCCGCAGCACTGGTGCTAGGGACTAGAGTAGTGGCTTTTTCCCGGGCGGGAAGCCGGGAAATACCCATAGAAGAATTTTTTGTTGGTGTGAAGAAAAATGCCCTGCGGCCAAACGAGCTGGTGGTAAGGCTGGAAATACCGGTGAGTAGTGGAAAGGGCGTGTATTTAAAAAAGTCGCGGATTAAAGGGCACGACCTCTCCCAGGTAAGTGTGGCGGGATTTTTAAGCGAGGAGGGAGAGCTGCGCCTGGCCTTGGGAGCAGTGGCGACGACACCGGTACTTGTTCAAGGGCTTAAGCGAGTCCGGCGCGATGCCTTGCAGCAAGAAGAAAACATTAAGGCCATTATCAATAAAGTAATGGAGCAAGTAAATCCCATCAGCGACCAGCGGGCCTCCAGGGAATACCGCTTGGCCATGGTCCACTATCTGGTCCGGCAGGTCCTGGGAATCTTGGGAAAGGAGGTTTGAGAGTATGAAGAAGGTTATTAATCTAAAGGTCAATGGGGAAGAAGTGAGTGTGGCAGTGGAACCAGACAAAACGCTGCTGTGGCTTCTACGCGAAGAGTTGAACCTGACGGGAACTAAAGAGGGATGCGGTGCTGGTGAATGCGGTGCCTGTACGGTAATTTTTAACGGTAAGGCAGTTAATTCTTGCTTGGTGCTGGCGGTGGAAGCCGAAGGAGCGGAAGTGTTTACTATAGAAGGTGAAGCCCGGGACGGTGAGCTTTCCGACCTGCAGAGGGCCTTTATCGAGCATAATGCCTTACAATGCGGCTTTTGTACCCCGGGAATGATTATGGCTGCTAGGGCGCTGCTGAATGAAAACCCTCATCCAACGGAAGAAGAGATTAAAGAAGCCATTGAAGGCAATCTTTGTCGGTGCACAGGTTATGTACCCATTGTCGAAGCCATCAAAGCTGTGGCTGCAAGGGGGGCGCAAGAATGAGCCAGAACCTGATTGGAGCCGGAATTCCCCGAATTGACGGGGTGGAAAAGGTAACCGGCGAAGCCCTTTACGTTCACGATCTGAAGATTCAAGGCATGCTCTATGCAAAATTAAAAACCAGCCCTTACGCCCATGCCAGGATCAAAAGAATGGATACCAGTAAGGCCCGGGCCTTACCTGGTGTAAAAGCTGTGCTTACGGGTCAGGATGTCCCTTATAAATTAGGAATATATATGATTGATCGCCCCGTATTGGCTACCGGGAAAGTCCGTTATTTTGGAGAACCCGTAGCGGCTGTCGCAGCCATTGACCTGGATACGGCTCAGGAAGCTGTCGATTTAATCGAGGTAGAATATGAACCGTTGCCGGCAGTACTTGATGTAGAGGAAGCCTTAAAGGAAGGCGCTCCCCTGGTCCACGAAGATTTAGGTAGCTATTCCTGGATTAAAAATGTTTACTTCCCTAAACCGGGAACCAATATTGCCAATCATTTTAAAGTGCGTAAAGGGGATATCGAAGCAGGATTTGCCAAGGCGGACCTAATAGTTGAAAATAAGTTTTACCAGCCCCAGGTACTGCATATGCCCTTGGAAACCCACGTGACTATTGCTAAGTGGTCCACCGGCGACCGGATTAAAGTGTGGACGAGTGCCCAGTCGCCCTTTGCCGTGCGTGACCTTTTAAGTGTGGCCCTCGGAGTACCTCGAAGCCAGATTGAGGTTATTGTACCCTATGTTGGCGGCGGGTTTGGCGGCAAAGCCGGTATCCACCTGGAAGCACTGGTAGCCTGTCTGTCGCGGGCGGCCCGCGGCCGGCCGGTTAAATTAGCTGCTACTAGGGAAGAAGAGTGTTCCACTCTGCCCTGCCGCCAGGGCTTGGTAGCCAGAATCAAGACTGGCGTTACCAAGGATGGCCGGATTATTGCCGAGGAAATTGAATATCTATGGGATGCGGGGGCCTATGCCGATTACGGTGTTAATATCGGCCGGGCTGCAGGTTATTCCGGGGTGGGGCCCTATGAGATAGAGAACGTTAAAATAGATTCTTACACTATTTATACTAACCATATCTTTGGCACGGCTTACCGGGGTTTTGGCCATGCCGAGTTTTTCTGGGCCATTGAGCGCCAGCGGGACCTGGTAGCCAAGGAACTGGGAATGGATCCCCTGGAATTCCGGATGAAGAACCTCCTTAAGCCCGGGTCGATCACTATCACGGGGGAAAAGATTCATGAAAACACAGGCAGGGTTGACAAGTGCCTGGCTATTGTAGCTGAAAAGATCGGCTGGCCGCCAGGAAAAACTGAAGAAGAGAAAGCTCGGGAGAGAGAGACCGGTAAGTACCGGGGTAAGGGGCTGGCCGTTTTGCATAAAGCGCCGGCCATGCCAACCTGGACTGCTTCTTCGGCCATAGTAAAGATGAACGAAGACGGTTCGGTTCATGTCTTAGTAGGTGGGATTGACTATGGCCAGGGCACCTATACCACGTTAGCCCAGATTGCGGCCGAGGAGTTGCACCTGCCTCTGCAAAAAGTTCATGTTGTTTGGGAAACAAATACGGAGGTCAGCCCTTATGACTGGCAAACGGTAGCCAGCCGTTTCTCCATTATGGGCGGTAATGCCCTCATCCGGGCCTGTCAAGATTTAAAGGCGCAAATGAGGAGCCTGGCAGCAGCCGTCTTACGAGCGGCGGAGGATGAGCTGGAATTTGGCCAGGAGGTAATTTATGTCCGCCACCACCCGGACAAGAAATTATCCTACCGTGAACTGGCCATAGGCTATACCTACGAAAATGGTAATGCCGTGGGTGGACCCCTTATAGGCAGAGGGAAGTATATAGCGCAGGGTCTAACCTATCTTGATCCGGAAACTGGTCAGGGATATCCGGCCCTGGACTGGACTTACGGCGCCCATGGCGTCGAGATCGAGGTGGATACAGCAACCGGTAATATCGAAGTCCTTAAAGTTGTATCCGCCTTTGATGTCGGTAAAGTTTTGAATGAAACTTTAGTTAAAGGGCAGGTAATTGGTGGTATTGTCCAAGGTTTGGGTACAGCTTTTTCAGAGTTCCTGGTTTATGATGCTGAAGGTAGATTGTTGACCAGGAACCTGGTGGATTATAAGATACCGACGGTAAAAGATTTGCCCCGGGAAATAGAAGTCTATTTTGTGGAAACGCCCCAGTTGGATGGCCCTTATGGCGCCAGGGGGGTAGCGGAACACCCGATGATCTCTATTACTCCAGCCATCGGCAATGCCCTGGCCAATGCCATCGGTTTAGAAATGCTGGAAGGGCCTCTATCGGCAGAAAAAGTCTACTTAGGCTGGCAGAAGAAACAGGAGAAATAGGTGGCATCTTGGAGTTTAGGACACGGTGGGGACTTGAACTGAAGCCACACCGTGTCCAGCCAATAATAATTTTGACCCATGCTGGAAAGGAGGTTTATAGAGAACAGTACAACATTAAGAAGATATTCTTTTATGGTGAAACTTAGGAAAGTATTTGAAAAAGGAGGGAATTGACGAATGGCGCGACGAGTCATCCAGATTGAAGAGAAACTGCCTATTTTAGAAACGATCCCCCTTTCACTGCAGCACTTGTTAGCTATGTTTGGCGCTACTGTATTAGTACCATTTCTGTTTAAAATCGACCCTGCTATCGCTTTATTGATGAATGGTATTGGTACTTTGATTTACAGTTTTGTCACCAAGGGTAAAATTCCTGCTTATTTGGGTTCCAGTTTTGCTTTTATCGCTCCAACCCTATTAATCATGTCCAAATACGGCTATAATGCTGCGCAGTCCGGCTACATTTTCTTCGGGTTATTCTTCGTCATTGTATCATTCATTATCAGGTGGGCTGGTACCAAGTGGATCGATATAGTTCTACCGCCTCCGGTCATGGGGGCTGTGGTGGCCGTAATCGGGCTCGAATTGGCACCGGTGGCTGCCCAAATGGCGGGCTTGGTGGGAGATAAAGTGGATGTTAGGGCCATAACCGTCTCCATGTTTACGCTGGCGGTGGGAGTATTTGGTTCGCTAGTATTCCGTGGCTTTTTCCAGGTTATTCCTGTATTGATCGCTGTTATTGCAGGTTATATACTGGCTTTCTTCTGGGGTATGGTAGATGTGAATATCATTGCCAGTGCCCCTTGGTTTAAGATACCTACCTTTCATGCTCCCGTTTTTAACCTGAACGCTATTGCTATAGTATTCCCGGCTTCGTTGGTAGTTTTGGCTGAACATATCGGGCATCTTATTGTAACCGCCAATATTACTGAACGCGATCTGGTAAAAGATCCTGGCTTGCACCTGTCGTTGCTAGGCGATGGGTTATCCAATATGCTCTCCGGCTTCACAGGTTCCCCGCCCAATACTACCTATGGAGAAAATATTGGAGTAATGGCCATTACGCGGGTCTATGCTGTCTGGGTAATCCGGGGAGCAGCAATCATTGCTATAGTTTTGTCGTTAGTAGGTAAGCTTGCTGCTCTTATCCAAGCCATACCGGTACCGGTTATGGGCGGCATTACTATCTTGTTGTTCGGTGTAATAGCAGCAGCAGGTATTAGGATGATTGTAGAACAGAGGGTCGATTATTCACGTAACTTTAATTTAGTGCTTTCAGCAGTTGTATTTACTTTCGGGGTAAGCGGCGCCAAGATAATGATTGGCACGGTAGAACTGAAGGGCATGGCGTTAGCCGCAGTAGTTGGTATTATTATAAGCTTGGTAGCCTATCTATTTAGCACCTTGAAGTTACTAAATGAAGAAATACCGACTCCTGGGAATAATATTGAAGGTAGGAAGGTAACTGAGAGCCATTAAACAGACACATTAAATATTATGAATATTAAAGGGAAGAGGGCGGAACGTAGTTACCCGCCCTTAATTTTTTGCTAAAAAACCTCTTTTAACCGGGCTTAGGGGAATACCAAGTCTGCGGTTGCTTAACCGGTCTGAGGTACATTAGTAGGATAGGTTGCGAAAGTTTGCCAGTCTTACATCCAAAGATAAAGTATAATATTGATGTATTTAAAATAGGTCACAGTAGGAGTTGAGTTGCGAACCATGTCTATATATCTTGACAATGCCGCCACTTCCTTTCCTAAGCCAGAGAAAGTATATAAGGCCATGAGCGATTACATGAGAAGTATAGGGGTTAGTGCGGGTAGAGGAGCCTACAGGTTGGCGTTGGAAGCCGACAGGGTGGTATATGAGGCTCGCTGCAATTTAGGCCGCCTGTTCAACATAAGGGATGTGAGCCGTATAGTTTTTACCTTTAACGTTACCGAAGCCTTAAACCTGGCTATCAAGGGATTGCTTAAAGAGGGAGATCACGTTATAACTACATCCCTGGAGCACAATGCCGTCTGGCGGCCCCTAAAACGGCTGGAGCGGGAAAAAGGGGTGAAAATCACTGCCCTTCCTTGTCCTGCAGGAGGCCCTTTTAACTTACGTGATCTCCAGGAAGCCATCCGGCCGGAGACCAGGATGATAGTCATGCTCCATGCTTCCAATGTTACCGGTGCTTTGATGCCGGTGGAGGAAGTAGGGAAAATAGCTCAGAAGCAGGGCATAGCTTTTCTGGTAGATGCTGCCCAGACAGCAGGGACTTATCCTATTGACGTGGAGGCCATGAATATAGACCTTTTAGCCTTCACGGGTCACAAAGGGTTGATGGGACCGCCGGGGACGGGTGGTCTATATATTAGGGAAGGTTTTGAGCCAGCACCGCTTATCGAGGGAGGGACCGGGAGCGAATCGGCTCTAGAAGAACAGCCCCGGGTTTTGCCAGACAGGTATGAGGCGGGAACGCAGAATGTAGCAGGTTTGGCGGGCTTAAAGGCGGCGGTGGAATTTTTGCTGGAAACCGGTGTGGAAAAGATACGAAAAAAAGAGCTGGAGCTCCTCGCCTATCTGCAAGAAGGGCTAAAGGGAATACCCGGATTAGAAATTTATGGTCTTCAGGATGTTGCCTCTAAAGTTGGTGTGGTGTCTTTCAATTTCCCTGAGATAAGCGCTGGTGAAGTAGCCTACGTTTTGGACCATGTTTACGGCATCATGGTGAGGTCCGGGCTGCACTGTGCCCCTTGTGCTCACCGCACCCTTGGCACTCTAGAACGGGGGACAGTAAGGGTAAGCCTGGGCTATTTTAACACCCAGGAGGATATCGATACCCTTCTGGCAGCCCTACTGGATATAGCCAAACATTAAGGCCTGGCTATTCCTTATAATTTAGCAAGCGGAAAGATTGCGTTAAAAATCTGAATTTCTTTATATATTTTGTAGGAGTGGGGGAATCCTTAGGGGGTTCCCCTTATTTTGGGGTCAGAGAAGAGAGGGGTAGTTGATTACCATAAAGACCGAGGTAAAAGTTTATAAATAATTTACAAAGGTTTATGGCTTTGTTTACGTTAATAAATTTAATAAAACGTATATCACAAGGGCGATAACTATCTTTAGAAAGGAGCAGGGACTATGTAAAACGTTAACAAACATTAACGATTTCAAACAGTCACTATACTAAATAAAGTCAAGGATTAAGGAGGAGGATTTAAAATGCTCGTTGACAAACTGGAACAATCTCTGCGTCCACCGGAGACTCCGATGCCTCCCTATCCCCCGAAGTATATTACTTTAGCCTCAGGGGAAAAAATGGTTGTCCATCAGGTGGGCCGCGAAGATATTCCACGCCTTCTGGAAGCAGTAAGGCCTTTGGTAATGGTAGAAAAAGACTTTTATGATATTGTGGCTGCTCGCCTCTATGCAGAGCTCCTTGGCTATTACCGCTACCGGGTGAAAGATGAGTATGTTCTGGTGGGCACCATCGACGGCGTCATAGCGGGTATTGTCAACGGCCGGTTGGTAAATGAGAAGGTGGGTATGTCCTATCATACTATGACTCTTAAACGTGGCCTCAGGATTGGTGCGCAACTTTTTGCGGCCAAGATGGAATATCACTTCGATTTTCTAGGTCAAGAAGAAGTTTATATCGTGGCGGAAAGCCCCATTGGCTTCCGGCGCTGGATGATTGAATATGAGCTTGAATATCGTCCGGAAGTCTGGCATGAGCTGGGTGGCGTTCCTACCTATGTTTTGACCAAGGCTCTGTGGGAAAAGCATAAGCCTATGAAATGTACCGGCCGCCGTCCAGTACCTCCCGAGATGCTGGAAGTAGCCAAGAAGCTTATAGTTCCTTCCGTTTCCGTCTAACCCCAGATACCTGGTTACAAACGAGGAGGGGGGCCAGGATTACCTTGAGGAAAGTTGGTATTGTCGGTGTTGGTCATACCAAATTTGGCAGGTGGAATGGCTCGCTAGTTGAGATGCTAGGCGCTGCAGCCCTGGAAGCCCTTGATGACGCCGGTATCAAACCCGGTAAAGATCACGGAGTAGACCAGGTTTTCGTAGCTACCATGGGGGCAGGTATGCTTAACCGCCAGAGCAGCGTGGCTTCCGCCCTGGTGGACACGCTCAACCTGCAACCCGCTATGGCTGAAACCATTGAGAACGGGCCGGCTTCCGGCGCTTCGGCCGTCAAATTGGGCTATATGGCCATTGCCAGCGGGATGTGTGACGTTGTCCTGGTGGTAGGAGGCGAATTGATGCGCGTGGTGACCGGGTGGGAAGCCACAGATTTTGTGGCGACTATGCTCCACCCGGAAGCAGAGTATAATTACGGGCTTACTCTCCCGGCCCTTGCCGGCATGTTTACCAGACTCTATATGGAGAAGTATGGCGTAACCGAAAAAGATCTAGCTATGGTGGCGGTAAAGAATCACGAGCACGCCATGCATAATCCCGTGGCGCACATCCAGTTGGTTCCTAGTTTGCACGCTATTACTGAGGACGAGGATGCCCATGTAATTAATCCTTATGTAGCTGAACCCCTACGAGTGTACGATGTATGCCCTGTTTCCGATGGTGCCGCTGCTTTAGTGCTTTGTGCGATGGATGTGGCCGACCGCTTCCCTAAAAAGCCTATCAGGATTGCCGGCATTGGACAGGCCACTGATACTCACGTCGTTGCTGAACGAGAAAATCCTACCGATTTATTAGCCGTGCGTTTGGCCGCCGAGCGTGCCTACCAGATGGCTGGCCTTAAGCCAGAAGACATCCATGTGGCTGAGCTCCATGATGCCTTCATAATCCTGGAAATCGCTATTTCGGAGGAAGTAGGCTTTTTCCGTAAGGGAGAAGGCCATCTCGCGGTGCGCCGAGGCGAAACAAAGGTTGGCGGTAGAATTCCCATTAATACTTCCGGCGGCTTGAAAGCTAAAGGGCACCCTCTGGGAGCTACCGGCGTTTCTCAAATAGTGGAGCTGGTCCGACAGTTACGTGGGGAAGCCGGTGGGCGCCAGGTGGCGGGCGCTAAACATGGGCTGGCTGTCAATTTTGGCGGCTTTGGTAATAATGTGGTAGCCACAATTTTGACCAGGGAGGATGGTTAGGCCATGGAACCTAGAATGTATGCTTATAAATGTACCCAGTGCGGCAAGCTATACCATCCTTCCCGGTTAGTTTGCCGTGAGTGCGGAGGCCGGGAGTTTGAGGAGATCCCTTTAGAAGGTGAAGCCACGCTTTTGACCTATACCCGCGTGTACAACTTGCCAGAGGGCTATATGAAGCCCTGGCTGACTTTTGGTATTGTCGAGTTTCCCAACGGAGTACGCGTTGCCGGACAGATGGCCACCGAGGACCTGGCTATAGGCATGAAGGTAAGGGCCACAGTCGATTTAGTTAAAGAAGGTATAGGGAGAGATTATTACGGCTTTATCTTTAGGAAAGCTGAGTAAAGTGATGATATTTTTGTCGCCGGCGTAAGCCGGCTTATTTTTTTGGTGTCAATCCCCTTCAAACAGGGTTATTTTCAGGGAACAGTTCGTGGCTCCTTCAAGGCCAGAGTGCTATAATGTTTTAATGGGTTAACCTAAGCCTTAGGAGTTCAGACGATGCAAAAATGGAAATATAACCTTTATACCGCTGTTGTAATCCAGATTATGGTTACAGCTACTTTTCAAATCGTGACCCCGTTTTTACCGTTTTTTATTTCCCAGCTGGGCGTTACGGAAACTCAAAACTTACAGAGGTGGAGCGGTACCCTGGTGGGAGTAAATGCACTCTTTACAGGGCTTCTCTCTCCTTTTTGGGGTAACCTCTCTGACCGTTACGGCCGGAAGCCCATGCTCATTCGTTCGGCAGCGAGCATCGCCCTTTTTACATTCCTCACTAGCTTTTCCTCTACTGTATATCATGTTCTTATTTTTCGTATCTTACAGGGAGCTTTCAGCGGTTTTTCCCCCGCTGCCCTTTCTCTAATAGCCACCAGCGTTCCGGAAAACCGTTTGGGCTATTCCTTAGGATTGCTTCAGGCCGGCCAAATACTGGGGTACCTTTTGGGTCCCCTTCTGGGCGGCATACTTTCAGATTTCTTTCCCTACCGCCGCGTCTTTCAGCTGGGAAGTCTTATTGCTGTCGCGGCCACGCTTCTCGCTATATTTAACATACACGAACCCTCTCAATCCCCGAAGGAAAAAGAAACCGAGAAAGCCAGCCTTTTTCCTAGTCTGTCTTGGCCATCAGCTATCTGGGTCATGTTTATGGTTATTTTTCTTTCGCAATTTGCTACCCGCGGAGTGGAACCGCTTTTACCCCTCTACGTGAAGAATTTAGTAGGCCCTTCTACCGCCCTAAACACTTATTCCGGTACAGCCATAGCCGTGCAAGGTATATCTTCGTTCATGGGTGCGGCTGTAGTAGGTTATCTCGCGCCGAAACTGGGGTATAAAAAATTGCTTGTTGTCAATTTATTTGGTTCGGCCTTGCTCTATTTTCCTCAAGCCTTGGCTTCTAACATCTGGACTCTAATATCTTTACGCTTTATCCAGGGGTTTTTCTTGGGAGGGCTATTACCGTCTGCCAATTCTATCATAGGCCTGTTTACGCCTGCAGAAAGAAGAGGTAGCGTCTATGGCTTAACTTCTAGCGCTTTCTTTTTTGGCAATTTTCTAGGCCCCCTAACTACCGGTTTCTGGTCTGCATATTTTGGGCTAAAATCCATCTTTTACACAGCTACCTGTCTTCTTTTCCTTAACCTTTTATGGGTACTTGTGGAGGTACGCGAACCCAGACGACACCAACCCCTTAAAAGGCAAAGTTTATAACTCACTTTGATAGGAGAAAAACTGGAAGTAGCAGGGAAAGGAAATTACTTGTGGAATAATATTGTCCAGGTAGTGTTAGGGGGAGTGATAATTCATGGTTATGTTCGCGGTACTTTTCAATATTTTCGGCACGCTGGCTTTTTGGCTCCTAATGGTGTTAGCAGGGGGTTATCTTACTCTGCAAGAAACTCTGGCCCTTGCCCTGCAGCCGCGTGTTCTGGCCTGGACAGGAGTTGCTGTTTTAGTTTCTACTCTTTGGGTTATACATAGCTTACGCAAACTGGAGAGCAATGCCCAGGCCTTACCCAAAGTATTGGTACAGTATTTGGTAGTGATGCTGGCCTTTTTTATAGGGGAAGGGGTATTGATGCTGGTAGGCTACGACTTGGGGAATACCAAGCTGTGGATTATTTTATCTTCGGGTGCTGGTACGGCAGCCTTAGTCACGGGCTGTACTTTTATGTTGGTTGCCTACTTGTTGGAATGGAAATATAGTCAGGGTTATTTTGCCACTGGGGGCAAGCGTTTGTACCCCATCTGGCTGCGGGTGGCCATAGGTACTGTTCTGGTGGCAGGCGGCGCCTCCATGTGTTTGTGGGGAGCAGTAGTAGGTTACTTAAACGAAGAGGTGGCAACCCACTTCTTCTTTTCCCACCTTCCCTGGGTGGCCGCCCTGGTTGCCGCAATGGTCGCTGCCTATTGTGCCTTTCTGTTTGCCAGTATAGGCAGAAATATGCAATACCTCTCTAAAGCCATGGCGGCGGCCACGGAGGCACAACGAGCGGATTTAAACATTACTCTAGGAGTACCTGCCATAGACGAAATTGGGCACGTGACCAATGCTTTTAATACTCTAATAGCCAGGATTGCTACTTTAGTGCGGGAGATCAGGAGTGCAGGGGAGTCCTTGGGACGGACTGTAAATCCTTTACAGGAAGTGGCAGATACCGTTACCAGAACAGCGCATGAAGTTGCCCAGGCGGCCAGCCAGGTAGCCGCAGGGGCTGATGCTCAGAGTACTCAGGTACAATCCTTAAACGAAACCTCGGAGAGTTTACGTGCCACAGCCGGCGAACTGTTAGACGCGGCTACGGAAATAACGGGTGCTGCAGAGAATAGCCTGGTGGCCGTCAAACGAGGCCGAGAAGAAGCCCGCCTGTTAGCCTCTACAGTAAGATCTTTAGAAGAAATAAGCCGGATTACAGCAGATTCTGTGCAGCTGATGGCGAGTTCAGCAAGGCGCATTGAGGAAACCCTGAGGGTGATTACTGAAGTAGCAGATCAAACTAACCTTTTAGCCCTGAATGCGGCTATAGAGGCTGCACGAGCAGGAGAAAATGGCCGCGGGTTTGCTGTAGTAGCTGAAGAAGTGCGCAAGTTAGCTACTACTGCGGGTCAAGCAGCAACTAAAATCGGTGCCTTAAGTTCTGAGATGCAGGAGAGGATCACTGCTGTAGAAAAGGCGGTAGCAGAGGAGAATAGCTCAGTCAAACGTTCAGGAGAGGCAGTGGAATCCCTGGTGGCTGTATTAGAGGAAGTGCTCGCCCGGTCGGACCAGGTAGAGCTATTGGCCTCGAAAGTGAAGGGAGTAGCCGAACAGGTAAAATACGTGGCCGAGGTGGTGGCTAAAGGAGCGACCAACCTGGCTACAGTATCTCAGGGAACAGCCGCCTCGGCTGAGGAAGTTGCAGCTTCAGCCGAGGAGCAGGCCGTTACCGCTGCTACTCTGCGGGAAAGTATAGATAATCTCAACAGGATCACTTCTTCTTTAGTTAACCTTGTCAGCCGTTTCCATCTGCCTTCTTAAGTTTGGGCCAGCAGGAGACTTCAGCAGTTACAGCGGGAAGAGGCTGGCAGGGAAAGCCGAGAAGAGGGAAAGGTGTTATTTAAGGGGGGCCAAGGGCCATAAAGTTGCCCTTAATTTTTTTCTCTGCTATAATGTTCCCGTGGTAAATTAGCCCAGGGTGGTGGAAGGATGCCTCTAAGTAAAAAAGAAGTCGAACACGTAGCTCTGCTGGCGCGGCTTTATCTCTCTGAGGAGGAGAAGGAGGCTTATACCCAGCAGCTCAATGCCATCCTTGATTATATGGAGAAACTAAATGCTCTGGATACCAAGGAAGTGGAACCCACAGCCCACGTTTTACCTTTGCGCAATGTTTTTCGGGAAGATGCGGTACGGCCGGGATTGCCGCGGGAAAAAGCCCTGGAAGGCGCACCTGCTGCCAGAGAGGGCCAGTTTGAGGTGCCGCGGGTAGTTTAGCCTGCTTGAATGTCGCGGACTAGGATAAAGGAGGGCTACTGGTTGGAACTTTTTTATATGAGCGCTCACGAAGTGGGCAGACTTCTGGCCCGCAAGGAAATCAGCTCCGTAGAATTAACGGAAGCTATGCTGGAGCGTATTGAACAAGTAGAAGGGCAGATTAAAGCTTTTGTGACTCTTACACCCGAGGTGGCCCTGGAACAGGCCAGGGCAGTGGATGCAGCCCGGGCTAGAGGGGAAGAATTGGGTCCCCTGGCCGGCATACCCATGGCCCTTAAAGATAACCTTTGTACAGAAGGAATACGCACCACTTGTTCCTCCAAAATGCTGGAAAACTGGGTGCCCCCTTACGATGCCTTTGTGGTGAAAAAGCTCAAGGAAGCGGGGGCTGTTTTGCTGGGCAAGCTCAATATGGATGAATTCGCCATGGGGTCGTCGACGGAAAATTCTCGGTTTTTCCCTACCCGCAATCCCTGGGACCTGGAGCGGGTGCCCGGAGGTTCCAGCGGGGGAGCAGCGGCTGCCGTGGCGGCCGGTGAGGCTTTTTACTCTTTAGGATCCGATACCGGTGGGTCTATCCGCCAGCCAGCCTCTTTCTGTGGCGTGGTAGGGTTAAAGCCGACCTACGGCCGGGTTTCTCGCTTCGGGTTGGTGGCCTTTGCTTCTTCCTTGGACCAGATCGGACCTCTCACCCGGGACGTGACCGACTGCGCTCTGGTTTTGCAGGCCATCGCCGGCCATGATCCGGCGGATTCTACCTCGGCGGACTTCCCGGTGCCCGATTACTTGGCAGCCCTGCGGCCGGATATTAAGGGCCTCAAAGTGGGTGTGCCTAAGGAATATTTTGCCGCCGGGATGGAACCTGAGGTGGCAACTTTAGTACGGCGGGCTATTGACCGCCTGGCCGACTTAGGGGCTATTTGTGAAGAAATTTCTCTACCTCATACCGAGTATGCCCTGCCGGCCTATTACCTGGTGGCCCCGGCGGAAGCTTCCAGCAACCTGGCCCGTTATGATGGGGTGGCTTACGGTTTCCGGCTGCCGGGTAAGGATATTGTGGACATGTATATGAAGACGCGTAGAGAAGGCTTTGGTCCTGAAGTCAAACGGCGCATCATGCTGGGCACCTATGCTTTGAGCGCGGGCTATTATGATGCCTATTACCTTAAAGCTCTTAAGGTACGCACCCTTATACGCCGGGACTTTGAGGAAGCCTTTAAACGCTTTGATGTCCTGGCCACGCCTACTTCACCCACGGTAGCCTTTCGCCTGGGAGAAAGGGTGGATGATCCCCTGGCCATGTACTTATCTGACTTGTGCACCATTCCGGTGAATATGGCGGGATTACCGGCTATTTCTGTTCCTTGCGGTTTCAGCCAGGGCTTGCCGGTGGGTTTGCAGTTTATTGCTCAACCCTTTGCGGAAGAGATTCTTTTCCGGGTGGCTTATACCTTGGAACAGGCTACCGTCAATTTACGGCGGCGGCCGGAATTGGGAGTGGTTGCCTAATGGAATACGAAGCAGTAATTGGCCTGGAAGTTCATGTGGAACTAAAAACAGAATCCAAAGCTTTTTGTAGCTGCACTACTGCTTTTGGAGGCGAACCCAATACGCACATTTGTCCCGTTTGCTTAGGGCTGCCGGGGGTGCTGCCTGTTATCAACCACCAGATGGTGGAATTCGGCCTGAAGACCGCCCTGGCCCTAAATTGCGAGATAGCGCCCATTTGCAAGTTTGACCGTAAGAATTATTATTACCCGGACTTACCCAAGAATTACCAGATATCCCAGTACGATATGCCTTTGGCCCGGAATGGTTATCTGGAAATAGAAGTGGACGGAGTTAAAAAGCGCATCGGCATTACGCGCATCCACATGGAGGAAGATGCGGGGAAGCTTATCCATGTGGAAGGTCCAGGCGGCGATTATTCTCTGGTGGATTATAACCGGGCAGGTGTACCCCTCCTGGAAATCGTATCAGAGCCAGATTTGCGCTCGCCGGAAGAAGCCCGGGCATATATGGAAAAATTAAAGGCCATCCTGGAGTATATTGAAGTTTCGGACTGTAAAATGCAGGAAGGCTCTTTGCGCTGTGATGCCAATGTTTCGGTCCGTCCCAAAGGTTCGACCACTTTCGGAACCAAAACCGAAGTTAAAAACATGAACTCTTTCCGCGCCCTGCAAAGGGCCTTGAGCTTTGAGATCGAGAGGCAAATTGCTGTGTTGGAAAGGGGCGAAAGGGTAGTCCAGGAGACGCGGGCCTGGGATGAAGAAAAGCAGGTAACTTATACCATGCGGAGCAAGGAAGAAGCCCATGACTACCGCTATTTCCCCGAACCGGATCTGGTACCCCTGGCCATTAATCACGAGTGGATTGAGAAGGTGAGGGCTACCCTACCGGAGTTGCCCGATGCCCGGCGGGAGCGGCTGATCCGCCAGTACGGTTTGCCGGAGTACGATGCGGGAATTATTACCAGCTCCAAGGCCCTGGCTGACTATTTTGAGCGGGCAGTATCCCTCTTTCCCGATGCCAAGCAGGTAGCTAACTGGCTTATGGGTGATTTCCTGCACTTGCTGAATGCTAAAGGGTTGGAGCCCAACCAAGCGCCGGTTTCCCCCGAAGGGCTGGCGGAGCTGCTAAAGCTCCAGCAAGAGGGTACCATCAGCGTAAAGATCGCCAAGCAGGTTCTGGAGGAAATGTTTGCCACCGGCAGGGGAGCCCGGGAGATCGTGGAAGCTAAGGGCCTGGTACAGATAAGCGATGTGGCCGAGCTTACGGCTGTCGTGGAGCGGGTCCTGGCCGCCCATCCTAAGGTAGTAGAGGATTACCGTAAGGGCAAAGAAAAAGCCTTAGGTTTTCTGGTGGGCCAGGTCATGAAAGAGACCAAAGGCAAGGCCAACCCCGGTCTGGTGAACGAGCTCCTCAAGGAGCGCCTTTAGAGGAGGGCAAAAGTTTGGCCTGGCAGGGAGTCCTCTTTGACCTGGATGGTACCATACTGGATACTTCGGACTTGGTAATCAAATCCTTTCAGTATACCTTGCAGCCTTATGTGGAACGCACTGTGGAGCCTGAGGAACTTTATCCCTACTTTGGGGTACCCTTGCGGGAAGGTTTGGCGGCCTTCGTGCCGGACAAGGTGGAGGAGATGCTCCCCATCTACCGCCGCTATAGCGCGGAGCACTTCGAGGAATTGGTACGCCTCTGTCCCGGAGTTAGAGAAGGTTTGGAAGAGCTCCGGCGGGGTGGACTTAAGCTGGGCATTGTAACTTCCCGGGTGCGCGATACCACCCTTTATGGCTTGCAGCTTTTTGGATTGCAGGACTTTTTCCAGGCTATAGTTACCCTGGAGGATGTGGCTACCCATAAACCGGGTCCGGAGCCGGTGAAGCGAGCTCTGGAACTCCTGGCCTTGCCACCGGAGGCGGCTTTAATGGTAGGGGATAGCCCCCATGATATCGCTGCAGCCCGGGCAGCCGGTGTGGCTTCGGTAGCTGCAGGATGGAGCTGTGTTCCCCGCCAGCGCTTGCTGGCAGCCCGGCCTGATTTTTGGGTGGATTCTATGGCGGAGTTGGTGGCCCTGGCCGTGGCAGGTGCCAGGGCTCTGACCGGCAATAGCGGCCTCTTGCCTTAATACCGGACAGGCAGCCTGAGTGGGGGTGAGTTCATGCTAGCTTTTTTCCGAGAATTACAGGAGGCTCTGGATGCGAATCGGCCTGCGGTGGCAGCCAGGGTGGTTCGGGTGGTTCCTGAAGGGGATGCCCAAGTTAGACCCGGGGCCAGGAAACTTTACTTCTTTGATGGTGCAGGGGTGGGCAACTTAGGCGATCTAGAGCTGGAAGCGGAGATAGCCAGGAGAATACCAGAAATTTTTGCCCGGCGACAGCCAGAAATGGTTACCATAGTCCTTCCTGCCAAAGAAGTGGAGATTTTTCTGGAGCCAGTACTGCCGGAACCGAAAATTTTGGTCCTGGGAGGAGGCCATGTGGGGCAAAAGGTAGCTGCCCTGGCCAAGGAAGTGGGTTACCGAGTTACAGTGGTGGATGATCGGCCGACTTTTGCCAATCGTGAACTTTTTCCCACAGCCGACGAAATAATTTGCGAGGATTTCGAGGTCGCCCTCGGGAAGATAAAAATCGATCCCGCCACCTATATTGTCATTGTCACCCGGGGGCACCGCCATGATTACGAATGTTTGCGCAGGGTCATCAATTCTCCGGCTGCTTATATAGGCATGATCGGTAGCCGCCGGAAGGTAAAAGGCGTTAAAGACCGTCTGCTGTCCGAAGGGGTTACAGAGGAAATGCTCTCCCGGGTTTATGCTCCCATCGGCCTGGATATTGGGGCGGAGACTCCGGCAGAAATTGCGGTAAGCATCATTGCTGAAATTATAAGGGATTACCGGCGAGGAAAGGAGAAGAAAGGCTAAAAATTAATTATAGTAGAAGGAAAATAGCTAAAAATGTTGTATAAATGTAAAAGATAGTTCTACAGGTGGGGATTCATGGATAGGGAAATGTTAAATACTATTGTCGAGCTGCTAGAAAAAGGAGAAACCTTTGTGCTGGCTACCATTGTACGGACTAAAGGTTCCACGCCGAGGGAGGCAGGTGCCAGCCTAATTATCTTGCCTGATGGGAGAATGTTGGGCACCATCGGCGGTGGTTGTGCCGAAGCAGAGGTGCGACAAAGGGCCCTGGAGGTCCTTAAGACAAACCAACCAGAGCTATACCGTTTGGATCTTACCGCCGATGTGGCTGAAGATGAAGGCATGATCTGTGGGGGTATTATGGAAGTCTTTATGGAACCTTTGGGAGGTCAGCAATGTTAGGTAAAAAAATTCGCCAAATCCGCCGGGAAAAGGGTATGAGCTTAAAGGATGTAGCCGAAAAAACAGGGCTTACCTCTAGTTTCTTAAGTCAGGTGGAAAGGGATCTGGCTGATCCTTCCATTACTTCCCTCCGCAAGATAGCGGAAGCCCTGGAAGTGCCCATATTCTATTTCCTTTTAAACCACGATGATCACAGCCCGGTAGTCCGGCGGGATCAACGTAAGGTTTTAAGATTCCCCCAGTCGCATCTGAGCTACGAACTATTATCTCCTGATCTTAATCGCAAGATGGAAGTAATGATAGCCCGTTTGGAACCAGGTGCAGTGAGCGCTGATGAACCCCTTTCCCACCCGGGAGAAGAATGTATTGTGGTGCTGCAAGGCTGTATGGATATCGACATCGGTGGAGAGGTTTATCACCTGGAAGAAGGGGACAGCATTTATTACTATGCGGCTGTGCCCCACAAGCTCTGGAATCCTGGCGATAAAGAGCTGGTCTTTCTATCGGCCATAACACCTCCCTTATTCTAATTCTAAGGTGTGATCTCCCTACATGGAATTGCAGACGGCACTGGAACTGGGAGAAAAAGAGATTATTACCTTGGTCGGGGCAGGAGGGAAAACTTCTGCCCTTGTTTGTTTAGCCCGGGAACTGGTAGCCAGAGGCAAACAGGTAATAGCCACTACTACCACTAAAATGTTAATGGAACAGGCCCGCCTTTTAGCTGAACCCCTGTGCCTGCCGGAAATACCTGATCTAGTAGCGGGTGTAGCCCAACGGCTACAAAATTCTCCTCTGGTCACCTGCGGAAGCGGGATAGGTCCGGGTGATAAGCTTCTGGGGGTAGATCCGGAAGCCATCGCCTTACTCGCTCGCCTGCCTGCGGACTATATCCTAGTAGAAGGCGATGGTGCGGCCGGAGCCTGGCTCAAAATCCCGGCTGTCCACGAACCTGTTGTTCCGGCAGTAAGCACCCTGGTAATTACCGTTATGGGTTTAAAGGTTTTAGGCCGTCCCCTGGACAGGCCCTGGGTGCACCGCCCGGAGCTTGCTCCTGGTATTTTAGGGGGAGAAGTCCCCCGGCAGGTTACTGTTGAACTGGCGGCTCGCGTTCTAAGCCACCCCCAGGGGGGCCGTAAAGGCCTTCCGACTTCTGCCCGCTGGGCCGTGCTCCTCAACCAGGCCGAGGAAGCAGAGGAGCAGCAGGCGGGATATTGTCTGGCTGAAGAACTATTAAAAAAGGGAGCGGAACGGGTAATATTAGGGGCCTTGAAAACTGAAGCCCCTGTAAGGCAGGTATTATTGTCTTCAGCTCAATCTTCCAGCCGGGTGGGGGTTATAATTTTGGCTGCCGGCGAAGGCCGGCGCTATGGTACCCCTAAGCAGCTTTTGCCTATAAAGAATAAGACTATGCTGCAGCAGGTGGTGGAAGTAGCGCTGGCGTCTGGTATAGGAGAAGTGGCAGTTGTTCTGGGCCATGCTGCGGATAGGGTTGCTCACCTTTTACGAGGCTATCCGGTTAACCTTATTTTTAACCCCCACTACCAGGAAGGGATGAGCACTTCCCTAAAGATTGGTTTGAGGTCTTTGTCGCCTTCAGTAGCCGGTGCTCTGGTAGTTTTAGGGGACCAGCCGGGAGTCAGCCCTTCAGTTCTTACGGCCCTGCGAGACGCTTATCTTGAGCAGGGGAGAAAGCTTGTGGCTCCTTTTTACTGCGGGAAGCGGGGCAACCCGGTGCTGGTGGATCGTTCTTTTTGGGAGGAGATAAATAACCTTAGCGGTGACCAGGGCGCCCGGGCTCTCTTTGCACGCTATCCGGAAGAAGTATGCCTGGTACCAGTAGACTGCCGGGGTGTGATAGAGGATATAGATACACCGGCAGATTACAGGCGTTGGGTGGACGGAATAAAGGAAGGGTGAAGGGAAATGGTGCGGGAAAAGCTTGTGGTTATTAAGGGAGCTGGGGACCTGGCCAGCGGCGTTGCCCATCGGCTGTGGCGCGCAGGGTTTCACATAATTATGACCGAAATACCCCAGCCTACTGTGATAAGACGGACTGTAGCCTTTGCCGAAGCTGTTTACCAGGGGAGCGTCATAGTAGAAGACCTCAACGGTAGGTTGGTAAGAAACAGCGAGGAAGCATGGGAGGTGGCTTCCCACGACGAGGTTGCCGTCCTCATCGATCCCCAGGGCAGGGTAATCGAAGATCTCCGGCCCCAGGTAGTGGTGGATGCCATTATGGCCAAAACCAACCTGGGAACTACCATACATCAAGCGCCGATAGTCATTGCCCTGGGTCCGGGCTTCCGGGCCGGCCGGGATGCCCATGCGGTCATAGAGACCATGCGCGGCCATTATTTGGGGCGAGTAATTTTCCAGGGCGAAGCTTTGCCCAATACAGGAGTGCCGGGTGAAGTGGACGGCTACAGCCACGAGAGGGTGCTCAGATCTCCAGCGGAGGGCCTCTTCCAGGGGCTCAAAGAAATTGGTGCGCAAGTGCAGGCAGGGGAAACAGTAGCCCTGGTGGGAGGCATACCAGTGGTAGCGGCCATTAATGGAGTATTGCGCGGGATGCTCCACGACGGTTTATGGGTCACCAAAGGTATGAAAGTGGGAGATGTAGATCCCCGAGCTAAGCGCGAGTACTGTTTTACTATTTCCGATAAAGCGCGGGCCGTCGCGGGAGGGGTATTGGAGGCTATTTTATACTTTCAAAATCGGGTAAAAGCGGTGACCAACCGGGATTAATCAATATTTTTGCAGATAGCTAGCAGGAAGAACTGGAACAGGGAGAGAAACATACAACTGGGTTAAAAAAGCGAAACCCCTGTACCAGGAAGGAGGACGAGTAAGAGTGAGTGTGGCTCAAATCCCTCAGGAGCAGAGGCGCCCGGGCAACCTTAACCTAAAGTATCTAACCATGGAATGGCTAGAAAGGCGGGGTGTCACAGTAGAGGATATAGCTTCCCTTGTTTATTCTATTCAAATAAAATACATTCCCAGTTTGACTCTTGAAGATTGCCTGGAGAGCGTGGAACGGGTGTTGGAGAAACGCGAAGTCCAAAATGCAGTCTTTACTGGTCTTTCCCTGGATGAGATGGCTGAAAAGGGGCAGTTGACCGAGCCCCTGACTACCATGTTGCGCAGTGATGATAGCCTATACGGCATCGACGAAGTGCTGGCCTTGAGCATTGTAAATATTTATGGTTCCATAGGCCTCACTAATTTTGGCTATTTAGACAAAGTGAAACCAGGGATTATCGGTAAGATCAATGAGAAAAAAGGAGAAAGGGTAAACACTTTTCTAGATGATTTAATTGCCGCTATTGCGGCAGCAGCCGCAGCTCGTCTGGCCCACCAGGAAAGGGATGGCAGTTAAATCTCCTTCGAAGTACCTAATTAAAGGAAGAGACCCCGAGAATATTTATAGGGCTCTATGGCGGGTATACTCCCGCCCTTATTTTTTTCTAAAGAAAAAGAGGGATTGTTTTTTCTTCGTCGAAATAGTATTGTAAGTAATAGTAAAGTTTTAATCTCACATTAACATTATACTTAATGGGTATAATTTAGGAGGTATTGCTTATGGCAAGCAGAATTCCCTTCGGGCCGACTTATGAGGAGATGCTCTATCCGGAAAAAATCGACCCGGCTGTACGCCAGAGAGCTATTAAAGCTCTCAAGGAGGACGAGTTAGATCCTATTAACCTCTTTAATATTACCTGGAAAGACGAGAACAACCAGGTGCGCAAGATGGTGTTGCCTCCAGAGCTAACCGGAGTGGACGCCAATATTGTGGTCCTCCTGGGACGCTATTTCCCGTCGGGCTCCCATAAGGTAGGACCGGCTTACGCTACGCTGATTGAAGGCTGTGTGGATGGAGTTATCCGCCCAGGAGAACATACTATCCTGGGGCCGTCTACCGGTAATTTTGGTATTGGTGTGGCCTACATCTGCCGTCTCATGGGGTACCGGGCCATCGTCATAATGCCCGACAGTATGAGCGATGAACGCTACGAGCGCATACGTAAATACGGTGGGGAATTAGATCTGACTCCGGGCACAGAATCCGACGTTATTCTAACCCTCCAGCGCACTCATGAACTCAAAAAAGATCCCAAGAACTTTGCCTTAGCCCAGTTTGAGCTTCTTCCCAACTACCGTTTCCACCGCTATGTGACGGGAAATTCGGCCATTGAAGCTGTCCAAGATGTAGGCAATGGTCGTATTGCCTGCTTTGTTTCGGCGCCAGGTTCCGCCGGTACCATTGGCGCTGGAGACGAGATTAAGCAGGTTTTCCCCGAGTGTAAAGTCGTTGCCCTGGAGCCCTATGAATGTTCCACCCTGGCTACCGGAGGGCGTGGCCAGCACCGTATCGAAGGCATAGGCGATAAAATGTGTACTCTGATTCATAATGTGCTTAATACTGACTTTGTCGTTCTCATTCATGACGAGGATTGCGTCAAGGGGTTAAAGCTTATCCAGGACGGGACAGAGACCTTGATTAAGATGGGTGTGAAAGAGGAAGTAGCCCTGCAGCTTAAAGATCACTTTGGCGTTTCCGGTATATGTAACGTCCTGGGAGCCATCAAGATGGCCAAGTACTTGCGCTTAGGCCCTGGCGACAATGTGGTTACTATTGCTACCGACGGCTTCGACCGTTACCGGTCCGTCCTGGATGATCTGGAAAAGCGTACTTTGGAAATAACCGATTTTGTTCTGGAACGCTGGTTCCGCGATATCTTCTTGCGGGCGAATGAAGAATACATTTATGATTTCCGCAAACCTGAAGCCAAGGAGCGCCTCTTTGCCCAGAAGGAAGCGGATTGGCTGCCCTTTGGCTACAGCAAGGAATACCTTGACTCCATGCGGAGCCCCAGCTTCTGGGAAGATGAATATGCCAAGATAAAGGAGTACGACGAAAAAATCCGGGCTATGCGCTAGGAATGGAGGAGGGGCCGAGATGCGCCTGGAGCTTATAGTTAACGGGCAGCAGAGGGTGGTAGAAGTACCGGCAGAGGCTACTTTGCTGGATGTACTGCGCGATCACCTGCGGCTTACCGGCGCCAAAAACGGTTGTGGCGAAGGGGTTTGCGGGGCTTGTACCGTATTGTTGGGCGGCCGGCCGGTGCGGGCCTGCCGGATACCGGCAGCTAAGGCGGTCGGCCAGGAAGTCTTAACCATAGAAGGTTTAACTCCCCGGGAGAAAGAGATATATGCCTGGGCTTTTACCGCCGCCGGGGCAGTGCAGTGCGGTTTCTGCACCCCCGGTATGGTCATGGAAGCCAAAGCGTTGCTTGACCGCAACAATAATCCCTCCGAGGAAGAAATCAAGCAGGCCTTTAGAGCTCATCTGTGCCGCTGCACCGGCTACCAAAAAATTATTGCTGCTGTGCAGCTGGCGGGTCGAGCACTGCGGGGAGAAGTATCGCCCGGCAGGGGAGAAGAGGCCGGCATGGGCCGGCGCTTTTTCCGGCCGGAGGCGCCGGCCAAGGCTCTAGGCCAGGCCACCTTTGTAGATGACCTTATTTTTCCCAATATGCTTTACGGCGCCGTCCTCCGGCCGCCTTATGCCCGCGCCCGGGTATTATCTCTGGATGTAAGCCCTGCCCGGGAGCTCCCGGGAGTGGTGGCGGTGCTCACTGCCGAGGATATTCCGGGCCAGCGTTACCAGGGCCATATATTTAAAGACTGGCCGGCCCTGGTAGCTGTAGGAGAAGAAGTGCGCTACGTAGGGGACGCTATAGCCCTGGTAGCGGCTGAAACCAAAGAGGTTGCGCAGAAGGCTCTCGAGAGCATTAAAGTGGAATATGAGGTACTACCCCCTGTAACCAGCCCGGAGGCTGCCCTGGCGCCGGGCGCTCCGGCCCTGCACCCCAAAGGCAATATTTTAAGCGAAACCAGGATAAATAAGGGCAAGGCTGAGGAAGCGCTGAAGACGTGCGCCCATGTAGTGAGCCAGACCTACCGGACTCCCTTTACCGAACACGCCTTTTTAGAGCCGGAAAGCGCTATAGCAGTGCCGGAGGGCGAGGGGATAACTATCTATACCAGCACCCAGGGTGTATATGAGATCCAAGAGCAGATCGCTTCTCTTCTGGCGCTGCCTCACGACAAGGTGCGGGTAATAAACCAGTATGTGGGCGGGGCCTTTGGGGGTAAAGAGGACTTAAGCGTGCAGCACCACGCAGCTTTGCTGGCCTGGGCTACCAAACGTCCGGTCAAGATTACTTTAACTCGCCGGGAGAGCATCCTGGTCCATCCCAAACGGCATGCCATGGAAATTAAGCTGACTACAGGATGTGATGCCCAAGGCCGACTGGTGGCCCTGGTGGCAGAGATTACAGCGGACACCGGCGCTTATGCCTCCTTGGGTGCTCAAGTGCTGGAGCGGGCCTGCCACCATATTACCGGGCCCTATCGCATCCCAAACGTAAAAATTTACGGCCGGGCTGTTTACACCAATAATCCTCCCGCGGGGGCTTTCCGCGGCTTCGGGGTACCGCAGGCGGCCTTTGCCTGCGAAAGCCAGTTGAATCTGCTGGCCCAGCGGGTAGGCAAATCTCCCTGGGAGATCCGCTGGATAAATGCCCTGGAGCCGGGAGACACCCTGGCCACCGGCCAGATAGTGACCGAGGACGTGGGTATAAAAGAGACCCTGCTGGCTGTCAAAGAAGCCTTTGATAGCAGCCCCTATGCCGGCATAGCCTGTGCCTTCAAGAACGTGGGCTTAGGTGTAGGAACCCGCGATACCGGCCGGGCCAATTTAGTAGTCAAGGACGGCAAAATTCATATTTACTCCGGGGCTGCCTGCCTAGGCCAGGGGCTGGAATCGGTGCTGATACAGATAGTGGCGGAAGCCACCGGTTTACCAGTGGAGAAGATAGAAGTTACCCTGGCCGACACAGCTTTTACCCCGGATGCCGGCATTACCACTGCTTCCCGCCAGAGCCTGTTTACTGGTGAAGCCGTGCGCCGGGCGGCAGAAGAATTGGTCAAGGCCCTTAAAGAAAGCACCTTGGAGGAGCTAGAAGGCCGTACCTTTATAGGCGAGTTTTACGGCGCTACCGATCCCATAAATTCTAACAAAGAGCACCCCGTCACTCATGTGGCTTACAGCTATGCCACCCAAGTGGTAATCCTGGATGAGGAAGGCCGTGTGGCGGAGGTAGTGGCTGCTTATGATGTGGGCCGGGCCATTAATCCCCTCAACATTGAAGGCCAGATCGAGGGTGGCATAGTTATGGGCTTAGGTTTTGCCCTCACTGAGGATTTCCCCCTTAAAGATGGTATCCCCCAGTATCAGCAATTGGGCCGCTTGGGTCTGTTCCGGTTCCACCAAATACCGCGTATGAAAACCATATTAGTGGAAAAGGGAGGCACTCAGTACGCCTTTGGAGCTAAGGGTATAGGTGAATTAGCTACTATACCTACTGCTGCAGCGGTAGCCGGTGCCTATTTTCGCCGCGACGGTATTTTCCGCACCTCTTTACCCCTGGAGGGTTCGCCTTATAGTAGGAAGTAGAGAGAGGAGATGGGCGGCCATGTCGAATATAGCCGGGTTGCATTGTATTAATTGTGGAAGAACGTACCAGCCCCAGGTAGGGCTTTATACCTGCAGCTTTTGCGGGGAAAAAGAAGGGATTTTAGACGTTGATTACGATTACGATTACATTAAGAGAACTATCTCTCCCCAAAGCCTTCAGGGCAATCGTGAACCTTCCATGTGGCGCTACCGCCCTTTTCTGCCGGTTAATCAGGAAGGACCGCTGCCGCCTTTAAGGGTGGGCTGGAGTCCTTTATATAAGGTACCACGACTGGAAGCGGAAATAGGATTAAAGCACCTCTATATTAAGGATGATGGGGTTAATCCCACCGCTTCTCTCAAGGACAGAGCTTCGGCCATAGCCGTGGCCCGGGCTTTAGCTGAAGGGGCTACCTCTGTGGCCTGCGCGTCTACCGGTAATGCCGCTTCTTCCCTGGCTGGTGCGGCAGCCTCGGTAGGGCTGAAAACTTTTATTTTTGTACCGGCCAGGGCACCTCAGGGCAAGGTGGCTCAACTGCTTATCTTTGGCGCCACCGTAGTGAGCGTTCAGGGTTCCTATGAGGACGCCTTCCGTTTATCCGCCCAAGCTATCAAACGTTGGGGTTGGTATAATCGCAATGCTGCCATCAACCCGTATTTAGTAGAGGGCAAAAAGACGGTCTGCCTAGAAGTGGCAGAACAATTAGGGTGGGAAGTGCCTGACTGGGTGGTAGTGTCTGTCGGTGACGGCTGCACCATAGCCGGAGCCTGGAAAGCCTGGTTAGATCTTTACCGGGTGGGCTGGATTGACAGGTTGCCCCGGATGCTGGGGGTGCAGGCTGAGGGGTGTTGTCCCATTACCAAGGCTTTCCGGGAGGGAGGCAAAGTGCAGCCGGCCGAGGAAAATACCTTGGCCGACAGCATAGCCGTGGGAGTGCCGCGCAATCCCGAGAAAGCTCTGCGGGCTGTCCGCGATTCGGGCGGCACCATGATCAATGTGAGCGAAGAAGAAATCTTGCAGGCCATGCGCCTCTTAGGACGTACTTGCGGGGTTTTCGGTGAACCGGCGGGTGTAGCCGGCCTGGCAGGTCTGATCAGAGCTGTGCAGGAAGGAATTGTGCGATCTGAGGATAAGGTAGTATGCCTGGTGACAGGTAACGGTCTTAAAGATGTGGCCAATGCCATAAAGGCGGCGGGTGCTCCTATAAGCTTGCCGCCGGATATAGATGAACTGGCTCAAGTGCTTGAAGGCTTACTCTAAATAAAGGAGGTGGCCCCCGTGACTTTGCTCATCAAAGGTGGCTGGCTGGTTACTGAAGATAGAGTGGAAAAGGGAGATCTGCTTATTGAAGGGGAAAAGATCGAGGCTTTAGGGTCTGATTTAAAGGTTAGCGGAGCTGAAGTATTGGACGCCAGAGGCAAGTATGTACTGCCCGGCATAATTGACGCCCATGTACATTACCAGATGCCCATTGGCGATCTTCTGACCGCGGACGATTTTTATACAGGTACCATGTCAGCCGCGTGCGGGGGCGTGACCACCGTTATTGATTATGCTGAACCCTCAAGCCCTCAAGACTCCCTGAACGAGGTAATTGACCGGCGGCTGGAAGAGGCCCGAGACAAGGTGGCGGTGGATTTTGCCCTCCACCTGGTACTGCTTCCCGGGCAGGAAGAGGACAGGGAAGCCTTGAGGGAGGCCGTAGCGCGGGGCCTGGTGAGCTTCAAAGTCTTTACTACTTATAACCAGCGGCTGTCTTACGCAGCCATCGAGCGTTGTCTGGAGCAGGCAAAAAACTTAGGCGCCCTGGTAACCGTCCACGCCGAAGATCACGATATAGTCATGGCTGCCCGTGAGGAGTTGACAGGTGCCGGGCAAACTTCGCCTCAGTACCATGCCCGGAGCCGCCCGGCAGCAGCAGAAGTAGAAGCGGTGCGCCGCATACTGGAAATGGCCCGCCGGCTAGAAACCTGCCCTTATTTTGTCCATATTTCCACCGGTGAGGCAGCCGAACTGATAGCCTCTGCCCAGGGGGAGGGGCTAAAAGTGTATGGGGAAACCTGCCCGCATTATCTATTGTTAACCGAAGAGGCCTATGCTACGGAAGACGCTTCCCTTTATCTCATGTGCCCGCCTTTGCGCCGGAAAGAGGATAACCTAAAACTTTGGCAGGCCCTATCCGAGGGCTATTTCCAGGTGGTGGCCACCGACCACTGCAGCTATACTCCTGGTCAAAAGGCTGCCGGTACAGCTTTCTTTAATACACCGGCCGGGATACCGGGTAGTGAGACCCTGCTCCCGCTTCTTTATTCCTTTGGTGTGCGGGAAGGCTGGTTGACTCTGCCGCAACTGGTACAGGTTCTCTCCAGCAATCCGGCCCGCCTTTTTGGTCTTTACCCGCGCAAAGGCAGCTTGAAAGTGGGTAGCGATGCCGATATTGTTATTTTTGACCCGCGGCAGGAGATGATGCTGGAGGCCGAAAAGCTTCATTCGGCAGCCGGGTATACGCCCTTTGCCGGTTTCACCTTACGGGGCTATCCCGAGGCCACCATCTTGCGCGGTCAGCTAATTTTTTATCAAGGCCGCTTCTTGGGCCGGCCGGGTCAGGGTCAATTTATTCCGGGAAAAACTACAGTATAAATGAGGCTCCGGCTACTCCCATTGATAAAAATTATACGGTGTAAATCCCTGTATAGAAGCAATAAACTAACCAAGACAGAATTATACTCAGCCCCTACCTCGGTATTATCTGAGGTAGGGGTAATTTGTGGTTGCAATACCCTGGGAGAAGAGATACAATTACTCCTAGTTCCAGGGGGAAAGAAGGTAACCTCTTATGAAGGTGTCCAACGGGAAGGTGTCCTGTGATAGCCTGGAGGAGAGACGATTCCGGCAAATTGGTTATGCAGAAATAATTTTAGCTTGTCTCCTTTATGGCGGTAACGTAGTAGCTGGCAGAATCGTAGCTACCCAGGTGCCACCCTTTGCTTTATCAGCCGTGCGGGCCATATTAGGTCTATCAATATTAGCGCCTTTTGTCTGGCGGCTAGGGCCAGCCTGTAGGCCCAAGGGGAAAGACCTTTGGTGGCTAGCGCTGCAGGGTTTTGTGGGTATTAGCTTGGCTTATAGCACTTTTGCTTGGGGTATTCGCTTTAGCCCCGCAATTAATGCTGCTATCATTTTTGCCACCTTTCCTGCCGTGACCTTGATTCTTTTAGCCCTTTTCTGGCGGGTCAAGCCGACCCTCATACAGGTAATAGGAATAATCATAGCTTTTACAGGGCTTCTAATCGTCGCTACTCGGGGTTCCGTGGAACGGTTGCTGTCCGTATCCTTTACGCCGACGGATGGCATTTTACTTTTGAACGTTGTCGCTGTTGCTTTCAGCAACATTTTAGGCCAAAAACTTATGCAGCGCTATTTACCTATAGTAGTTTCAGCCTACGGTCTTTTTTTTGGCATCCTCTGGCTTTTACCTTTGGCACTCTGGGAAGTCATGACGCGAGGGTGGCACCTTTCCTGGCAAGGCTGGATATTCCTTCTTTATATGGGCTGTACCGTTTCCGGGCTGGCGGTCGTCCTCAATTTTGAGGCTGTATACCGCATCGGAAGCGGTGCCGTAGCTATTTTTAATAATCTTAATCCCATTTTTGCCATAGCCCTGGCTGCCCTGTTCCTGGGAGAACGATTATACCTTTACCATGGTATAGGTATTATCCTGGTTTTAGGTGGTGTAGGCCTTTCTCTGACTTCGGAACAGCATTCGAAGAATTCTACCCGATGCCTTAAACCCAAGTGTAGTCACGCCAAAGCTTTTTCGAGGTAAGGAGGTTGACAGTAGGCCCATGGTAAAAGCTAATTGTGTAGTGGCCCAATCAGGAGGACCGACGGCTGCCATCAATAGCAGTTTAGCAGGCGTCATCCAGGAAGCTTTGCAACACGAGGAAATAGGTGAAATTTGGGGCGCCCGGAACGGCATCCTGGGCATTTTGCGAGAGGATTTTATAGATCTGCGGCAAGAAGATAGAGCCACCCTTGAGGCCCTGCGCTATACCCCAGGTGCGGCTCTGGGTTCTTGCCGATACAAACTCAAGATCTCCGACTATGAAAGGATTATGGATGTCTTCAAAGCCCGGAATATCCGTTACTTTTTCTATATCGGTGGCAACGATTCCATGGATACAGCTCAAAGGGTTGACGAACTGGCCCGGTCTCAAGGTTGGGACATGGGGGTAATCGGCATTCCCAAGACCATTGATAATGACCTGCCTTTGACCGATCATTGTCCGGGCTACGGCAGTGCTGCCAAATATCTGGCCACCTCAGTACTCGAGATGAGTATTGATCTGGAGCAGATTGTTACTTCAACTAAAGTATTAATTATAGAAACTATGGGCCGCAATACTGGCTGGTTAGCCGCTGCTACCAGCCTGGCACGTCAAGGGCCTTGGAAAGCGCCTCACCTTATCTATTTCCCGGAAGTGCCCTTTGATCTCCAAAGTTTTGTTACTGATGTTAAAAGGGTATATGCAGAGCGGGGCCATGTGGTTGTTGCCGTGGCCGAAGGCCTGGTAGATGCCAAAGGAGAGTATATTTTTAACGATAGCCAGACTTTGGATGCTTTCGGCCACCAAAGACTTGGTGGTCTGGGCCAATATTTGCAAAACTTAGTGGAAACTGAAGTGGGGATTAAAGGGCGTTTTGTGGTATTAAGTACTGCTCAGCGCAGCGCTATGCATTTGGCTTCGCTGACTGATCTGGAAGAAGCTTACCGTGGGGGTGCTGAGGCTGTAAAAAGTGCTCTTGCGGGCCAGACAGGGATAATGGTCGCCCTGCAAAGGGAAGCGGGGCCTGAATACCGCTGCTCCTTTACAGGGGTACCTTTGAGGGAGGTGGCCAACCAGGAGCGCAAGATGCCGCGAGAATGGATTAATGAGGCTGGCAATGATGTGACCCCGGCTTTTATCGAGTATGCTTCTCCTTTGATCCGGGGGGAGGTAAAATTAAATTACCGCAATGGCTTGCCGGAATATGTGCAGCTTAAAGGATGTCGGGTTTAACTGGGAGTTCTAACTTGACGGCCGGCGTACCACGGGATTTAGTGTTGTTGCTCTCTGTGTATCCTGAAGATTGTAGCACCACAGATCCGCTTATAAGTCGCGCCGACAAAATTATGTATCGTAATAAAGAAAGGAGGTGTTTGGCCAGTGGCGGACGGATTGAAGGGATAGATTCAGCACTTACGTTGAGCAAAAACCACGCTTGATTTGTTCCGTCATATTTTTTAGACTTTCACGCTGGCGGGGTTACCAGCGCGATGTCCACTAAACCACAACTTATTACGTGGGGAAAAGCGCATGGGTAAGAGATTTTGGCGGCAAAATAGGTTGCTTGTTGGGGCTACCATAGGTATTTTTATACTTTTTGCGCTAGTTTTGTTTTTGGGCGGGAATCAGATATATGAGCAAGAGGCTAGATGGCGACATGATAATACCGCTGCCCAATTGCTTTTAGCAAAACACGTAGTTAGTACAGTTATTTTGCATTCCTATGAGTCTTTATTTTTGTTAAATGATCTGCCGGGCATAAAGAGATACATAGATAGTGGTTTTGAGTCTCCAATGTACAAGAAGGAAACCCAGGAAATACTACATAGTTTTGCGACGGTTCATAAACAGTATTTTCAAATAGGGATCATCACTTCCTCAGGATATGAATTAATTAGAATACAAAATAAAGAAGACGGTACCACTACCATTGTTCCTGATTCCCACTTGCAACTTAGCGCGGATCAGTATTATTTTCAAGAGTATATGAAACTAGGGAAAAACAGGGTCTATGTATCCCTAATCAATTTGGATGTTGAGCATGATAAGGGACAAGCATTACGGATACCAGTTATAAGATTAGCCACCCCCTTGTTTGATTCTAACAATAACAAAAGGGGAATTTTAGTATTAGATTTATACGCATCTAAAATTTTGGAGGCACTGCCTCAACATGTATTTATTCAAACCAATGGCGGGAAGATGATATCAATTGGCTCAAATGGATCTATTATCTTTAAGGACTCACCTTATGTCTTTACTGAAGATAATGGCAGGTTATACCTTTCAGATACAGAAACTCTTCACTATTCTATGCTGGAACTCCTTTCGGGGCAAAAATGGATTATAGCTATAGTCCACAGCTACCCTTTACTTAAAAATGCTTTGCGAAGCCTCATACTAATATCTGCGATGCTTATAGGGTTATTTCTGGTGCTTACATTCATTATTGGATATACCAATGTTTTAACATTCAAAGATCTGATTGGCGCGCAAAAAGCAATTATTTCTTCTCTTGTAGAGCTTACCGAAGGGAGAGATCCAGAAACAGCAGGCCATTTGGAAAGAACAAGGAACTATGCAATAGTGTTGGCAAGATACCTCAAGAATAATCCAAGGTATAGCAAGATAATTACAGAGGAATTTATCGAAGATCTATATGAAGCCGCCCTGCTACATGATATAGGTAAAGTATGCATACCAGATTCTATCCTAATGAAAGAAACAAAGCTGACCGCTCAAGAATACGAAAAGATCAAGGAACACGTCCGGGTAGGAAGAGATGTGCTTCAGAGTATCATCGACAAATTGAAGACTAAACCCTCATTTCTTATCATGGCCAGGAATATTTGTGCGTATCACCATGAAAAATATAATGGCAAAGGATACCCGGATGGTTTAAAAGGTCAAGAGATTCCTCTAGAGGCAAGGATTTTTGCCCTTTGCGATGCCTATGACGCAATCCGCTCAAAAAGAGCTTATAAGGGCGAACTATCCCATGAAGAGGCGATCAGAAGGATCTGTGCTGATAGGGGAGAACACTTTGATCCCGAGGTCGTGGATGCGTTTTTACAGTGCGAGAAGGAATTTGTGGCGATAAGCAATTCCTATCATTGAAATCTTCCTTGTCCCCAGGGACCCAACGTGGTAAAGGAACCTGAGCGTGGATGGCACACAAAAGGATGGGGTATACTATTTGTGAGGCGTGGGGAACAATTTATTAAATGTTTAGATTGTGAAATCAGGGAGAAAACTGTCTATAGGGAGGGGAGGATTGGCTCAATTATGCCTTCAGTACGGGCCCATTTTTCTGTCCGCGGCAGGGTTCAGGGAGTGGGTTATCGCTATTTTGCCCTCAATCATGCTGTAAACCTAGGACTGAGCGGCTGGGTACGTAACTGCTACGACGGTACGGTAGAAGGGGTGGTGGAAGGTCCTCAGGAGAAGGTACAGGAGTTTTTGTCTTTATGCCGGCGGGGGCCCCGCTGGGCTCAGGTAGAAGGTATAGAGATAAGATACGAGGAGCCCCAAGGGGAAAAGGGTTTTAAAATAAGAGACACTTACTTTCCCGGTGACCAGATTTAAGTGGCGCAAGAAATACTAGGTCATTTAGCAAAGGAGTGTTTTTCTTGGTTAAACGTTTGGGTATTCTAACTGGTGGTGGAGATTGCCCGGGGTTAAATGCTGTTATAAGGGCAGTGGCTAAAACAGCTTATGCCCATGGCTATGAACTCATTGGTTTCCTCGACGGTTATACGGGCCTGGTGGAAGAGCGTTATGTCCAGCTGGACCCTCCGGCCATATCGGGCTTGTTACACCGGGGCGGGACCGTTCTAGGGACCAGTAACCGCAATGATCCCTTTCACTTTCCCGTGAAGGTGGGGGATAAAATAACTTACCAGGATAGGTCCGACCAGGCAATAAAGCTTTTGGAAAAGCTCAACATTGAGGTCTTGCTCGTTATCGGCGGAGACGGTACCCTGGCTGCGGCCCGCGACTTCAAGGCCAAAGGGGTCCGGATCATTGGCATTCCAAAAACCATTGACAATGACTTGGCCGCTACCGATCAGACCTTCGGCTTCGATACAGCGGTGCGCACGGCTACGGAGGCTCTGGACAAACTACATACCACAGCGGAATCCCACCACCGGGTCATGGTGCTGGAGCTTATGGGACGTTATGCCGGCTGGATTGCCCTCTATAGCGGCCTGGCCGGCGGGGCTGATGTAATCCTCATTCCCGAGATCCCCTGGACTCTAGAAGGCGTGCTGAAAAAAATTTTGGCCCGTCAAGGTGAAGGAAAACCCTTCAGTATTGTGGTGGTGGCCGAAGGAGTTAAATCTCCCACGGGAGAATTGGTAGTCCAGCGTCGGGTGGAAGATAGCGTGGAAAAGGTGCGGCTGGGGGGTATAGGTCAACTGATAGGCCGGCTTATTGAAGAGAATAGCGGCATTGAAACGCGAGTCACAGTTTTGGGCCACATCCAGAGGGGAGGTTCTCCTTCTTCCTACGACCGCGTCCTGGCCACGCGTTTTGGTGTGGCAGCAGCGGAGCTGGCCATCCAGGGCCTCCACGGGGTAATGGTGTGCCTGCGGGGCAGCGAAATCTCCCATGTTCCTCTGGAAGAAGTAGCCGGCAAACCCCGGACAGTTCCCCCGGACCATCCCTTGATACATACCGCCAGGGCTATCGGCATAAGCTTTGGCGATTGAAAAATGTTCGAGGTGATAAGCAATCTTGGCACGTCGGCCTTTAAGTTTATTGATCTTATTGGTGGCGGTCGCCTTAGCGGGAGGTTACTTTTTTGGATATGATAAAGCGCTAAGGTTGCCGCCCTTACTTATAGAAAACCCGGGGGAGCACCGGCCTGTTCCTCAGGCCAAAGGCTATTATGTGCAGGTGGCGGTCGCCGACGTTCGCGCTGAAGCTAGTGCCGAGGCGGAACTAGTTACCCAGGCCCTCCTGGGCGATGAAGTTAAAGTATTATCAGGAGGAAAAGGGCAGTGGCTGCGGGGCCAGGTACCGGATGGATATATCGGGTGGCTTAAAGCGAGCGAAGTCATAGACGATATACCCCCGGGAGGAAGGGAGCTGGCGGTTGTGGCTGTTCCCTTAGCCCAGCTTTACCGGGAGCCGAGTACCACGGCCCCCGGAATAGGGGAAGCGGTGCTGGGCACCGATCTGCCCCTAATAAGTCAGAAACCGGGTTGGGTAGAAGTCTGGCTTCCCGGCCACAGAACGGCCTGGCTAGCGGAAAAGGATGTGGAGATCTGGCCTCAAGGAAAGCCTGCAGGCCAGCGGGGCGGCCTTGACGTGGTTAAAGTGGCGGAAAAGTTGCTGGGGGCACCTTATCTCTGGGGCGGTGTAAGTATTTATGGGGTGGATTGCTCAGGGCTCTCTTATGTCTCTTACTTTTTAAATGGGATAAAGCTACCACGGGATGCTGACCAGCAATTCCAGGTGGGGCGCAAGGTGGAAAGGACAGATTTACGCCCGGGGGACCTGGTCTTTTTTAACACTGAAGGGTCCGGTACGGTTCCCACCCATGTAGGCATATATAGCGGTGATGGCCAGTTTATCAATGCTCGTTCTCGGCAGGGAGTGGTTGTGAGCCGGCTGGAGGAGCCCCTCTTTGCCCGAGGCTACCTGGGCGCTCGGCGGTATTTGCCTTAGCTTGTAAATGTAAAGATTATGTTTGGAGGAGGGTGCAGGAGTGGAACTAGCCATAATTATAGCTACGTTGGATACAAAAGGGGAAGAAGCTTTATATGTTAAGAATATTATAGAATCGAAACACATTTCTACTCTAGTGATCGACACCGGTATTAAGGGTCAACCCTATTTTGAGCCTGACATATCGAGATATGAAGTGGCTAATGCGGCAGGGACAAACTTGGAGGATCTCATAGAACGTAACGACAGAGGTTATGCAGTCGCAGTTATGAAATGTGGATGCGCCAGAGTCCTGGAGAGATTGCATAAGGAAGGTAGAATTGGCGGAGTAATGGGGCTTGGCGGTTCTGGAGGCACAAGTATAGCCGCTGGGGCCATGCAAGTTTTACCTATAGGTGTACCTAAGATTATGGTTTCCACCATGGCTTCCGGAAACACCAGGCCCTATGTGGGATTTAAGGATATCATTATGATTAACAGTATTGTGGATATTGCTGGTCTAAATACTATTTCAAGGAAAATACTTTATAACGCAGCCTTGAGTCTATGTGGCATGATCTATGGAATGAGAGAAGCAGAAAAAGAGAATATAACAGACAAAAAGGTGGTAATAGGCGCGACCATGTTGGGAGTAACTACTCCTTGTGTCATGGAAGCCAAGAAAATTCTGGAAAGTAAAGGTTATGAGGTATTGATCTTCCATGCCAATGGTGCCGGAGGACAGGCGATGGAAGAGCTCATTAAGCAGGGTGAGATAGCAGCAGTTATGGATATTACTACTACAGAAATAATCAACGAAGTGTGTGGTGGCACTTTTGCAACTGGGTCGGGGAGAATGGAGGCTTCGAGCGAAAAGGGGACACCTCGAGTAGTCTCTTTGGGAGGCCTGGACATGTCGATATTTACTCCCCCGGAAGCCTTGCCTCCGCAGTACCGCAACCGCCTTTTATATTCCCATAATCCCTCAGTCACCTTAATGCGTACCAATGTGGAAGAAAACAAAAAGGTGGCGAAGATTTTGGCTGAAAAGCTAAATAGGGCTTGTGCACCAATAACGCTAGTTGTACCGGAAGGAGGGTTCTCTTCACTAGATGCCCCCGGTCAGCCTTTTTATGGCCCTGATGAAGACCAGGCCCTTATTGAGGGTTTGTTGGCAGCACTAAATTCCAAGGTAAAAGTTATTCGAAGGAAGGAGAACATTAATGATCCCGTAGTAGCACGAGTGATAGCAGAGGAACTTTTGCAATTGTTAGAGGGAAGGCGTGAGAGGTTATGAAGCTCGCGGTGTTTTCCGATGTACACGCTAATCCCCGTTCTCTCCAGGCTGTACTTGCTGATTGTGAAAAGAGAGGGGTGGATATGATCCTTTGCCTCGGAGATCTTGTGGGTTTTTCACCCCGTCCTAAGGAAGTCATTGACATTGTTCGTAAAGAAGGAATCGAGTGTGTCCTTGGAAACCATGATCGTCTGGCTTTTGATCCTGCTTATCTCGATTCTTGGCCCATATGCAACCCAGAAGAAAAAAACTTGCTTAGGTTATCACTGAACTTTACTAATTCCAAATTAAATAATAAAGAAAAGGAGTACCTTAGTAGTTTGCCAGATAAGATTATAATCGAGTATAAAGATTACCGCCTCATCGCTGTACACGGTAGTATCGGCGATCCGAATCGTTATTTACATAAAGGAGCACCTAAACAGGAACTTCTAAGAAGCTTAGAGGATCAGAACTTCCATCTCTTATTGTGCGGGCATACCCACATATACTATCAGGAATGGTATGGAGGAAAGGGTATAGTTAACGTCGGCAGTACAGGTAAACCCAAGCATGGAGATCCCTATGCTGTCTATGCTTTGGTTACACTCACCTCTTTTGTAACTGTTGATTTTGTAAAGGTAACTTATGATTGGCATACAGCTGCTCAAGAGGTTTTGGAGGCAGGACTAGGAGAAGCCACGGCGCGGTGGATTGCTTATGGCAACTTGCAGGGCTTCCAGATCCAGTAGGTTAAGTATATGGGGACATACTTTAGTTCTATACGCTTTGCAGCAAGAAGTGGAAAGCTACTTAGAAAAAGATGTAGGTTGGTAAAAAAGTATTTAATGTTTTTTTATTACTAGGCATTGACGTATAAAGAAGTATCAATTAAAATAATAATAGATAATCGATAATCTTTAATGCTATCAATATACACATGCTGCATGAGGAAAGGGCGTAATAACACTTATGTACCAATATTTGAATTTAAAAGGGCCTACAATTGAGCGACGCGTTTTAAGGGAAGATATTAAGAAGTTTTTATTAAATTGCATTATAACTGGTATTCTCCAGCCAGGCCAGCGAATAATTGAGACCCGCATAGCTAAAGAATTGGGCGTAAGCCAAGCACCTGTCCGGGAGGCTATACGCGAACTGGAACAGATGGGGCTTGTGGAAACCATCCCTTATCAGGGAACCTATGTAAAAAAGCTGACGCGTAAAAGCCTGAAAGAAGCTTACGAAGTACGAGGAATTTTGGAAGCAGCAGCAGCCCGTGAGGCAGCAAGGCGTATTAGCAGCCAAGAGATAAAAGAGATGGAGCACCTTATAGATGACATGGTAACCGCTGCAGAAAATAATGATCATTCACTGTACGTTGAGAAAGATATTGCTTTTCATGAAGCTATTTTTAAAGCTGCTGGTAATGAATTACTCTATAAACTATGGAGTACAGTTCATATGGGGAATTTTACTGTGGTTACTACTAACATTTCGAAGAGGAGTTTAAGGGAGCTTGCAGAAAGACATAAACCCCTGTTGGATAGTATAGCCAATCGAGATCCTGAGCAAGCTGAAAGTTTAGCAAAACTTCATATAAGCGAACTCGCTGAAGAAGTATTAAATACACTTTCAGAATAGATATAGGTAACGAAGAAGGAGGGGAGAGAGAAAATCGTTAAAAAGAATCGTTAAAAACATTGAAATGATTATCTGTCAGGGGGGGGGGGGGGGGTTAAAAGGAGTTTCAATAACTTTTTCTTCTTCATCAAATATGTGTTTTAATGAAACTTTTGTAGTTTATCTACTTCAGTTAATTTAACTATTAGTAAAGAATTTATGGAGGTGAAGAGGATGAGTGAAGTGCTGGGGACTTTTTTTGGCGACGAAAAGTTTCCCATAGAATGGGCTAGTGAGGAAGAGAAGCAGCTACACTGGTTCTATGACGATTTACATTGTCCTAATCCCATCTCCCCTATGTACGCGGATATAGGGGGCTGGTGGGGAGATACATGCGCTTATATGTATCGACGATTTGGGGCTCCTTTTGGAAAAACATGGATTGGGAAAGTTATAAATAACTATGTTTATACCGCAATAGTGCCGCGCGATCCTGAAGAGGCGCAAAGGCTAGCTCCTTATTACAATGCGGTAATGCCAATTTATGCCGAAAAGTTTTTAGACTGGTGGCATGAGCGCTATTTACCAGAAATATTGAATAACCTCCAGTATTTAGATAATTATCCTTATGATAAGGCAAGTATTCCTGAACTTTTAATATTGCTCGAAGATGCTTTGGACATCCAAGAACGTCATTTTAAAATACATTGGATTTTAAATTTAGCCCAGTTCCAGGCATTTCTTCAATTTAGAGCCGTTTACAAAGAGGTTTTGGGCGAAGAGGACCCCGACAATATAGGGAAAATCTTAGTATCCGTGGAAGACAGGAATTGGGATTCTCTACGGGAGCTGTGGAAGTTAAAAGAAAATATAAAGGCTAAGCCTTCTTTACGTAATTGTTTTACTCTGGACAAGCCTTCCGAAATTCTCCGCGAATTGGAAAAAACAGAAGAAGGGAAGGAATTCCTTAACGAATTGGCTTCTTATCAGAAGGAATACGGATACAAGGCCATTTACACTCACGAATACATTTATCCCACTTGGATCGAAGATCCCACTCCTATAATTGAAATGCTTAAGACCTACCTGGACACCGATTACAATTTCCATGAAGCCTATGAGAAGTGCCTTAAAGAGCGGGACGAGGCTATAGCCGAAATGTTTTCCCGGGTCAAAGATGAAGAAGGAAAGGCTAAGCTGCAAAAAGCCCTTGACCTGGCCTTAAGGATGGCACCTCTCACTCCAGATCACCACTTTTATATTGACCAGGGTACTTATGCACGTATGCGGTTAGTTTTGATCAATATTGGGAAGGCCCTGGTCAAGGCGGGAATACTGGAAAACCCGGACGATACTATCTTTCTCAGGTATGAGGAATTGAGGCAGATTGCGATTAATCCTTCTCTATTTGATGTTAAAGAGCTTGTGCGTAAGCGCCGCCAAGAAAGGGAGGAGGCTTTTAAAGTTCGCCCGCCGGACTGGGTAGGAACGGTAACCAGATGGTCGCTTTATGAAGAGCCGTACAAGACCCTATGGGGTTTCCCCGAGAAATTCGAAAAGGCGGCTGCCAAAGCTGAGGAGGTAGTAGACGTCGTAAGAGGCTTGCCGGCTTCTCCGGGAGTAGTGGAAGGAACAGCTCGATATGTGGTCTCACCGGAGGAATTTGACCAAGTCCAACCTGGAGATATCCTGGTGTGCAAGATGACTAACCCGGCATGGGTAGTGGTGTTTACTAAAATTGCAGGTTTGGTAACTGATGCAGGAGGAGTGCTTTCCCATCCTGCTGTTGTGTCTCGTGAGTTTGGTATTCCTGCAGTAGTGGGCACTTCCAATGCTACGCGGAAAATAAAAAGTGGGAATCGCATAAGAGTAAACGGTAATACCGGCGTAGTAGAGATCTTGAGCTAAGCACTGCAAGGGGCGGGGTTGGATACCAACCCCGCTCAGGCCGAAAGTGGGGTGCAAGGATTATGTGGATATGCTGGTTCGGAGAAAACTTTTATGGTGTTGAGGAACTGGGCGGTAAAGGTGCCAGTCTAAGCAAAATGGCAGCTCATGGGTTGCCTGTACCCCCGGGCTTCGTAGTTAAAGCTAGTGCCTTTCGTCACTTCATGAATGTGTCGGGATTAATTACACCGGTAAAAGAGAAAGTGTCCAACTTAGATCCCTATAATAATACGGCCTTAACCGAAGTGTCTACGAACATACGGGAGTCAATAAAAGAAAATCCGGTTCCCAGGGAAATCTGTGAAGCTGTGGAGGAAGCTTACAAGAAACTGGGTTCAGGAGAAGAATTAGTAGCAGTTCGTTCCAGTGCCACAATAGAAGACGCTAAAGAGGCCAGTTTCGCCGGTCAACATGCAACTTATTTGTTCGTGAGCGGTGTTTCTAATGTGATAGACAAGTTAAAAGAATGTTGGGCCTCTTTATATAATCCTAGGGCAATATTCTACAGGCGCAGCAAGGGTATACCCGAGGAGCAAGCAGTAATTGCTGTAGTTATCCAAAAAATGGTCAACTCCGAAAAATCAGGGGTAATGTTTACGGTAAACCCTATCACTAAGAACAGACAAGAAATTGTTATTGAAGCGGTGTGGGGACAGGGTGAGGGCATAGTTTCTGGGATGATAACTCCAGATAATTACGTGGTTGACCGGGAAAGTTTAAATCTAGTTTCTAAATTTGTAGCTTTTAAAGAGGTCATGATGGTGCCAGACCCAGTGGCCGGGGGTGTGCGAGAAGTGGAGGTTACGCCGGAGATAGCGGAGGCGCAAGTTTTGGATGGGGAAGAACTTAAGGGCCTTGTAGAACTGGGGAAACGGGTTGAAAACTTTTTCGGTTTCCCGCAAGACGTGGAATGGGCTACGGAGGGAGGCCGCATCTATTTGCTCCAAAGCCGACCTATCACAACGCTTTAATTGTTTTGGAGTTGAGAAATGTTTTTGGCGCCAGGGACGAGGAAGCATTACTTTTGGTGGAGGGAATATTGCATGCTTCAGGGTGGATATACGGGGCAAGTTTTATTGGTCAATCTTACAACAGGCACGGTGGAGAAAGTTCCTTTAGACAAAAAAATGGCCGAAACGTATATTGGGGGGCGCGGGTTTACTTCTTACCTGCATTTCAAGTTAATAGACCCCCTAACGGATCCCTTCAGCGAAGACAACGTATTGATTTTTGCTACCGGTCCCCTGACCGGTACCCTGGCCCCTGCCAGCGGGCGATTTACAGTAGGAGCTCGCTCTCCTTTAACCTATATTTTGGGCGACGGTAACGGCGGTGGCCACTTTGCACCGGAACTAAAAATGGCCGGTTATGATGTTTTGATTGTCAAAGGCAAGGCCAAGTGGCCGGTGTACCTATGGATTAACGATGATGTGGTTGAGATACGGTCGGCGGATGCCTTGTGGGGCCTGGACACAGCAGCAACGGAAATGGCTATTAGGAAAGAGTTGGGTGAGGAAAACCTCCAGGTAGCTACTATTGGGCCAGCAGGAGAACGTTTAGTCCGTTTTGCTGGTATAGTGGTCAATCGTGATCACCTGGCAGCGAGGACAGGTATGGGCGCCGTTATGGGTTCCAAGAACTTGAAAGCTGTTGCTGTCCGCGGGAGCAAAAGCATTCCGCTGGCTGACCCTAAGAATTTTAAGAAATGGGCGGATGCCCTCTTTGAGACCATAACCACGGATAAAGTCAGTGGTGAAGCCTTACCTCAGTATGGAACGACAAGCCTGGTCGATCTCCACAATTCGTTAGGAGGTCTGGCAACAAAGAATTGGCAAAAAGGGTACTTTGAGCAGGCCAGCCTGATCAACGGAGATGCTCTCAATGCGCGCTTTCTAGTTAATGCCACCGCATGCTATAACTGCCCTTGCAGGTGTGACCGCTACTGCGTCATAACCGAGGGCCCTTATGCGGGCACTGCAGTAGGTGGTCCAGAATACTACACTATAGTTTCTTTTGGGAGCAAATGCTGCAACCCTGATTTGGCCTCTATTATTAAGGCTAATCATCTCGCCAATTTATACGGGTTAGATTCTGGCAGTACAGGTGGAGTCATAGCATACGCTATGGAGCTCTATGAAAAAGGTATACTCACCGCCCGAGATACAGGCGGCCTGGAGTTAACATGGGGGAATGGTGGAGCTGTCGTAGAGTTAGTCAAGAGGATCGCTTTCCGGGAGGGCATAGGTAACTTATTGGCCGAGGGTATCCGGGAGATGGCCAAGCAGCTGGGACCTGCCGCTGAAGAATGCGCTATTACAGTTAAAGGGATGGATCCCCCCACCTTTGATCCCCGGGCACTTCAAGTATATAACTTCCGCTATGCTGTGGCCAGTCGTGGTGCAGATCATTTGCGTATATCAGCTCATGGAGCCTACGAACTAGAGAGGATAGAAGATGATAACGAGGCAGCTAAAAGGCTGGCCTTTTGGCAAAACGTTGTCTGTATACCCGATATGATGGGTATTTGCAAATTCCCCTACACCTTTTATGCAGAAAATGCGGAGGTAACTTTTAAAAAAGCTTTGGAGTTGGTTCCCAAGGCCTTTGAGGCTGCTACGGGAATTTCTGCCAATGGTGATTATCTATTAGAGGTTGCTACACGTGTGGCTCAGCTTGAAAGGGCTATAAATGTGCGCTATGGTCTTACGCCTGCGGACGATGAACTGCCGAAACGGTTTTTGACCGAGCCCCTGCCTGATGGCCCCAAGAAAGGCCAGGTCCATGACCGTTTCCCTGCCTTAAAAGAAGGTTTCTACCTTGCCATGGGATGGGATTTGAACAGGGGGGTACCCACAAAACAAGTATTGCAGCAGTTAGACATGGATGAAATTGCTCGAGACCTGGAACAAAGAGGTTTATTGTAAAAAAACAGAGGTGAGTTAAATGGCTTTGACCTTTCGACAGGAAGTTTGTTCAGGCTGCCGGACCTGCGAGTTGATCTGTTCCTTTACTAACTTTCAAGAAGTTAATCCTAAAAAGTCCGGCATACGGATTAAGGAAAGCAATAAGCCAGGGAGGTATACAGCGCGTATTTGTTCTGGGTGTGGAAGATGTATGGAAGTTTGTCCGGCGGAAGCGATATCTATGGAGGCCGGCAGGGTAAAGATTGATGCTAGCCTCTGCACGGGTTGCCTGACCTGTGTAGATAGTTGCCCGGAGGAAGCTATTTTTATGATGCCGGGGTCGGAAATACCTTTTATGTGTAATAGCTGTGGTGCTTGTGTACAGTATTGTTCTCCTAAGGCATTATCGCTGTGAGGGGGAGTTATTAACCGATGTACCACCATATTGAAGAATTGGCCGCTGCCAACGTGCGTTTACGCGTAGATGTAGTTAGCCAGGAAAGGGTGGGGCGTGTATTACAAAGTGAAGAATTTCTCAATTATCGCCTGGCCGGGGTGCGGAGGTATTTGGAGTATACCTTGCCCGAGCCGGATATGGTTTGGTACCCGGACAAAGATGAAAAGGAAATAACATACCATGAAGGACGTGTCACCATTTTTGGCAAATGGTACGAGGGAGAGATACAGCGCATTATAGTCTCCCTGCTAGCCAAAAAGATGTTTGAAGCCGGTCTTTATCTTTTTCATGCTTCGGCCGTTAGATACCGGGACAAAAGCATTGCTTTTATAACCGGTGAAAGCAACTCGGGAAAAACCATGTCCCAAATTGAAGCATGTCGCCGCGGAGGGAAAATTATTTCCACCGAAACTATTGTAGTAAACGCGGAAGGCCAGGTTATCATGGGCTCCAAAAATGTCTTCCTGAGGCAGCGGAGTAAAGGTACGGAAAGAATAGATAAACCCGACCAGGATGAAGGGGTCGCCAAGTTTTTTAGTACAACACCAGAATTCGAAATCTATGATTTACCTACAGGTATAGATTTGGTGGTGTTGCCGGATATAGACGGCAATTACAGCCCGAAGTGCGGCGAAATGTCCGATTATGAGAAGCAATATCAGACTTTTCATTGCCTGTGCGATTACTTGGGCATGCATATCCTATTGGCACCGGGACTGCCCATGCCTCTGTTAGACACTCCGGAATTAAGAAGAGAACGGGCCAACTTTATTAAGAAGTTCTGTCAAAGGCCTTATTACTATATAAGGGGGCAGAACCCCCAAGTAGTAATTGACCAATTAGATAAGATCTTGGACCAGATGGAGGTAAGGACTTAGATGGACAAGAATTACCGTGACCTGTTTGACCTTAGTGGCCGGGTAGCCTTGGTGGTAGGGGGTACGGGTGGCATAGGGCGAGATATTGCCTTGGCCTTGGCCCAGTACGGTGCGGATGTAATTATTGCCAGTCGGCGACCGGAAGCAGGGGAAGAGGTGGTAAAGGCCATTGCCGCGACGGGTCGTAGATGTACATCTCTTAAGGCTGACATATTAAATGCAGGCGATTTGAGAAATCTGATGGATACTATTGACAACATGTATGGCCAGCTGGACATTTTGGTCAATGCAGCCGGTACCAATGTTTGGCAGAAAGCGGAAGAGTATAGTGAAGAGAATTGGGATAAAGTGGTGGATACCAATCTTAAGGGTGTGTTTCTTACGTGTCGGGAAGCAGGGCGTCTAATGATTCGCCAGCGACGGGGTAAGATAATCAACATCTCCTCTGTGCGGGGCAAGCTCGGGTTTCCTGAAAATTACACAGCATACTGTGCTAGCAAAGGAGGGCTCAACCTTTATACTAAGTGTTTAGCAGCCGAATGGGCCAAGTATAACATAAACGTAAACGCTATCGCGCCGACCTTTATTGAAACTCCCTTGGTGTCCAATATGCTGGCAGATCCAGAGACGTATAATCGCCTAGTCAATCGGATCCCGCTCCGGCGGATCGGTATGCCAGGTGATTTAGTGGGGGCAGCTATTTTCTTCGCCTCTCGGGCCTCTGATTTTATTACAGGGCAGATTCTTTACGTTGATGGCGGAGTAACGTGCACGCAATAGGTTGATGAAAATTCAAATTCAAGGAGGAATATACAGCTATGGCCCGCAGAATTATCGATCTAAGCATGGAAGTATCTAACGACATGATTGTTTTTCCCCGCGTAGCTCGTCCTATCATGGTTCAGCTAGAAAGCCACGAGGATTATGCCCGCAATATAGGGGCAGCGGAGTATGGTGTGACCCACTTAACAGCCCACTGTATAGTGGTCTTAGGGGATCACGTTGGAACCCACATTGATTCTTTACGTCATATGCGAAAAGATGCTCCCGGTGCGGAAGGTATCCCTTTGGAATATTGCTATGGCGATGGGGTGGTTTTAGATTTTGCGGATAAACCGGCAGGTTATGTTATTACCGTTGAGGATATAGAAAAGGCTTTAAAGAAAATTGATTATGAAATTAAACCCTTAGACATTGTGTTGATTAAGACAGGAGCTTCGCGATACAACAATACGGAAAGATATCTCACCGAGCACTGTGGAATGTCAGCAGAAGCAACGCTCTGGTTAATAGATCGCGGTATAAAAGTTATGGGTATTGATGCCCCTACTTTTGACCCGCCAGTAAAGACCATGTTTGAGATCAAGAAGTTCTGGGAGGCTCACCGGGTGATGATGGAGCGAGAATATTATCATTTGGAAAACCTGGCCAATCTGGACGCCATACCCGTCCCTTACGGGTTTAAAGTAGCAGTTTTTCCGGTTAAATGGAGAGGGATGACCGGGGCGCCAGTGCGAGCAGTTGCCATCCTGGAAGATTAAAGCGCCATGCTCAGAATTTATAAGAGGTTGGTTAACGATGATGGTCGTCAAAGTACGTTTTCCAGCACATATAGAACGCTTTTTCAGCCAACTGGCCAGCAAAGACTTAGAACGTCTAGAAATACCTGAGGGTACGACCGTAGCCGGCCTTTTACAGGTCTTAGGCCTGGCCCAAGGGGAAATCGGTCTGGTCCTTATCAACGGCAAACAAGCGGATTTATCTACGTTACTGGAACATGGTGACGAAGTCGAACTTTATCTTCCTCTGGCTGGTGGCTAGACGCCTCTTTTAAAGTATCAATTTAGTATTTAGGGAGGGAAAGCTAATGTCTAAAGTGCGGGTTGGCGTGGTGGGTTATGGCGTTATAGGTCAACGTTTGGCCGATGGTGTGGCTCGCCAGGGAGACATGGAACTGGTAGGTATAGCTGATGTAGCGCCAACTCTGGCCTTGAGGGCTCTGGCTGAGAGGGGCATGCCTTACAAGTTATATGCAGCTATTCCAGAAAATATTCCTCAGTTGCAAGCGGCAGGTATACCGGTTAGCGGAACCTTGGACGATTTGCTCGACCAGGTAGATGTGGTGCTTGATGCAACCAGCGCTGGCGTGGGCCGCAAAAATAAGGAGATCTATGAAAAGAAAGGTGTTAAAGCGATCTTTCAGGGCGGCGAAAAGAACGATGTGGCTGAGGTCTTCTTTCATGGATATGCCAATTACGAAAAAGGATTGGGCAAAAGATTTCTAAAGCTGACTTCTTGTAACACGACTGGGCTTATCCGCGCAGTAGACTGCTTGGACAGAGCAGTAGGCATAGAAAGAGTGGTCATAACGATAATACGTCGTTCTGCCGACCCAGGTGATACCCATCGGGGCGTGGTGGACCTGGCGCTCGTGGAACCTGTGCCCAATCATCAGGCTAAAGACCTGATGCTCATAATGCCCCATGTGGAAGCCACTGGACTGCTGGTACATGTACCTACTACCCATGGCCATATAATAAGCATTCTCGCCACGCCTAAAAAGAGTATTACTAAGGAAGAGGCGCTGGCAGCCTTTAATGCGCATCCACGCATTAGAGTGGTAAGAATAGCCGATGGTTTTAATTCCAATGCCGCTCTCTTCCGTTATGCTCGTGATCTAGGCAATCCGCGAGGAGATATGTATGAGATCGCTGTTTTCGAAGAGACAATAGCGTTCAGTGGGAAAGATATTTTCTTCACCATCAATGTGCCCCAGGAGGCTGTAGTTACACCGGAAACCATAGACGGTATTCGCGCCTGCATGGAGATGCAAGAGACCCGCGATGAGGCCGTGGCCATGACCAATAAATACCTGGGGTTAAAATAGAGGTGGCCAGAAAATGAAACATGGCATTTATACTCTGGACGACTTTGATTTCTATAATAAAACAGTGCTTTGTCGGGTAGATATTAATTCCCCCCTCAAACCGGACAAGTCCGGTTTGAGGGACATTACTCGGATTGAAGGTTGTCTACCTACCATTAAAGAGCTAGCGGATAAAGGGGCCAAGGTGGTGATTTTGGCCCACCAGGGTGGAGACCTAGAATACCAGAATTATGGCTCCACGGCCCCTCATGCACAAGTAATGAGCGAACTTCTTGGACGGCCTATTCAGTTTATCGATGATGTTTGTGGACCGGCTGCCAGGCAGAAGATTAAAGAGCTGAAGCCGGGAGATATCCTGGTACTAGACAACGTGCGTTATATGGCCGAAGAACTTACCCTTTTCGAAACCCGCCTAAAATTGACTCCTGAGGAGCAAAGCAGGACCGTGGTAGTACAAAAGCTGGCCCCGCTGGCGGATGTTTATGTTTGCGATGCTTTTGCTGCTGCCCACCGATCCCAGCCCACTCTGGTGGGGATGGAAGAGGTTTTGCCTTCGGCTATGGGCCGGCTTTTTGAAGCAGAGCTTTCTGCCTTGAGCAGGTTGAGAGAAAATCCCGCCCGGCCTTGTTTGTTTATCTTAGGTGGGGCTAAAATCGAGGATGCCTTTCTTATGATGGGCTCAGTTCTTAAAGATGGCGTAGCTGATGGAATTTTAACCGGTGGATTGGTGGCCAACATAATGTTCCTGGCGGCAGGAGTGAACTTGGGAGAGCAGTCGAAGGAATTAATTTATAAGCGAAATCTAGCCGAGTACATTGAAGTGGCAAAGGAACTTTTAGAAAAATATGGGGACAAGATCCATCTCCCTGAAGACTTGGCCTGGGTAGAAGAAGGAACAAGGAAGGAGATAACAGTAAGTCGTTTGCCGGTAGATGGTCTGATAGTAGATATCGGGCACCGAACGGTAGAACGATATCTGGAGAAAATAAATAATGCCCAGACCATATTTATCAACGGCCCCTTGGGCGTCTTTGAAAACGAAGCCTCCAGCTATGGTACTAGAGAAATTTGGCAGGGAGTTGCCAATTCCTCGGCTTTTAGCGTTATCGGGGGCGGGGACAGTCTTACGGCGGCCAATAAATTTGGTGTCCTAGACAAGTTTTCTTATGTTTCTACCGGAGGCGGCGCTCTGGTTCGCTTCTTAACAGGTGAGGAACTGCCGGTGATTAAAGCCCTTAGAAAGGCGGCTCAGAGATTTAAGTCTGACAGGAGTTGAATAAGGTGTCTTATACCGTGCGCTTAGCTTACGGTAAGAACCAATATAAGGAACTAGCCATTGAGGAACAAAACCTTTTAGGTGTATTACAACCGAAACCCTTTGCCCTGGATACTGAAGCTTCTATAGAACAAGCTCTGGAAAATCCTATAGGAAGTCCTCCCTTGGGGAAGCTGGTTCGCCCTGGAGAAAAGGTGGTCATAGTTACCAGCGACGTAACTCGTCCTTTTCCCACCAAGAAAGTATTACCTAAAATTCTTGCAGAACTGGCTAGGGCTGGAGTTGGCCAGGAGGATATAACCATAGTTTTCGCTATCGGCAACCACCGTCGGCATACGGAGAGGGAAATGGTTGCCCTGGTGGGCGAAGAAATTTATAGGGATTACCGTTGCCTAGATGCGGATTCGCAAGATGTAGTTTATTTAGGGCGGACTAGTAGGGGTACTCCAGTAGAGATATTTCGTCCGGTGGTAGAGGCTGATCGGCGGATTCTTTTGGGCAATGTGGAATACCACTACTTTGCCGGTTATAGCGGCGGGTTCAAAGCCATTATGCCGGGGTGTGCCTCCCGTAACAGTATTCAGGCCAATCACAGTTTAATGGTAATGCCCGGAGCCGAGGCAGGAGAGCTTCAAGAGAATCCTGTACGCCAGGATATTGAAGAAGCGGCTCAATTTCTGCCCGTAGATTTTATTCTCAATGTAGTGCTAGACGAAAAGAAACAAATTGTGGGCGCGTATGCCGGCCACCCGGTTATGGCCCACCGAGAGGCGGTTAAGTTGTTAGATACTATTTATCGGGTGGAAATCTCTCAACCGGCAGATATAGTGGTTGCCTCAGCCGGCGGATATCCTAAGGATATTAATCTTTACCAGGCCCAGAAAGCTTTAGATAATGCCAAAAGAGCAGTCAAAAGCGGGGGCATATTGATTTTGGTGGCTGAATGTGCCGAGGGTTTTGGAGACGTTGCTTTTGCTCGCTGGGTGAGGGAAGCCCGGCATCCCCAGGACTTAATTGAACGTGTAAAGACCCACTTCGAACTGGGAGGACACAAAGCTGCTGCTATAGCCATGGCTCGCGAGAGAATAAGAATATTTTTAGTATCGGGCATGGACCCAGGGGAAGTTAGGAAAGCTTTTTTAGAGCCTTACAGTGAACTGACCGAGGCCTACCATGTTGCTTTCAGCCTAATAGGTTCTGATGCCCAAGTCCTTGTTATTCCTCAGGCGGGCTCTTTGCTGCCTACTCTAAAACGTTAAAGGGATGGTGGTTATGGAAATAACCCAGGAATTGCGGTTAAGGATGTACCGCAAAATGCTAGAAATTCGATATTTCGAAGAAAAGATAGTGGAGGTCTATGCCCAGGGCCTGATGCCTGGACTGGCCCACCTTTATATAGGGGAAGAGGCCGTAGCGGTAGGGGTATGTGAGGCCCTGGATAAACAGGATTTGATAACCAGTACCCATAGGGGTCACGGCCACTGTATAGCCAAGGGCGGAGACCTCAACAAAATGATGGCTGAGATGTTTGGAAAGGCTACAGGTTATTGCCGTGGCAAGGGCGGGTCCATGCACATTAGCGATATAGAGTTGGGTATTGTGGGTGCCAATGGTATAGTAGGTGGAGGTATACCTTTAGCTACTGGAGCAGCCCTTTCGGCAGTAATGCGCCGATCCGGTCAGGTGGTAGCCTGCTTTTTCGGTGACGGTGCTTCTAATCAGGGCTCCTTCCATGAATCCTTAAACCTGGCTACCCTCTGGCGCTTGCCGGTTATCTACGTGTGTGAGAACAATCAATATGGGATATCTGTAGCCCAGCACCGCCACCAGGCTATCAAAGATATCGCTGTACGAGCCTCTGCCTACGGCATGCCCGGAGTTGTTGTTGACGGTAACGATGTAGAAGAAGTGTATAAAGTAACCTGCGAAGCAGTAGAGCGAGCGCGTAAGGGGCAAGGTCCTACCTTGATCGAATGCAAAACTTACCGGTGGCGGGGACACCATGAAGGTGACCCTAATAGAGGAATTCGTTACCGTCCTACTGAGGAGATAAAGGAATGGGAACAGCGATGCCCGATATTGCGGTTGGAGTCCAGACTTTTAGAAAGTGGAATTAGTCGTTCACAACTAGATGAGATTAAAGCCCAAGTGCGAAAAGCCGTGGAAGCGGCAGTAGAGTTCGCCAACGCCAGCCCCTTTCCTCCCTTGGAGGAAATTACAAGCGATGTATATAGCGATTAAATTAGAGAAAGGAGGAGTATTATGCCCCTCAAAACATACAGAGATGCTCTGAGAGAAGCTATTCGCGAGGAAATGATCCGGGATGAGCGGGTCTTCATAATGGGGGAAGATGTCGGTGTATATGGCGGTATCTTTGGAGTGACTGCTGGCCTTATGGAAGAATTTGGTGAAGAAAGAGTGAGGGATACACCTATATCAGAAATTGCAATAGCAGGGGTGGCTACCGGAGCTGCCATGACGGGTATGCGCCCCATAGCTGAAATTATGTTTATAGATTTTACCACTATTGCCATGGACCAAATTGTAAACCAGGCCGCCAAGTGGCACTACATGTCGGGTGGGCGTATTAAGGTTCCCCTTGTTATAAGAACGGTTGCCGGTACCGGGAGAAGGGCTGCTGCTCAGCATTCCCAGAGTTTAGAGGCCTGGTTCGCTCATGTGCCGGGTTTAAAAGTGGTCATGCCCGCTTCTCCCTATGATGCCAAGGGCTTACTTAAGAGTGCTATTAGGGATAATAATCCGGTAATTTTTATCGAACATAAAGGACTTTACAATGAAAAAGGAGAGGTTCCCGAAGAGGAATATCTCATACCCTTAGGCAAGGCGGATATTAAACGAGAGGGTAAAGACTGCACAGTAGTAGCTACTTCTATAATGGTCATGCGTGCACTTGCCGCAGCCGAAATACTTGAGAAAGAGGGTATTAGTATTGAAGTTGTCGACCCCAGGACTCTGCGGCCCCTAGATGTAGATACTATTTGTAACTCGGTAAGAAAAACCAACCGGTTGGTAATTGTGCATGAAGCTTGTGGCTTTGGTGGTTTCGGTGGAGAAATAGCTATGCAAGTTATGGAGAATGCTTTCTTCGATTTGGATGCCCCCATTATCCGCCTAGCAGGTTTAGATGTTCCTGTTCCTTTCAGCCCACCTCTGGAGGATATAGCAATTCCCAGTGTGGAGCAAATTGTGAAAGCTGTACGGGACTTGGTACTGGGAGGTTAGGTCGATAATTATGGCTAGTAAAGTTGTAATGCCGCAAGTAGGTTTAACCACTACTGAGGGTGTTATTGTGGAATGGTATAAGAAAGAAGGCGAAAGGGTAGCCAAAGGCGATAAGTTATTTTGCATAGAAACTGATAAAGTTACTATGGATATAGAATCCACCGCTAGCGGGGTATTAAGAAAGATAATGGTTCCGGCGGGCACCCCTGCCCAAGTAACACAGACCGTAGCCATCATCGGCGAACCCGAGGAGGACATATCCCAGCTGTTGGAGGGAGAGGAGAAGGAAAAGGATAAACCGACGGAAGGGCCAAAGTTGGCAGAACGCGGTGCTCAGAAATATGATTTGCCGGGAGAGACGGAACCTTACCCGACGCGCCTAAAGATTTCGCCTTTGGCCAAGCGCATGGCTAAGGAAAAAGGGATTTCCTTTAAGGCTTTAGCCGATTTAAAAGGCACAGGCCCTGGAGGCAGTATCGTTAAACGAGATGTATTAGCCTATTTAGACAGCCTAAAAGAAAGACAACCATCACAGTCTTTAGAGAGAGCTTTGGATAAAGCCGGCACTCCTACCCCACCAACTGCTGAAACAGTATCCACGTTTTCATCTCCTAAAGGAAGAATTGTGCCTCTAACGAATATGCGACGGATTATTGCCCAGAGGATGAGTCAAAGCAGTCATGATATACCTCAATTTTGGCTGAAGGTTGAAGCGAAGGCGGAAGCATTAATTAGGTGGAGAGAGATACTCAACGAGAAAATGAAAGGTGAAAATGGGGAAACCAAGTTAACTTTTACTGATTTTCTAGTCAAGGCCAGTGCCTTAGCTTTACGGGAGTGCCCTTACGTTAACTCGCGCTACACTCAGGAGGGTATTGTTTATCTTGATGAAATTAACGTGGGTATAGCTATAGCTCTGGCGGAGGGACTGGTGGTACCGGTAATAAAGGATGCGGCGCGCAAAACTCTCCTGGAAATTGCCAAAGAGCGAACTGATTTGGTAAGAAAAGCCCGTGAGGGGAACCTTAGTTTGGAAGAGCTTAGTGGAGGCACTTTTACAGTGTCCAATCTGGGCATGTATGACGTGGATGAATTTGTAGCCCTTATCAACCCTCCCGAGGCAGCCATCCTGGCTGTGGGGCGTCTGAGGGAAAAACTTGAACTAGTGAACGGGGAGGTCAGAGCTGTACCCTTCTTTTCCCTTACCTTGACCTTTGACCACCGAATTGTCGATGGTGCCCAGGGGGCGCGCTTCCTCCAAAAGATAAAGGAGCGAGTTGAAGATCCGCACTTGCTGCTTCTCTAAAAACCTGGGAATAATCGGGAGGCCATTTTATGCAGGTTAAATACTCCGACATTACAGTAATAGGTGGCGGTCCGGCGGGCTATGTAGCAGCCATCACTGCCGCGCAAAGGCAAAAGAAAGTAATCCTGATCGAAAAAGAGGAATTGGGGGGAACCTGCCTTAACGTAGGATGTATTCCCACCAAGACGTTAGCCAAGACAGCCGCCTTACACGCTTTGATTAGGCGGCTGGAGGAATTTGGGCTGGATGCTACCTCAACAAAGGTTGACTGGCAAGGTGTACAAAGGCGAAAAGAAGAAATAGTGGCTTCTTTAAGGCAGGGTGTGGCCGGTTTGTTGCGGGCCAATAACGTGGAAGTCCTGCAAGGTGTAGCTAGGTTGACAGACCGAAATACGGTGGAGGTCGCCCGAGGAGGAGAAAGGGCCTACGAGGTAAAGTCTAGCAGGATAATACTGGCTACAGGTTCTATTCCCGGTACCCTCCCAACAATAGAAATTGATGAAGAAAAAATCTTAAGCAGCACAGGTATTTTAAGACTGGATGCCCTGCCGCAGAGCTTGTTAATAATTGGTGGGGGAGTAGTGGGAGCCGAGTTTGCCAGCCTCTTTCAACTTCTAGGCACTAAGGTATTTCTGGTAGAAATACTTCCACGGATATTACCTGGAATAGATGAGGAAATAGCCCTATTGTTGCAAAAGCAACTGAACAGACAAGGAGTGGCCATTTGGACCAGGACCGAAGTGGAAAGAATTGAGCCTTTAGAGGAGGGCAGGATGGCGGTCTATTGCCGTAATGCAGAGGGCACAAAAAAGGCCCTTGTGGAAAAGGTATTGGTAGCAGTAGGCCGTAAACCTGCTACCTCTGGCCTGGGCCTAGAGAAAATAGGAGTAGAGCTAGAAGGAAATATAATTAAAGTCAACAAAAGGATGGAGACCAATATACCCGGCATCTATGCAGCGGGAGATGTAATCGGTGGCTATCAGCTAGCTCACGTAGCCTTCGCTGAAGGAGAAGTTGCAGCCCTTAATGCTACGGGAGAAACAAAAGAGATTAATTACCACAGCGTGCCTTCCTGTATATACACTCACCCTGAAGTGGCCCAAGTAGGTTTAACAGAGCAAGAAGCCAGGGAGCATTACCGGGAGATCAGGGTAGGTAAATTTCCTTTTAAAGCTAACGGCAAAGCTTTAATTGAAGGTGAAGCCGCGGGTCAAATTAAATTCATTTATGAACCTACCTATGGTGAGATCCTGGGAGTCAGCATTATAGGACCCCAGGCTACCGAGCTAATTGCAGCGGCGTGCCTAGCCATAAATAATGAGATAACTGTCGAAGGTTTGGTGGATACTATGTTTGCTCACCCTACTATTTCCGAAGCAATGCGGGAGGCCGGCCTGGTAGCTATGGGAAGGCCGTTACATTTCCCGAAATGAAACTTGCAAATAAAGTTGGCATTGACACCATCATTCAACAATAAGGGGTTGTTGCTATGAGCAAAGTTTCCGAAGTCCTTTGTCAAGCGCAGAACAGCGTCAATGCGGCATTAAAGATGCATGAATATTATGGGGGCAAGTTACAAGTAGTTCCTCGCTGCCCGGTAAGGGGTTTAGAAGATTTCGCCATTTGGTATACTCCAGGTGTGGCTGAGGTTTGCAAGGCAATTCAGCGAGAAAGAGACTTGTCCTACCGCTACACATGGCGGTGGAACGTGGTGGCAGTTGTTTCCGATGGTACACGCGTGTTGGGATTGGGAGATATTGGCCCGGAGGCAGCTTTACCTGTAATGGAGGGCAAAGCCTTTCTTTACAAGTACCTGGGCGGGGTGGATGCTGTACCTATTGTGTTAAACACACGGGACCCAGAAGAAATAATTAATACAGTGAAACTACTGGAGCCTTCTTTTGGGGGCATCAATCTTGAAGATATAGCTCAGCCAAAGTGTTTCCCGATCCTTGAGCGATTGCGGAAAGAAATGAACATACCGGTGTGGCATGATGACCAGCAGGGCACTGCTGCCGTGATTTTGGCTGCCCTTATTAATGCTTTAAAATTGGTGGAAAAAGAGCTTAAAGTAGCTCGGATTGTGCTGTTAGGAGCAGGGGCGGCAAGTATTGCTACAGCTCGGCTACTTATGGCGGCAGGCGCGGAACCAGGAAACCTTATTTTGGTAGACACCAAAGGTATCCTCCACCGCGGGCGCACGGAGCTTAAAGAGGCTTATCCAGAGAAATGGGAGATGTGTGAGGCCACCAACGCAGAGAACCGCCGGGGCGGCTTGCCAGAAGCCTTAAAAGGGGCTGATGCAATAATCGCCCTGTCCAAACCCGAACCTGGTACTATTAAACCCGAGTGGATCAGGACAATGAACCGGGACCCGATAGTTTTTGCCTGTGCCAATCCGACACCAGAAATTTGGCCGTGGGAGGCCAAGGAAGCGGGTGCTAAGGTAGTAGCCACTGGTCGTTCGGACTTTCCTAATCAGGTTAACAATTCCCTTGTTTTCCCGGCTATTTTCCGGGGTGCTCTGGATGTGCAGGCCACTACTATAACCGATGGGATGTGTATTGCTGCTGCGGAAGCTCTGGCACAGTATAATGAAAAGTGCGGCCGGCTGAGTCCTGATTACATTTTACCGACCATGGAGGACTGGGAGGTATATCCTTTAGTGGCGGCAGCTACCGGCGCTAAAGCAGTTGCAGAAGGCGTGGCTCGCTATACAGCAGCTTTCGAGGAACTTCATCGAAAAGCCACTGAATTAATTTCAGCAAGCCGTCAGATATTAAAAACATTAATGGAAGCACTTTTTAAAACGGGATAAAGCTGCTACGGGCTCCTAAAGAGAAGAACCTCTGGCCTTAAAATAAGACCAGAGGTTCTAAAGTTAGAGTCTTAAAGTTAATGTTTAATCTCTAAAAAGCGCGGGGGCTTGCTGGCCGCCTAGGCTTCGTTCGATCCAAGTGGTTATAGCAAAGGCTAGGACGCCAGCAATCGATCCAGCTACTATGGCCAGTATGCCGTAAGGTTCTTTGAGTATTTGCCAATATACACCCACAGCACTTCCTACAATAATAGAGGCCAAGCCGGCTGTCTTTGAGGCGCGCTGCCAACTGGATTATCAGGCTAAATATAGTAGCAAAACCTACGCCTGTTAGGGACATCTTTGCGGGCGGCACTTTACTTACTACAGCTTGCCAGCCGCCAGCGCCGCTTATAATATACGGCAGTGAAATCAGCAGGCCAAAGAAGATTATTATCCACTGGAACAAGTCTGTAAAAGCATCGGCCCAGAGACCGCCCTTGACGGTGTAAATTATGGCCACCAGTCCGGCAATTATAATAGCTATATTAAGGGGTAAGCACTAGTGTTAGGTGCCATATAGAAACCAGATACGATTCCGTTTTTGTAGTAGGAAACAGTGGGGGCATAACTTCAGACTTGGGGCCTCGTATTAGGAAAGTAATTCGGGGCCCCTCTTGTCAATAAAGGCTACGGAGTTGAGTTGTAATGGGTCCTGGCTTACCGGTACCAATGGGTCGGTCATCTACGTGTGTCAAAGGCATGATTTCCATAAGGCTGTTGGTCAGGAAAGCTTCTTCAGCCGCCAGGAGCTCCCCTGGTGATAAGGGTTTTTCCTCGACCGGCAAGCCTGCCTGAAGGGCCAGTTTCAGCACTCGGGCACGGACGAGGCCGGGCAGGGGGCCGCTGGCCAGATCAGGGGTATAGAGGATGCCCTGGCGTACTAGAAAGAGATTGCTCCGGCTACCTTCGGCCAGGTAGCCGTCGAGGTTTAGAAGGATGGCTTCTTTAGCGCCTTTGGCCTGGGCCTCGGCGAGGGCCAAGAGGTTCTCCAAGTAGTTCATGGTTTTAAGACCAGAAAGAGGTGAGTGGTGGTTTTTACGGATACTTACAATAGAAGCCCTGTAACCCTTAACATAATCCTCCGGTGTATAGGGAAGGCCAGCCTGGACAGTAATCATAAGGTGGCACCCGCTGGTGCCCAAGATTAAATTGACGCGAGCGCGGCCCCGGTCAACACCATTGGCCGCTATAGTAGCCTGGACAGCTTCTTCCAGATTAATCTTTTCTGGAAGCTGCCAGCCCAGTTGGCGAGCGCCGGTGATGAGTCTATCAAGGTGCTCCGTTACAAATAGGGCTTGTCCCTTTTCGATGCGCATGGTTTCAAAAAGCCCGGCCCCGTAGATAAAGCCGGGTTCGGTAGGATCGACCTTAACCTCTTTACGGGGCTTGAGACTGCCGTTAAAGTAAATGATGTCTGTAGTCATTATAAAGACCCCCTACATAAGAAGACTTATAAACACAGAGCACGGATGAGACCCCGAGCTTTATCCAGGGTTTCCTGATATTCGCGGGCGGGAATGGAATCGGCTGTTACTGCTCCGCCCACCTGAAAATAGGCGGTGTCTCTAACAATCAAGAAGGTACGGATGGCAATATTCCAGTCAGCTTCCCCCTGAAACCCTAAATATCCGAGGGAACCTGTATAGACGCTGCGGCGTACCGGCTCCAGTTCCTCAATGATCTCCATGGCCCGGACCTTGGGAGCGCCGGTAATGGAACCCCCGGGGAAGGTAGCTCGCCATAAATCTACCATATCTTTATCCCGTCGTAGAGTACCGGTAATAGTGCTTACCAGGTGAAAGACGGTGGCATACTCTTCTAGCACGAAGAGTTCGGGTACCTTTACCGAACCCACCTCACATACCCGTCCCAGGTCGTTGCGTTCCAGATCGATAATCATTACTAATTCTGCGCGATCCTTTTCGCTTTCCCATAATTCCTGACGCAAGGCTGCATCTTCGGCTGAATTTCTACCCCGGGGCCGAGTCCCTTTAATGGGCCTGGTTTCTACCTGGCCTTGGCTAACGCGTAAGAATCTTTCGGGAGAAGCGCTTATGATAATTCCTTCTTCCAGGGGCAAGTAGGCAGCAAAGGGGGCCGGGTTGACAGCCCGCAGGCGGAGGTATAGATCCCAAGGATTTATGGACAGCTTCGTGTGGAAACGCTGGGAAAGGTTTACTTCAAAAATATCCCCAGCAGCAATATAAGCTTTAGCTCGGTCAACGGCCTGGTAGTAGGATTCGGGAGTAAAAAGAGAAGTGATGGCCCCTGTATTTTTGGTGATACTTAAAGGAGTTGATAGGGGCCTGGCCTTCTGCAGACGCTCAATTGTAGCCTTCAGGCGAGCGGTAGCCTCTTTTTCCGCTCTAACACCAGTGCTGGGGAAACCGTTAGAGGCTACATACACTTTTTCTTCCTGGTGATCTACACCCACCACAGTATTGTAGAAGGCCAGGTAACATTCAGGTAAAGGTAAATCATCCATAGCTATTTGGGGTAGCTTTTCGATATACCGACCTAAATCGTAAGACAGGTAACCCACTGCTCCTCCTGTAAAAGGGAGGGGTTGAGGGTGATAAGGTTGTTGAAACATAAGTAAAAATTTCCGGATAATATTCCAGGGGTTGTCCTGGACAGTTTTAACTCCTTGGCCAGGTCGGTATATAATACCTCGGTGGCCTTTAGTTTTAATAACCAGAAAGGGGTCGCAGCCTAGAAAAGAATAACGCCCGAACCGCGGGTGGGAAAAAGCACTTTCCAGCAGGAAGCTGCCCGCCCTTCCGCCAGTCAAGGCGGCATAAAGGGCTGCCGGGTCTGGTGGCACCTTTACTTCAGCAATAACAGGTAACATGCCTCTCTGCCTCCCCCAAATAAAAAAACCAGCTCTCCATAAGCTGGTCCTCACCCCAAAAACTCCGAGTCGTCTCATCTCCAAGCTCTAACTCTTCTACCCTCACCTAACTCAGCTCTATTCAATTTTGTTGTTTTACAATCATTTTATAGCATATTTTATGCTATAAGACAAGGGTATTGGCTCCCCTTACCACCCCAAGGCATACCCATCACCGCGCGGGTCGGCACCGCCCATCAACACTCCCCGGCTGTAGTCGATGACAATACCCTGGGCGTGGCCTGCTTCGGATGACCAGTCCGGTAAGAGTTCCACTTTATGTCCCCGCCGGCGCAGCCCTTCGATTACCCTGGGGTCAAAGCGATTTTCCAGGTACAGGCAGGGAGAGCTGTCTCCCAGGATACTCCCGTGAATCCAGCGGGGCGCTTCGATGGATTCCTGGATGTTCCAGCCAAAATCTAAAATCCGGGAAATTACTTGCAAATGGATCTGGGGTTGACCGTCAGCTCCCATGGTACCGAAGACCAGGCAAGGCCGACCCTCTTTCATAACAATGGAGGCCATAAGGGTATGAAGGGTGCGCTTGCCGGGAGCCAGGCAGTTGGGGTGGCCGGGATCAAGGGAAAAATAGGCGCCCCGGTTCTGCAGCAGGATACCAGTACCCCGGGCTACCATCCCCGACCCGAAGGGAAAATAAATGCTCTGAATACAGGAGACAATGTTTCCTTCCCTGTCAACCACAGCGAAATAGGTAGTATCGCCCTGTAGCTGGCCACTGGGAGGTGCTTCTTTAGCCTGGTCGGGATTTATAAGCTGGCGGCGCCGGGCTGCATATTCTTTGGACAGCAAATGCTCTACTGGAATATGAACAAATTCCGGGTCGCTTACATAGGCATCGCGGTCGGCAAAGGCCAGCTTTTTAGCTTCCACCAGGTGGTGAATATACACATCTGAATCAAGGCCCATGTTTTGCAGATCTAAACCCTCGATAATATTGAATTCAAGCAGAGCAGTTATACCCTGGCTGTTAGGAGCAGTTTCATAAATGGTATAGCCCCGGTAGGTAGTAGCTACCGGCCGGCCCCAAACTGAAGTATGGCTGGCCAGGTCCTCCACTGACAGGAAGCCGCCCTCCCTTTGTACGGTTTCGGCTATAGCTTCAGCAATGGGCCCTTGGTAGAAAGCCTTTTTACCCTCCTTGGCCAGAAGGCGGAAGGTGGCGGCCAGGTCTCGCTGACATAAGATGTCTCCTGGCTGCGGGGGCTGCCCTCCCGGCAAAAAAATAGCCGCTGTATCCGGGTGTTGAGAAAGAGCTTCCCGGTATTGGGCTATATACCAGGCCAGCTTATGGCTGACGGGATGGCCTTCAGCATAGGCTATGGCCTCAACCAGGAGTTCTTCTAAGGGAAGGGTGCCGTAACGCTCCCGGGCTTCTTCCCAGGCAGCAAAGCACCCAGGAACCGTGACAGCATAAGCGCTCCGGGGAGGTATTTTCTTCATTTTTCTGTCTTGGAAAAATTCTAAGCTTATCTTTCGGGGTGCCCGGCCCGAACCGTTTAAGAAAACTATTTCTTCCGTCCGGGCTAGGTAAATAAGGTAAAACAGATCGCCTCCAATACCACACATATGGGGCTGGGTAACGTTTAAGACCGCATTGGTAGCAATGGCCGCATCTATAGCATTGCCGCCGCGCTTCAGGATATTGATACCGGCTAGGGAAGCCAGAGGGTGGGCAGAGGCCACCATGCCGTGTGTACCCATCACCACAGGACGATACATACGTTGGACACCCCTCTTTAATACTGCCCTTGTTCCTTCATATGGAGCTTTGATATAATACTCGACGAAGGAGGGTTTTTCCTGCTAATTACCGTATTTCGAGCTTAGTTTTTTAATGGTGCGTGAAAAAAGCAGGCCTTCGACTTGACCCGAATTTCCGGCCCGCAAGCAAATTGACCTAAGGCGTAAATTAGTGAAGCAAAGGGGAGTAGCATTGAATAAGCAAAAGTGGCTGATTTTGGTAGTGTTACTAATTCTGTCTTTAACAGCAGCTAGAACCGCAGGCCAAGGTTTTTCTGATGAACTGGACTTAAACCTTTGGAAACATGATATATTGAGCAGCCCCGGCCCTTCAGTGGGGGGCACGCCCGAAGGGCCTGAGGGAAAGGCATTGGTTAATGAGTACGACGGTTTTAAGATAGAGTACCCACCTGGCTGGCAGCCAGAAATTATTCCCGGAGTTGTCACCGTCCTGAGTCATCCCGGGGTGGCCAAGTTATCCATTTTTGTTCAACCCCTGGGCAAAATTACGGCGGACGAGTATATCCTTTACAGCAACCGCAGCCTGCAGGAGGGTTGGGGAACCATAAGGTTACTGCAACAAAAGAAACTAAAGATTAAGGGTTATCCGGCCTGGCAATTTGACTGGACCCGAGATAAAGTCGCGGCGGATGATCTTAATTATTACCGCGAATATCATATTATTGTCTCCAATACGGTCTATACCTTTATGCTAAAAACTGAGCCAGCCAACTTTAAAACAGCCACGGAAGAATTAAGCCGTATACTGGTAAGCTGGCGTCCGATACCGGCCAAGGGGCTGCCTTCCTTCCCTGAACCCCCGCGGGTCGAACGTAAGATAGAACTGGAGGGGAATCACCACCGACTGGTTATTCCCGCTGATAAGACTCTGTGGGGAATACTCAATCCCCACAAGCTGGGCAAGCTGGAGTATTTCCGCCATTTAATTCCTTTGGAACAAAAGCTGGATTACAAATTTGAGTTTCTTATAACCTACGCCGCCTTTGACACCCGTTTTGCCTCTGAGGAATTGCACAAAATTTATAATGATGGCCGGATATTAATGGTAGCCCTGCAGCCCTGGTGGTATGGTAAAAAAGATGATACTTCTTTAATTGATCTTTTAAAAGGAAAATACGATGGAATTTTCCGCGAGTGGGCCCGCCAGTTTAAGGCTGTGGAAGATCCTGTATTTGTACGCTTCGGCAATGAAATGAACGGTGATTGGTCTACCTGGAGCGCCTGGTTCTACGGTAAGGATGCCGATATTTTTAAGATGGCTTGGAAACACGTCTACCGGCTGTTCAAGGAAGAAGGAGCGGATAACGTTATTTTTGTCTTCAATCCCCATGACCGTTCCTTCCCCAACTTCAAGTGGAATAACTATCTCCTTTACTATCCTGGCGATAGCACTGTAGACTGGATCGGCCTTACGGGCTATAACAACGGTACCAGCCATGCTGCCGATGTGTGGCGGGAGTTTGATGCCATCTATGAGCCCCTTTACCGGGAATACATGTACTACTTTGGCGATAAGCCCTTCATTATTACGGAATTTGCCAGCAATGAAGTTGGGGGAAATAAGGCCAACTGGATTAAGCGAGCTATGGAGAGCCTGGGACAAAATTATCCCAATATAAAAATCGCGGTATGGTTTAATCAGATTGATGGCAAGTGGTTGTACAACCTGGATTCTTCTCCTGAAAGCTTCCTGGCCTTTAAAGAAGGGCTAAGAAACACCCGTTACCAGTTCCGAGCTGTCTGGCCCAAGCAAAAGTGAGCGCGACAGGGCGTAGGCTACTCTGAAGTTGCGCTCTATGGCCACACGGTACTGGCAGGTTGCCCCGGTTGCTGCCGGGCTTTTGGTTGGAAGGAGATGGACTGTGCAGTTTGTGGCTGATTTTCATATTCACTCCCATTATTCCCGCGCCACCAGTCAAGAGGCTAACCCGGAGGATCTATACCGGTGGGCGGTTTATAAAGGTGTGGCTGTGGTGGGTACGGGCGATTTTACCCATCCGGCGTGGCGGGAGGAACTTAAAGATAAGCTAGAGCCGGCGGAAGAGGGGCTCTACCGCCTCAAAGAGGAGTATTGCCGGCCGGTTGAGGAGGAATGGCAGCAGCCTAACTGGCAGGGGAAAGATCCTGCTGGAAGGCCCCTTGTTCGCTTTATAGTTTCGGGTGAGATCAGCACAATATATAAAAAAGGTGGGCGGGTACGTAAAATCCACCACGTAATCCTGTTGCCCAGCCTGGAAGCTGCGGAGGAGCTTAGCCGCCGGCTGGAGAGGATAGGCAATCTCACCTCGGACGGCCGGCCTATCCTGGGTATCGATAGCCGGCAGCTCCTGGAGATTACCCTGGAGGTGTGTCCCGAGGCCCTTTTTATACCGGCTCATATTTGGACTCCTCATTTCTCCCTCTTGGGAGCCAATTCAGGGTTTGACGATATCGAGGAATGTTTCGAAGATCTCACCAGCTATATCTATGCAGTGGAGACCGGCCTGTCCTCGGACCCTCCCATGAACTGGCGCCTCTCTAAACTGGACCGTTTCCTCCTCGTTTCCAATTCGGATGCCCATTCGCCCCGGAACCTGGCCCGGGAGGCTAACCTTTTTGCTACTGAACTTTCCTATCCTGCCATCTACCGGGCTTTGAAGGAACGCACTACCGGTTTTATAGGAACTCTGGAGTTTTTCCCGGAGGAGGGCAAGTATCACTATGACGGGCACCGGGCTTGCAATATCCGCTGGAAACCTTCCCAGACTCGGGAAGCAGGAGGGGTGTGCCCCGCATGTGGCCGGAAGGTAACGGTGGGGGTACTAAACCGCGTGGAGGAGCTGGCCGATAGGGAAGAGGGTGTTAGGCCTCAGGCAGCGAGGCATTTCGAAAGCCTCGTTCCCTTACCGGAAGTAATTGCCTCAGCCCTGGGTGTGGGCGTGTCCTCTAAGCAGGTCTGGCAGCGCTATTTCTCTCTTATCCGCCAGCTAGGCCCGGAACTGGTTGTTTTACGCGAGGCTCCCCTGGAGGAGATCGGGAAGATTGGCGGAAGACTGGTGGCCGAAGCCATCCGGCGGATGAGGGCAGGGAAAGTAGAGGTGTTACCCGGGTTCGACGGGGAGTACGGCAAGATAATATTATTGCGGCCAGAAGATAGACAAGGGCTATTGACCCAGGCCACGCTTTTTGGGGAGACCGCCGGAGATACCAGAGGTGCGGCCAGTGGTGAGAACAGCGGGGAGAACGGCCTGGAGGTGGCTGCGGGAGTGATTTTACCCCGTACCCCCAGTAGAGGGAGAAGCTCTGCCCTTTACACTAAGGCGGAAGAAGAAGGAACCGGCACCCCCCTAGGGAAGCATCCGCGGCCGGCGGCCGAAAGCAAAGATATTCTGGCCAGCCTTAACTCTGACCAGCAAAAAGCGGTTACCGCCGGAGAAGGGCCGGTTATTGTAATTGCTGGCCCGGGTACGGGCAAGACCAAAACCCTGGTGCATCGCATCGCCTATCTAATAGGCCAACGGGGTGTGGCACCGGGACAGATCACGGCCGTTACTTTTACTAATAAGGCTGCTTCCGAGATACGCCACCGTGTAGTTGATCTTATGGGTGAGATTCCATACATTGGGTCTTTAACTGTGGGAACGTTCCACAGTATCTGCCTCGATATACTCCGGAATTATAGGTTAAATAATTCTCCCGAAAATACAGATTCGGCGCTGCACGGCGGGCTGACCATCCTGGATGAAGTAGACTCTCGCAGCATCCTGGAAGAAGTGCTAAAGGGGAGTAGAGGCTCCAGGCTTCGAGATGTATTAAAGGTTCAGCGGATGATTTCTTTTCTTAAGAGCCGGGGCCTTACTCCTTTATCCGAGGGGATCCCGGAAGATCTGCGCTCCATTTATAGGGCTTACCAGGAGAGGCTGGCAGACTACAGTGCCCTGGATTACGATGATGTTCTCCTGGAGACCCTTAAGCTGGGAGAAAGCTGCACGGACATTTTTGGGGAACGCTTTACCCATTTGCTGGTGGATGAATTTCAGGATGTTAACCCGGTCCAGTACGGGTTGGTCAAGCTCTGGGCCGGGAAGGGGGAGAATCTTTTTGTCATAGGCGACCCAAACCAGGCTATTTATGGATTTCGGGGAGCTGACCACCGCTTTTTCTGGAAGCTCAAGGAGGATTTTCCCCAAGCCCAGCTCATTCGACTTTCCCTGAATTATCGCTCTACTCCCCTCATTCTCCGCGCAGCCTCGGCGGTGGTGGGTAATAACCAGGAAGGGCTGGTGGCCGTAAGGCAAGGTGGCCCCAAGATCCGGCACCTGGAGGTACCAAGTGAGATTTCCGAAGGAATAGCTATTGTAAGGGAAATCGGCCGGCTGGTGGGCGGTGCTACCATGTTGCAGGCCCATGGCCAGTACGCCGGGATTCCCGGGGAAGACTCGCCAGTTACGGCGGAGAACTGGAGTTTCTCAGATATAGCGGTTCTCTTTCGTACGGGTCTGCAAGCTGAGATACTGGAAGAATGTTTTCTTAAGGAAGGAATACCTTACCGGGTGGTGGGCCGGGAAAGCTTTCTGGAAGACCGCAACGTGCGGAAGGTCCTGGCCTTTTTCTGGTGTGTGGTGAACCCGGAAGATGATTTCCATCTCTTTCGCATCTTAAGCACAGCTCCCTTTGACGTGGGCCCGGAGGAGATAACAAAAATCCGGGAAGCAAGTGGACAAGAGGGAAAGCCGGCCTGGAAAGTTATAGAAGAGGGCAAATCAGCGAATAGCCAGAAGTTGCTGGCTTTTAGACAGGCTATAGGTGAGTACCGTTCTTTGGCGGGAATAGAACCTCCCGAACGCCTTGTGGCCCGCTGGATAGAGGAACACAACCTGGGAGAAACAGAAGCCCTAAACCGGCTTTTACGGGTTGCTGCGCGTTTTAACGACCTTCTTTCCTTCCTGCGGGGGATTTCCTTGGCCCTGGATGGCGATCATGAACGCCAGGGGAAAAATGCTGTATCTCCTGAGGCAGTTACTTTGATGACTCTGCATGCTGCTAAGGGGCTGGAATTCCCCGTGGTATTTATTGCCGGTGTGGAAGACGGGCTAATCCCCCTTCGGGATAGAGAAAATTTGACAGAAGAAGACCTGGCCGAGGAACGCCGTCTGTTTTACGTAGGGCTGACCCGGGCCAGGGAGGTGCTCATCCTGGTATCCGCCCGGAGCAGAGCGCTATTCGGGTCTAAGACCTCAACCCAACCCTCTCCCTTCTTGCTGGACATTCCTCCCGACTGCCTGGAAAGAAAGGTTTGGACAGACCAAGTTAAGAGAAAAAAAGTAAACGGCGACGACCGGTATAAGCAACTGAGCCTGTTTTAAGCTAAGTTATTCCCAGTTTTGTGGCTGGGCCTGCTTGGCTTTCCCTCGCTCCGGAACTGCTAGCCGGGCGACTATGTTTAACTCCAATAATAAAGGATTAAGAAACAGGAAACTATCCACAGAAGGACAGTGGCGGCCAGGGGTTTATCTTGCAGAATTAAGGTTTCCGGTTCTCCCCCGCCCTGATGGCGGTGGAGGAGGTAAAGGTAGCGACAAAGGCCGAAAAGGACCAGGGGTATGGTGAGCATCAAGTATTGATTTTCAGTTCCCAGTGAAGTGTAAAGGGCATAAACTACCACGGTGGAGGAAGTCACCGTAGTAATCAACTGATCTAGAAGGGGGACGGAGTATTCGGCCAGGATGCCCCGGTGCTCGCTAGCCTTTTCCAAAGATGTTAACTCCTGGCGCCTTTTGCACAGAGCGAGAAAAAGGGCTAGCAGGGTAACGGAGACCAGCAGCCAGGCGGATACCGGTACTTGAATAACCGCAGCTCCGGCCAGCACCCGCAACACAAAGCCGAAGGCCACGACGAAGACATCTATTATAACCAGATGCTTCAAGTAAAAAGAATAGACAATAACCTGGACTGCATAGACCAGACTGATTATCCCCACCTGCCACCCCAGCCAGAAGGACCAGCTTAAGCTTATTATTAAGAGAAAAATGGCAGCAGTTCCGGCTTGCCAGGGAGAGATTAAACCTGCTGCCACCGGGCGGAAGCGCTTGCGCGGGTGCAGGCGATCCCTTTCGCGGTCGGCTATGTCGTTCAGCAAGTAGACGGCACCGGAAAGGGAACAAAAAATGGTAAAGGTTTGCAGGGTACGTAACACCAGTGGGACCTCCAGCAGGTGGCGGGAAAACAATATAGCAGCAAAAATGAAGGCATTTTTCATCCACTGCTTGGGTCGCATACTGAGGAATATGTAGTACCACAGCTTGCGGGTAGATACTGTTACGAGACTCCCTGTCTCTATCGAGCTCACCATTTGTTCCTCCTTTAAAAGGTTTCCCTTTTTATCTAGAGCTAATTCGGCTATAAACAATATACTCCCCGTACTGGAAATAAGGTTTGAAGCCCAGCGGGTTATCTTTTAACCAGCCCTCGGCGGAGCTACCCCGGGTGGTAAGGAAGTACTGAATGTCGAGGTCCGCCAGCTGCTGATAAAAAAGAGATCGCTCACCGGTAGTTAAGCGAAATACTTTGTTGCGTAAGTGATGGCCGTAAAGAAGGTAAGGGAAAGAGGTCTGGGTATAGCCGATGCGAGAACCTGGCGGTACTTCATCCACCCAGGCCAGCTCGTCCCCCCAGGGGCGCAGTTGGGCGAAGGTACGCTTTTCCGGCGGCAAGGCCAGAAACCGGCCGACTACTTCTGGCGTGAAATAGGTATGGGTAAAGCTTCCCACTAAAGAAACGAGCACCAGGCTTAAAGTAGCCGTCCTTAAAGGCTGAGCTAACCAACAGGATAGCTTTTGTTCTAGCCAAGGTAGAGCTATGGCTCCGGCTGCTACGAAAAAAATAGTGTAACGGGACCACCAGTTGGCGGGCTGGAGGAGAAATAAAACCCAGAAGGGTATAAGGAGAGCCAGCAGCTTTTTTAAACGTTTTAAACAGGCTACCGCAGTCAAGAGGGTGAGAGCCGGAAATTCCAGGTAGAGCCACTGAGGGCCGAAGCCGCCTATTAATTGGTCGTAAATATAAGGGCCGTTGGTCTCCTGCCAGGAAGTCCAGACTTTGCGGAACCAGGGCTGGTCCAGGAATTCCCGGGGTGTATTGGGAAGCATAATGAGGTTTTCCACTTGACCGGTCCCTGGGAAAAGGGTATAGCCGAAGAGCTTTACTGTAAAGGGGTAAAGGGGATTGCCATAATAATACCAGGTGCGCAGGTACCAGAAGCTGCCCGCCAGGGAGACCAGGAAAAGAAAGAGCCCGAACCTTTTAAAGCAAGAGCTAAAGCAATTCTTGCGTTTTTGCCGGTAGTAGCCCCTCAACCCTGCCAGGATAAAAAGGGTGTTGACGGCTACGTATAGGGCGGCAGAAGATTTCATGCCCAAGGTGATTCCTGAGCTAAGGCCCGCCAAAAAAAGATAAACCTCCCGGGGCTCCTGGGCGTAGCGGTAGGAAAAATAAAAAGAAATAAGAAACATGGAGGCCAGGGCTACGTCTACATAAGCGGTTTTGGCTTGAACCAAAACGATGGGAGTAAGAAAGAAGAGGCTTCCAGCCACCACCGCTCCGGTAGGCTTAAGGCCTACCAGCCTGCCCAAACAGGCAACAGCCCCGGCTCCCATCAGGGCAAAGCCCAACTGGGTCAGGTCTACAATAATATCGTTGCCTAGAAATAGCATATTCCAGGTGAAAAGGAGTTCTGTATTTAAAGGATAAACGTTAGCCCATAAAGAATGGGGAGTAATAATGATTTTGCCGGCTTCCAGCCAGGCAGCCGCTGCTGTCAAGTGGTAGGCCAGGCTGTCCCAAGCATAGGGTGGGAAAAGGTAGCCCAGGAAAAGAATCCAGGCTGTGTCGGCTGCCACCAAGAAGAGGAAAGCTTGGGTCCAAAAGTTTCCCTTGATTTCTTTTAGAATTAAGCGACAGGAAAAGGTTGGTATGGTAATTGGTTGACGCCAGCGACTGGCTAGGGCTACAAGAAAGAACAAGGTGTTAACCAACAGGACAACCGGGGCAGTAAGCTTTTGCAGTACTGCTCCGGCTACGAGGAGGGAAAAGATGATTTGGCCGGTCATAAGGACAAAAAGGCCGAGCACTCCTTCGCCTGCCGGTAAGGACCAGTGCTGGCTTACCAGGAGTGCTGAAGCGAGGACTAAGAGATTGGCTGCTACAAAAAGAAGCCAGGACATGGTATTCTCTTCCCCTTTTATACCTTAAGCTAATTTTTTCCTTTTTACAAGCAGAATATTTTTTGAGGGTCCCAAGAAGAGTTTTACGTGATAGCTATAATGAGCAAGAAAATTAAATGAGATTTAAAGTTACTAGCAGGATTTAAGAAAAATATAGCGAATTTATAGATGTAACTTCGTATAACCCCGGTAATTGGTCCGGGGGTCTCTACCAGGTGACCGTAAATCACCCGACTACGAAGTTTGGTTTGGTGTGGGTGTACGGAGCATCTGGTTTTTTAATGAATAAGCCAGCTACACAATTTAAATTAGGGTTAAAGGGGTTTACAGACAAGTGCGCCAGTTTAACCTTAAAGTTAATGGAAAAGAGGTTCAGGTAGAGGCTCCGGCGGGTATCACTTTGCTAGAATTGTTACGGGAATATTTGGGCTTAACCGGTACCAAGGAGGGGTGCGGGGTGGGCGAATGTGGCGCCTGCACTGTACTTTTAGATGGGGTACCAGTAGACTCTTGCCTGCTGCCCGCAGCCAAGGCTGAAGGCAGGGAAGTTACGACCATCGAGGGCCTGGCTCAAGGGGAAAAGTTGCATCCTTTACAGGAAGCTTTTCTTACTGAGGGAGCGGTGCAGTGCGGTTTCTGCACCCCGGGAATGATTATGAGCGCTAAAGCTTTGCTGGACCGTGAACCTCATCCTACCAGAGAACAGATAAAAGAAGCTATTTCGGGCAATCTCTGCCGCTGCACAGGTTATGCTCAAATTGTCCGCGCCGTGGAAAAGGCAGCGGAAGCTTTGGCTAGGGGAGATACACCTTAAGCTGAAACAGCCAGGTTGGTTGGGGTAGGAGGGAATAAAATGGCTTATACAGTAGTGGGGAAAAGCGTAAATAGGGTTGATGCCGTGGCCAAAGTTACCGGGAAAGCCAAATATGCCGGCGACTTTTTGGAAAGAGACATGCTGGTAGGCAAAATATTAAGAAGTCCTTATGCCCACGCTATAGTCAAAAACATCGATGTGAGTAAAGCTAAAGCCTTACCTGGCGTAGAAGCAGTTTTGACCTATAAAGACGTCCCGCAAATAAAATTTGCCACTGCCGGGCATCCCTATGCCCTGGACCCTAAGCACAGGGATAAAGAAGACCGGACGATTTTAACCAACAAAGCCCGCTTTGTAGGGGACGCCATTGCGGCAGTAGTGGCGAAAGACGAGTTAACAGCAGAAGAGGCTCTGAAATTAATTGAGGTAGAGTATGAAGTATTGGAACCGCTGCTTACCCCTGAGGCGGCCATGAGGGAAGGTGCGCCTTTAATCCATGAGGACTGCGAAAGAAACATCGTTAGTTCTGTCGGTTATGAAATTGGCGATATAGAGGAGGCTTTTAAAGAAGCCGACTATATTTTTGAGGATGAATTAGAAACAAGCATTGTACAGCACTGCCAGTTAGAAAATCATGTATCCTGTGCTTATGTAGACAGCGATGGCCGCATTGTGATTATAACTTCTACCCAGATTCCTCACATTGTAAGAAGAATTGTGGGACAGGCTTTAGGCATCCCCTGGGGAAGAGTACGGGTAATTAAGCCTTACGTGGGCGGAGGATTTGGGAGCAAACAGGATGTTTGTTTGGAACCCCTAGTTGCGGCCATGACCCTGGCGGTAGGCGGAAAGCCAGTAAAATTAGAGCTGTCCAGGGAAGAATGCATGATCGACACCCGTACCCGTCACGCCATCAAATATAAGATTAAAACGGGCGTTTCTAAAGACGGAAAATTGATTGGCATGCATATAATTGCCATCTCCAACACTGGGGCTTATGCCTCCCACGGGCATTCTATTCTCATGGCCGGAGGCTCCAAATTTAGGGTCTTGTACCCCATGAAAGCACTGAAATACGAACCCTACACTGTGTACACCAATTTACCTGTGGCAGGCGCCATGAGAGGTTACGGGTCGCCCCAGATAACCTTTGCTGTGGAAAGTCATTTGGAAAATATTGCAAGAAAGCTAAATATGGATCCTATAGAGTTCCGGAAGAAAAACCTGGTTGATGTGGGCTACGTAGATCCCTTGAATGGAAATGTAGTAAGGAGCTGCGGAATTCGCGAGTGCATTGAAAAGGGTAAAGAATTGATCAAATGGGATGAGAAAAAAGCGCGGTATAAAAATCAAACAGGTACTAAACGTCGGGGCTTAGGTATGGCCTGCTTTAGCTATGCTTCTGGTACCTATCCAGCAGGACAGGAAATAGCGGGGGCCAGAATTGTTTTAAACCAGGATGGCTCCGTCCAATTGCAGATCGGCGCTACTGAGATAGGGCAGGGAAGCGATACCGTCTTTGCCCAAATGGTAGCTGAAGTCTTGGGTATTCCTATAGACATGGTGCATGTCGTTTCCATCCAGGATACAGACGTCAGTCCTTTTGACACCGGCGCCTATGCTTCCAGACAAACTTATATTACAGGTATGGCTGTAAGGAAAGCAGCCTTAGAAGTTAAAGAAAAAATCCTTAATTTTGCCTGCCATATGACCGGTATACCTGCTCATGCTTTGGATATCAAGGATCAACACATTGTTTATAAAGACTCGGGGAAGGTGGTCATGCCCCTTTCCGAGGTGGCCTTGCACACTTACTATGACCTCGTATCTGCCCAGCCTATAACCAGCGATACCTCCAATAATGCTCGGGTCAATGCCTACACTTTCGGGGTAACTTTTGCCGAAGTTGAGGTAGACATAAAGACTGGGAAAATCGAAATCCTGGAGATATATAATGTGCATGATTCGGGTAAAATCATCAACCCCCAGTTGGCCGAAGGACAAGTGCATGGTGGCGTAAGCATGGGTATTGGATACGCGCTTTTAGAACAAATGCTCTTTGACGAGAAAACCGGAAAACCCCTAAACAACAATTTGCTGGATTATAAACTCCCCACTATAATGGATATCCCGGATATCGGCGTAGCTTTTGTGGAAACCTTTGAGCCTACGGGCCCCTTTGGCAATAAGTCTTTAGGAGAGCCGCCCGTTCTTTCTGTAGCTCCCGCGATCAGAAATGCTGTTTTAGACGCCACAGGTGTAGCCTTTAACCGGTTACCCCTGAATCCACAACGGGTCTTTGAAAAGTTCAAAGAAGCCGGGTTAATATAGAAGGGCAGGTGAAGAGTCATGTTCGACATAAAAGCATATTTCGAGGCGGAAACAGTAAATGAAGCAACTGCGTTGCTGGCGGCCAATCCTAATCTAATCGTCATTGCGGGCGGAACGGATGTTCTGATTAAACTGCATCATGGACAACTCGAAAAAGCAGAGCTGCTCAGCATTCGGAAAATAAAATCCCTGGAAGGCATTCGTAAACTTGAGGATGGGACTATCATAATCGGCCCGCTTACAACTTTTACTCAAATCGCCCAAGACCCTATTATCGGTGAAAACATCCCCATCTTGGCGGAAGCTGCCCTCTCCATGGGAGGACCACAAATCCGTAACGTGGCCACCATAGGGGGTAATATTTGCAACGGCGCCACCTCTGCCGACAGCGCTTCCACCCTATTTGCCCTCAATGCTAGATTAAGATTGCAGAGCAATCAGGGTGAGCGGGTAGTTCCCATTCAGGAGTTTTACCTGGGCCCCGGAAGGGTTGATTTAAAACCGGGGGAACTCCTTACCGAAATTATCATTTCTCCGGACAATTATAAGGGTTATGGTGGGCACTATATTAAATTTTCCATGCGCAAAGCCATGGATATTGCTACTTTAGGTGTGGCCGTAATTTGCAGGATAAAGGATGGTAACGTTTTTGAAGATGTCAGGATCGGGCTAGGGGTGGCGGGTCCCACTCCTTTACGATGCCACGAAGCTGAAGCCTATGCTAAGGGTAAAACGATCTCCGCCGAAACCATAGCGGAAATGGGCAAATTAGCAGTCAAATCGACGAAGGCCAGAACCTCCTGGAGGGCTTCCAAAGAATACAGGGAGCACTTGGTGGAAGAACTTACTCAAAGGGCGCTAAAGGTGGCCATTGTCAAGGCAGGGGGTGAGGAAATTGCTTAAAAAAATTTCCTTGGTCGTAAACGGAAAACAAGAGACCCTAGAAGTCGACGTTCGCGAATCGTTGCTGGAAGTTTTGAGAAACCGCTTAGGATATACCGGTGTAAAAAAAGGGTGTGGAGTGGGCGAATGCGGGGCTTGCACTGTTCTCATCGACGGCACCCCTATTGATTCGTGTATTTACCTGGCCGTTTGGGCCGACGGGAAAAATATAGTCACCATAGAAGGTATAGCTAAAAACGGGGAGCTCTCCAAGGTACAAAAGGCCTTTATCGAAGAGGGAGCTATTCAGTGCGGCTTTTGTACGCCGGGGTATGTGCTTACTGCAACGGCTTTGGTAGAGAGCGGTAAGAAATATACCCGGGAAGAAATTAAGAGGGAGTTATCCGGTCATCTTTGCCGCTGTACCGGTTACCAAAACATTATTAAAGCTGTAGAAAAAGCCCTGGCAGATTAAGTTTCGACACCAATGAGGGGGTAAAGAAATGCTCATAGTAGGTAATGGACGTCTGCTCACATTAGACCCGGAAAGTCCTTACTACGAAAAAGGGGCGGTGGCCATAGAAGGGGACCAGATAGTAGCTTTAGGTCCTACGGACCAGCTAAAGGAACAATACCCGGAAGCAGAGTTTCTGGATGCAGAAGGCAAAATTATTATGCCGGGTATGACTAATACCCACATGCACCTTTACAGCACCTTTGCCCGGGGAATGGGTTTAAAGGATGATCCTCCGACCAATTTCCTGGAAATACTCCAGCGGCTTTGGTGGCGGCTGGATAAAGCCCTGACCCTGGAAGATGTTTATTATAGCGCTCTCCCGCCCCTGATAGATTGTATTAAGAGCGGGACTACCACGATTTTAGATCATCATGCCAGCCCCCGGGCGGTGAGGGGGAGTCTGGAGGCCATTGCCCAGGCGGTACAAGAAACCGGCGTTCGCACCTGCCTGGCTTATGAAGTATCTGACCGGGATGGCCCGGAGATTGCCCGGCAGGGTATTGAAGAAAATGTAGAAGCTATTAAAAAATACCGGGGCAAGGGAGGACTCCTCTCAGCAACCTTTGGCCTGCATGCTTCCTTTACTCTATCCGATGATACACTAGCCGCTTGCCGGGAAGCTGCCCAGGAGCTGGGCTGCGGTTTTCACATCCATGTGGCTGAGGGTATTCAGGATGTGGAGGATGCTCTGGAGCGTTCCGGCAAGCGGGTGGTTGAGCGTCTGGCTCAGCACGGTATTTTGGGACCTCAGACCATCGCGGCTCACTGTGTCCATGTAACAGAAAGGGAAATTGCTATACTAAAAGAGACGGGCACTCTGGTTGTTCACAACCCGGAATCCAACATGGGGAATGCTGTGGGCTGCGCTCCGGTAGGGGAAATGCTGGCTGCGGGGGTTACGGTAGGGTTAGGTACCGATGGGTATACCAGTGATATGTTTGAGTCCCTCAAAGTAGCTAACGTCTTGCGCAAACTGGCCAGCGGCAATCCCAGTACCGGCTGGACAGAGATACCGGCCATGGCCTTTACTAACAACAGCCGGATCCTGGAAGCCTTTTATCCCCGTCCTCTAGGACGTCTGGTTCCGGGTGCTTATGCTGATGTAATCTTGGTGGAGTATGAACCCCCTACGCCCCTTACGGCTGAAAACTGGTACGGTCACTTGCTTTTCGGCTTCCACGGCGGCCGGGTGGATACTACTATTATTGGGGGAAAAATCCTTATGCGCGGCCGTAAACTTCTGCACCTGGACGAAGCAGCCATTGCTGCCCGCGCGAGGGAGCTGGCCTTAAAAGTTTGGGAACGGTTTTGAGAGAGGGGACATCCAGGAAAGTGGAGGGCATTTTGTAAGGGGAGATTGGTATAATATGGTAACTACCTACCTTTTCCCTAGCTCGCCGGCCGAATGCCTGGAAATGCTAGCCGCCCATGAAGGAGCCAGGATTATTGCCGGCGGCACGGATTTGATGGTGGATATAAAAGAAAAGCGAAGGAACCCTCAAGTGCTGGTGGATATCACTCGCATCCCCGGGCTGAATGTTATTGCCGAAGAAGAGGATAGTATAATTTTAGGCGGTGGGGTGACCCACACCCAGGCGGCAACTTCGGAGCTTATTAGGAAGAGGCTTCCCGCCCTGGCCCAGGCTGCTGCTTCCGTGGGATCGCCACAAATTCGTAATGTGGGTACCCTGGCGGGCAATGTGGTCAACGCGCAGCCGGCGGCCGATGCGGCGGTAGCCCTGGTGGCCCTGGGAGCCGAGGCGGAAATAATCGGCCCTGGGGGTACTAGGCGAGTACCGGTAGAAGAGTTATATGAAGGTGTGGGCCGTTCCCGAGTGGACAGCAGCCGCGAACTTCTCTGGCGTTTTCTAGTGCCCAAGTGGGGTGAGGGTGATACGTCCGCCTTTGTGCGGCTTTCCCCGCGCCGGGCCTTGTCTTTGCCTATGCTCAACGTAGCTGTACGGTTACAAGTAAAAGATGGGCGCTGGCAAAGGGTGCGTATTTGTCTGGCACCAGTAGCTCCAAGGCCTTTCCTGTGCCGGGAAGCGGCCGAAGTGCTGGTAGGAGCGAAAGTCAGCCGGGAAAGGATGATGGAGGCGGCGAAAATTGCAGCTGACCTCGCCCAACCGAGAGATAGCGTTTTGCGCGGCTCCCGGGAATATCGTAAAGAAATGGCCCAAGTCCTAGTTTTCCGGGCTTTGGAGGAAGCCCTGGCCAAGCTAAATTAAACTTAAGGCCACAAGCAATGGCAACAACAAAAAGTAGGCCCTTCTCCTTTATTGGGGGAAGGGCCTTTTGTAATTACCAACGCGATATCCACGGGCTACGGTCAAATTGACCGTCAGGTTCCCGCAAAGCCCTTGGGGGAATCAGACTTAGCGCAGTTTCTTTAAAGCGTCTTCTATTCTGTTCAAGGCCTTTTGAATATTTTCCACCGAGTTGGCATAAGAGAGGCGCAGGTAACCTTCACCATACTCGCCAAAGGCCGTACCGCCGAGTACAGCCACGCCGGATTCTTCTAGCAGGAAATCGGCAATTTGCTTACTGGGGCGGCCGAAGGATTTAACATTGGGGAAGACGTAGAAGGCACCCTTTGGTTTTTTACAAGTAACGCCGGGGATAGAATTCAGGCCATCGACAATGATGTCTCGCCGGCGCTTAAATTCGGCCACCATAGCCTCTACCGCCTCCTGCGGACCGGTTAGAGCTTCAATGCCGGCTATCTGGGTAAAGGCTGCTGTACAGGAGTTAGAGTTAACCATAAGCTGGGCAATACGGGCAGCCAGCTCTTTATGCATAAGACCGAATCCCAGGCGCCAGCCGGTCATGGCATAAGTTTTGGAAAAACCATCCAAGATAATGGTCTGATCTTTCATACCCGGCAGGGAAGCAATGGATACCGGTTGTGCTCCGTCATAAATAATGCGGTCGTAAATTTCGTCAGATAAAACTATAATGTTTTTACCCCGTACCAGGTCGGCGATGCGTTCCACATCTTCACGGGTTAGCACGCCGCCGGTGGGGTTGGCAGGCGAATTTATAATCAACATCTTGGTTTGGGGTGTGATGAGGGTGGCCAGCTCCTCCACATCCAGGCGGAAATCCTTTTCTTCGCGCAGGGGAATGGGAACGGGCTGGCCCCCTACAAACTTGATGACGGATTCATAAATAGGAAAACCTGGGTTGGGATATATGACTTCATCTCCCGGATTAACCAGGGCCAGTATGCTGAAGAACATAATAGGCTTGCCGCCGGGGACTACAACCACTTCCTCGGCTGAATACGGGACGCCCTTCTGGCGAGTGGCATATTCAGCGATAGCTTGGCGGACTTCCATCAGGCCAGGGGCCGGGGTATAATGGGTATAACCTGAATTAAGGGCTTTGATAGCAGCATCAATAATATTGCGTGGAGTATCGAAGTCAGGCTCCCCAATTTCTAGATGAATGACTTCTTTGCCCTGGGCTTCCATGGCCTTGGCTTTAGCCAGTACTTCGAAGGCGGTTTCGGTGCCCAGGTCAAACATTCTGCGGGCTAAAAGGTGTTCAAACACAAGCGTTACCTCCCTTGAAAATACCCTTGGTTTCCTTTGGACAGAGGCCGTTCCCCCTATGTTTACATTATTTTCCGCGGTAGGCTTCCGGATTTACACACTGGGGCGGTAGTTCGCCTCGCAGGGCAGCTAGCAGGTTTCTGGCAGCCATAGTAGCCATGGCAGTACGGGTCTCCCAGGTGGCACTGGCTATGTGAGGACAAACGATTACATTGTCCAGTTCGGCCAATCCTGGTGCCATTTTGGGTTCCCATTCGAACACATCCAGGCCGGCGCCCCAGATTTCTTTTTCCTGTAAGGCTTTGACCAGGGCTATTTCGTCTACTACCGGGCCCCGGGAAGTATTTATAAGAATGGCTGATTTTTTCATGAGCTTTAATTCTTTTTCGCTGATGAGGTGATAAGTGGAGGGTGTTAAGGGCACGTGGATAGATACGAAATCAGATTCCCGCAAAAGGGTATCCTTGTCTACAAACTGGCCTCCGGTTTCTGCTTCAAAATGGGGGTTGGGCTGTACGTCAGTATACAAAACTTTAAGATCAAAGCATTTGGCTCTGCGGGCAAAGGCTGTACCGATCCGGCCAGCTCCGATTACTCCCAGGGTTTTGCCATGTATTTCCTGGCCGAGGAAAAGCAGGGGGCCCCATGCCTGGTATTTACCCGCACGCATGAACTTATCGGCTTCCACTACTCTCCTGGCTACTGCGAAAAGAAGAGCCCAGGCCATCTCTGCTGTAGCTTCCGTAAGAACGCCGGGCGTGTTAGTTATGAGGATGCCTCGTTCAGTGGCAGCTTTCACATCGATATTATCAAAGCCCACAGCCATATTGGCGAATACCTTCACGCTCTTGGCAGAATCCATAACCTCGGCATCAATTTTGTCGGTTAGCAGGCAGAAGACACCGTCGCACCCTTGAATCTTTTCTATAAGCTCTTGCTTGGTGAGGACGCGGTCTTCAGGATTAATTTCTACTTCGCAGTGTTCTGCCAGCATATCGATAGCTGGCTGAGGTACAGGGCGGGTTACATAGACTTTCCATTTAGACATACCTGGATTCCTCCTTGTTTGTGATTTTAATTACTATTACACTGTACCCAGTTAATTTAATTACATTTTTATTCGACATTTCTATGTAATATCCTTTAACCTGTCTCCAAAGAATACAGTATAAATTATTTCACCCTGGAACAGTGGCAGGATTTTATGAATTCATGGCGAATTAGAGTCTTTGTAACAGCTTTATATTAACTTGTAATGACTTCGTATAACCCCGGTAATTGGTCCGGGGGTCTCTACCAGGTGACCGTAATCACCTGACTACGAAGGTTGATCCTTCGTGGTTAAGTGATCGGAAGCCTGGCTTTTTAATGGCGTCAAAAGTTAGAAGGGTTAGGAGGATTATAGAAGATAGTAGCCAAATAATATTAGGAGGAGGTGGTGAAAAAGAGTACAAAAAGAATAAATGCATTATACAGCTTAAGCACGGTAGCGCGGATTGATGAAGTAGAAGCAAAGTTATAATTAAAAAAACAAGGAGGTGGCAGCCGGGTGCCTATGTGCGAACCCGGTACAGAGGTATGAAAAAAGTAGCTCGTATTTTGTTAGCGGGTTTGATCCTGCTATTGGCTATGGCTTTGCTGGCCGGCTGTGGTGGCAAGCAGAGCGCTCCTCCCCAAGGTGAGCAAAAGCAAGGAGAGCAGAAGAAAGAAGAAAAAATGAAAGTAGCTTTTGTATATGTTGGACCTGTAGGTGATGCAGGCTGGACCTGGGCCCATGACCAGGGACGCAAGTATTTAGAACAAAAACTGCCTTGGGTTACCACTACCTATATTGAAAACGTTCCTGAAGGCCCTGACGCAGAGCGCGTCTTGACTCAACTGGCCGAAGAAGGCAATAAAGTAATCTTTGCCACCAGCTTCGGTTATATGGACTACGTTATTAAGGTTGCTGAAAAATATCCTAACGTTGTCTTTTTGCACTGCTCCGGATATAAAACAGCTCCCAATGTGGGCACCTATTTTGGAGCCATGGAAGAACCCCGTTATCTTTCCGGCATAGTTGCCGGTAAAATGACCAAGAGCAACATTCTGGGGTATGTAGCGGCCCATCCCATTCCGGAAGTCATCCGCGGGATCAATGCTTTTACCCTAGGAGCCCGTTCGGTCAACCCCAACGTTAAAGTAAAAGTGGTCTGGACCAATACTTGGTATGATCCCGCAGCCGAAAAACAAGCTGCCTTGAGCCTCCTGGATGCGGGTGCCGATGTGATTGCCCAGCACCAGGATACTCCTGGACCTCAGCAGGCCGCCCAGGAGAGGGGTAAATATGCTATCGGGTATAATTCCGATATGCGCCAATTTGCTCCCAAGGCTTCTCTCACTGCGCCCATTTGGAATTGGGGGCCCTACTATGTGAAGACCGTGGAAGCTGTAAAGAACGGCACCTGGAAATCGGAGCAATACTACGGTACCATGAAAGACGGTATTGTGGACCTGGCTCCCTTCAACGATATTGTGCCCCAGGACGTCCGCCAACTGGTAGAAAACAAGAAGAAAGAGATTCTCGAAGGTAAGTTCTATGTGTTCCAAGGGCCCATTAAGGATCAGAGCGGTAAAGTCCGGGTACCCGAAGGCAGCAAGATGACCCACGAAGAAGTTTTAGGCGTTGACTGGTTTGTAGAGGGTGTCGAAGGAGAGATCCCGCGCGCTAAAAAATAGAAAAATATTCCTCTTGAAGGCCGTGGGATAAAGCCCACGGCCTTTAGAGTACAATTCTATTTAAATCTCATATGATAAAATACCCAAAATTTAATTATAGATTATTTTTAAACTGGGAGGAATTTATTCTCCCGTAGCGAATTTAAGCTCTAAAGTCTAGACCAGGAGGCATTTGCATGACAGTACCTCTCGTGGAAATGCGAGGTATTACGAAGGTTTTCCCCGGCGTTGTGGCCAACGATGGAGTAAATTTAACTGTTTATCCAGGAGAAATCCATGCCCTTTTAGGGGAAAATGGGGCAGGGAAAAGTACTCTAATGAGCATTTTAACCGGCTTGTACCGTCCGGACGGGGGCGAAATTTATATTAACGGGCAGAAAGCGAATTTCCGCTCTCCCCGGGATGCCATAGAAGCAGGAATCGGCATGGTGCACCAGCATTTCCGGCTGGTGGCCCCCTTCACCGTAACCGAGAACGTAGCCTTGGGCCTAAAAGGTGGTCTTAAGCTCAATTTGAATAAATTGGCCGAGGAGATAGCAGATTTATCCAGTGCCTACGGGCTTCAGGTAGATCCTCACGCCCGTATATGGCAGCTTTCAGTGGGAGAGCAGCAGCGGGTAGAGATCATCAAACTCTTATACCGCCGCGCCCGAGTACTTATTCTCGACGAACCCACAGCAGTTTTAACACCCCAGGAAGCTAGGGACTTATACGGGACGCTTAAAAAAATGGCTGCCGAAGGTTGTGCAGTAATCTTTATTACCCATAAATTGCAAGAAGTTATGGAGGCTGCCGATACCATCACCATTTTGCGGGGCGGCAAGACAGTGGCGACCGTAAAGAAAAGCGAGACCAACGAAAAGGAACTGGCCAGGTTGATGGTGGGCCGGGATGTCTTATGGCAAGGAGATAAACCTAAGGCAGCTAAAGGTGAAATAGTTTTGGAAATTAAGGGCTTAAAGGCCTTAAACGATAAAGGCTTGCTGGCTTTAAAGGGCATCGACTTGTCTATTGCTGCCGGTGAAATTTTAGGTATTGCGGGGGTGGCCGGTAACGGGCAGCGGGAGCTGGCCGAGGTGATTGCCGGGTTACGCCCTGTTTTAAGCGGCACTATCACTGTGGCCGGCCAAGAACTAGGCCAATGCGATCCCTGCCGGGTTATTAATGCCGGTGTAGGTTTTGTTCCCGAGGATCGCCTGGGCATGGGCTTGGTGCCTAATTTAGGAGCCATCGATAACCTGTTGCTCAAGGAGTATCGTCACCCTCGCTGGGGTAAGGTACTGATGAACCGGAGGGCGGCACGTCAGTGGGCCGGCGAACTGGTAGAGCGATTTAAAGTCAAAATGGCAGGCTTAGATGCTCCGGTAAAGTTGATGTCCGGGGGCAACTTGCAGCGACTGCTGCTTGCGCGTGAAATCTCTAACCGTCCACGCCTTTTGTTGGCTGTTTATCCCAGCAGAGGCCTGGATGTGGGGGCTACACAAACGGTTCACCGCCTTTTGCTGGAACAGAGAGCTGCGGGGACTGCTATCCTCCTGATCTCCGAAGACTTGGAAGAGCTCTTCCGCTTAGCCGACCGGATTGCGGTGATGTACGAGGGCCAGATTATGGGTGTAGTGCCGACTGAAGAGGCCAATATTGAAGACTTAGGGTTGATGATGGCTGGAGCTAAAAGAATGGAGGTAAGTGCATGACCTGGGTAAGGTGGGAAAAGCGTTTACAACCTTCTCCTTTTATGGTTGTAATAATTCCTGTTATTTCCATAATTCTTGCCCTGGGACTAGGAGCTATCTTTCTAGCCCTGACGGACCTCGATCCGTTAAAAGTTTACCAGGGCATGTTAAAAGGAGTTTTTGGCTCTAAATACGGTATTTCGGAAACCGTGGTTAAGGCTATACCGCTGATGCTGACCAGTTTGGGAGTCTCGGTAGCTTTCCGGATGCTCCTGTGGAATATCGGCGCCGAAGGACAGTTTTATATGGGAGCCTTTGGTGCCAGCTGGGTAGCCTTGACTTTTCCTCATTTACCGGTCTACGTTATGCTGCCAGCTATGTTTGTGGTCGGCTGTCTGGCGGGTGGCCTTTGGGCTTTACTGCCGGCTGTCCCCCGGGCCAAATGGGGTGTCAATGAGGTTATTACTACTTTGATGCTCAATTATGTAGCCATCCTCTGGGTAGACTATTTGGTCTACGGCCCCTGGAAGGATCCTAAGGGCTTTAACTTCCCCCTTACCGCTCCTTTCAGTAAAGCGGCCACTTTGCCCACCATTGCCGGAACGCGGGTCCATTTAGGCCTGCTCTTTGCTCTGGTAGCTGCAATAATTTTGACTGTTATCCTCTGGCGTACGCGCTGGGGTTATGAAATACGGGTTATTGGCGAAAGCTTTAAGGCGGCCCGCTATGCAGGAATGAATATTGAACGCAATATAATCCTGGTCATGTTTTTGAGCGGTGCTCTGGCTGGCCTGGCAGGCATGAGCGAAGTAGCAGGTGTAAGCCATCGCCTGCAGCACGGCATTTCTCCCGGGTATGGTTATACGGCTATTATCGTTGCCTGGCTGGCTAAACTCCATCCGGCCACCGTTATTCTGGTCTCCTTCCTGTTTGCGGGCTTGATTGTAGGAGGCTATAGCGTGCAAAGTATGGGTGTACCGGCTGCGACTGTTTCCATGCTCCAGGGAGCCATCCTCTTTTTCGTGCTAGGTGGCGAGATTTTGACCCGTTATCGCCTACACTTTGGTCGCAAGGAGGTCGCAAGATAAGCTATGGATAACTCCATATGGGTGGCTGCTCTGGCAGCGGCCATTATTGCTGGAACTCCTATACTTTATGCTGCCCTGGGTGAAATTTTAGCCGAGCGGGCGGGGGTCCTCAACTTAGGGGTTGAGGGTATGATGCTGGTGGGAGCAGTCACCGGGTTCATGGTTGCTGCGCGAACGGCTAATCCCTGGTTGGGTTTCATCGTGGCCATGCTCGCCGCTGGATGTACGGCAGCCATCTTTGCTTTTCTGACCATTACCCTGCGCTCCAATCAAGTAGTAACCGGCTTAGCCTTAACCCTTTTCGGTACTGGATTAAGCGGCTTTTTAGGCAAACCTTATATTGGAGTTCCCCTGCCAGTAAGTTTTAAAGCGGTGGCCATTCCCGGTCTTTCTCAGATACCTATTTTGGGTCCAATTTTGTTCCGCCATGATCCCTTGGTTTACCTTACGTATATTCTGGTTCCCCTGCTCTGGTATTATTTGTACCATACTAGGCCGGGTCTTAATTTAAGGGCTGTAGGAGAGAATCCCGGAGCTGCTGATGCTCTGGGGGTAAATGTTTTTGCCCTGCGCTACCTCCATGTTATAATTGGAGGTATGCTGGCTGGCGCCGGTGGTGCCTACCTTTCTTTAGCCTATGCACCCAGCTGGCTGGAGCACATGACCGCCGGTCGCGGGTGGATCGCTGTGGCCCTGGTTATTTTTGCTGTGTGGGATCCTTTAAGGGCTGTACTAGGTGCCTACCTCTTTGGGGGAGTAGATGCCCTGGCCTATACCCTGCAAGCAGCGACTAAAATTAGCATCCCTTCTTTCTTCTTAAAAATGTTGCCCTATATTCTCACGGTAATTGTGTTAATTATTGCCACCCGTCAGACCATGATAAAGCATATAGGAGCACCGGGGGCTCTGGGTATCGCTTACGACCGGGAGGAAAGATGAGGATAGCGGTGTCGTCAAAGATTGACCAAGCGAGCAAGGGGCTCGCAAGTCAAGAATCCCAGCGCAAAGCTGGGATTCTTAATTTGGACCCTTGCATGAAGCATTTTTCTTTTGTCAGCCGACAGGATTTGGCGGCCTGAAGGTGGAAAATAAAAACTGTGACTAAACATCTTAAAGGAGCTGAAACCTTTTTGCGCATATTACATACCTCTGACTGGCACCTGGGCCGTACCCTGGAGGGCAGGTCGCGCCTGCCTGAACAAAGGGAATTTGTGAACCTGCTGTGCGACCTGGCTGATGCGGAGGATGTGCACCTGGTCCTCATAGCCGGGGATGTTTTCGATAGCTTTAACCCTCCAGCGGAGGCCGAAAATTTGTTCTTTGAAGCCCTGGAACGGCTATCCCGGGGCGGCAGAAGAGCAATTGTAGCTATTGCCGGCAATCACGATAGCCCGGAGCGCCTGCGGGCTGCCAATCCCCTGGCCTTAACTCACGGCATCTCACTCATCGGTTATCCTCTGGAGGAATTGCCACCGGGACTTGGAAAGGGAGGAGTAGAGAGGGTAGCGTCCGGTCCGGGTTGGCTGGAACTTAAGATTCCGGGTTGTGAACAGCATGCCGTGATCGTCACCCTAGCCTATCCTTCGGAAGCGCGGCTCAATGAGCTGCTGACCCCTGAACTGGAAGAAAGCACCATGCAACAAGCGTATTCTGCGCGGGTTAAGGCTATTCTGGAGGGAGCTGCTGCCCATTTTCGTCCTGAAACCGTTAATCTTGTTGTTAGCCACCTTTTTATGGCTGGGGGTAGGGAATCGGACTCCGAACGGCCCATTCAGCTGGGGGGTGCCCTGTCCGTGGCGGCAGAGGCGCTACCGGCTAATGCCCATTATGTAGCTTTGGGTCACCTCCACCGCCCCCAAGGTATAGAAGCTGCTCCGGTAGCCTGCCGTTACGCCGGTTCGCCTCTGGCCTATAGCTTTTCCGAAGCAGACCAACAAAAAGAAGTGGTAATTATAGATGTTCGACCGGGCCAAGAAATCTATTTGAGACGAGTACCTCTTAATTGCGGCTGGCCTTTAAAAGTGTGGAGCGCCTCCAGCCTGGAAGAGTTTTGGAGTTGGTGCAGGGATGAAAGGAATTTACGTTGTTGGGTAGATCTGGAAATAAGAGCGCAGGAGCCTTTATCTCCCCAGGTAGTAACTGAGATCCGCCGGTACCATCCCGGGGTTGTTAATATCAAAGTCCTTTTGCCGGAGACAGAGGCCTTAGATAAAGAACACCGGAGACAGGCCTTATCCTTAGAGGAGCAATTTCGACTTTTTGCTGCCCGGCAGCTGGGGAACGAGCCTCCCCAGGAACTGGTAGACCTGTTTATGGAGTTGGTGAACGCTGAAGACGAAGCCGAACTGGTAAGGGAGGCGGGTTTATGAAGCCTCTTAAGCTGGTATTTTCTGGGTTGCACAGTTACCGGCAGGAGCAGCAGATTAATTTTGCAGAACTGGCCGGCTACGGGTTATTCGGGATTTTCGGGCCTACCGGAGCGGGTAAATCCACCATTTTAGATGCCATCACTTTAGCTCTCTTTGGCAGTGTGGAGCGAGCCGAGAGGGGGAAGCGCGGCATCTTAAACCAACAGGAGGACCGGCTGCAGGTCTCCTTTACCTTTGAAATAGGAGGAGGGATCTACCGGGTCGAACGGCAGTATATCCGGGAGGGAAGCGATACCTTTTCCGTCCGGGCCAGAAACGCACGTTTGCTGCAACTGGACAAGGACGGGAAAATCTTAAAAGTGATAGCGTCTTCCCCTAGTGAAGTTGATAGCCAGATTATAAAGATTTTAGGGTTGAGAAAGGAAGACTTTACTAGGGCTGTAGTCCTGCCCCAGGGGAAATTTGATGAGTTTCTGAAGCTCAGCGGCGGGGAACGGGCCAAAATGTTGGAATATATTTTCTGCCTGGAGCATTATGGTGATGAACTGGCAGAGAAGGCCAAGAAAGTGCTTTGGAATTGTGAACAGCGGCTGGCCAACATTGCCGCCGAAGAAGCAGGAATGGGAGATGCTTCGGAACAGGCTCTGGCCGCAGCTAAAGAGGCGGTAGTGGAGCAGGAGCAGAGAGTGCGGGATATGGAGCAGGCGCTAACAGAATTGCGCCAGCAATGGGAGCAAATGGAGGAAGTAAGAAAGCTGTATGACAAATTACAACAAGCTAAAAATAAACTGGAAGGTTTGCAAGGTGAACTCCCAGCGATGGAGAAGTACCGCGAGGCTTTGGAGCTGGCAGCCAAGGCTGAACCCTTGCGGCAGGACCTAGCCCGCGAGCAGGAGCTTACCTCAGAGCTAAAAAGACTGGAAGGATTGCTGGTGCAAGCAAAATCCCGGGAAAAGCAGGAGGAGGCAGCCTGGAAAAGGGCCCGGGAACAGTTGGAGGAAGCGGAGAGGGAAAAGGAAAGGGAGTGGCCTTTATGGCAGGACAGGCTTGTCAAGGTTAAAGGGGCCGTAGAAAAGGCTGCGGAAAGGAAGGCGCTACGGGAAGAACTGGAGAAGCAGGAGACAGCCCTGGAGGAACTCCGAAAAAATATTGCCCAGGTTACCCTAAAGCTGGAAAACAAGCGTACTTATCTGGCTGAACTGCGCGGGCAACAAAAGAAAATAGCAGCTCACCTGCACTCTTTGACCATAAATCCAGAGGAAAAGGAGCAGTTGGAAAATGCGGTAAGGCTTCTTTCCCTCTTGGAAGACAGGGAAAAACGGGCTCTAATCTGGGAAAAGAAATACCGCGAGGGAGAGCTGCGCCTGAAGGAAGGGCTGCAAAGCTTAACCCAATTGGTGCAAGATATGTTACCGGCCGCGGTAGTTACCCAGGAAACTGATATTGGTCTTCTCGTGGAAGGGGTGGTAAGGGAAGCCGAAGGGAAAGTGGACTCTTTGCGCCTGGCCCGGGAGCAAATTTTGCTGGCGCAAAAGGCAGTGGCTCTGGCTGCCGAACTCCGTCCGGGGGAGCCCTGTCCAGTTTGTGGTTCCCGGGAGCATCCCTGCCCGGCCAGAACAGGGGAAGACTCCTCGAAATTGGAGGCTTTGACTCGCGAACTGGAGCAAGCAGAAAAAGAGCTGGTGGAGGCAAGGCAATGGCGTGAGGCTGTTTTAAAAGTTAACAGGGATCTGGAGGTCCTCTACCGGACTTTGTGGGAGAATATTGCCCCGGAAAGGGAGAGGTTGCAGGAAGAAATAACAGAGCTTGCCGCTGCTTTTTCCCGGTTGGCGGAAGGGCAAAGCCGGGAGCAAGTTAAAAAACGGTTGGAGGAGCTCCGGCAAGCTGAAAAGAGACTGGCTGAGTTTAGCCAGCGCCGTAACCAGCTCGAGGAGGAAATAGAAGAGATAGATGTTCAAGTGCGCGAACTGGGGGAACATTTACAGTCCGTCCAGATTAAAGAAAGTGCTCTGAAGGGAGAGATTGCCAGCAGACGCGCTCGTGAGGTTGAGTTACAGGAAAGGATACGCCAAGTAGCTGGCGAAAGAGATCCGGCGATCTTGCTAAGGGCTATTGAGCAAAAGATAGCGGAGATGGAGGCCAGAGTTAACAAGTGTCGGCAACTAAAGGATGAGGCCCTGGCAGGGCTTACCGAAGCCCAGAAAAGAGTAACGGCCCTGGAGAGCCAGCTGAAGACTTGGCAAAGCGAGGAAGAGGACCTTAAGAAGCGTATAGAACAAAAGCTTCTGGCTGCCGGCTTTGCTAGCCGCGAATCTGTCCTTAACGCTCTTATGGACGAAGAAGAACGCCGCGCTATAGCTACCCGGCTAGAAGACTTCCAGGGCCGCCTTTATGCAGCCCGCGAGGAAATAAAAGAACTGGAAGAGGCTCTAGCCGGCCGGCCCTTTGATCCCGCAAGCTGGGAAGCCCTAAAGGCTCGGTTGGAAGAGGTAGAAAAGGAGCTGGAAGGCAATAAGGCCCAACTGGCAGTTTATAAAAATGAACTTGAGCGCCTCGAGAGGAATCACCAGAGGTGGCTTAAGCTGCAAGAAGAAAAACAGAAGGTTGCCCGGCGACGTGACCTGGCCGATATTTTAAGGCGTATCTTGAGCGGCCGTAAATTTGTAGAATTCCTGGCAGAAGAGCAGCTTAAGGCGATGGCTCTGGAGGCTTCCCGGCGCTTGGGAACCCTTACTGGCCAGCGCTATGCTTTGGAACTGGATGAAAGAGGCGATTTTATCCTGCGGGACGACTTTAACGGGGGCCAGCGCCGCCCGGTTTCTACCCTTTCCGGAGGGGAAACTTTTCTTGCTTCCCTCTCCCTGGCCCTGGCCCTGTCCTCCCAATTACAATTGAAAGGCCAGTATCCTTTGGGATTCTTCTTTTTGGATGAAGGTTTTGGCACCCTGGATGCTGAAAAACTGGAAGTAGTTATGCAAGCTCTGGAAAAACTGCGCCTGGGAGAATGTCTCGTGGGAGTCATCAGCCATGTGCGAGAGATGCGCGAGAGGATGCCTGTTTATTTGGAAGTAATACCGGCAGGGCCGGACGGCAGCGGGAGCAAGGTACGGCTGGTACGCAACTAAGAGCATTTGGTGTATAAGGCCCTGGTGGTAAGTCAAAAATATAAATGCACACACTCACTTCTTCAAGACCTCCTTGAGCCACTGGGGCCCAAAGATCAGCGTTTTGGGCCCCAGTAGTTTTATAAAGCTATATTCCTTTGGGGGGATAATCCTTTGGCTAAAGTTCATGTTGTGGGCATAGGCGATAGCCTTACCTACGGTTATCCCTACGGCCCCGAGGCTTCCTGGCTTAATCTGGTGGGACAGGCCACTGGCTGGGCAGTGGTAAACCGGGGCATAAACGGGGAAACCACTGAAGAAATGCTGGCCCGTTTTGACCGGGATGTTCTCGAGATAAAGCCGCGGGTCGTAATTATCATGGGAGGGACCAATGACGCCTGGGCGAAGGTGACTACGGCTGAAGTTAAAGACCATGTGCAAAACATGGCGGATAAGGCCAGCCGGGCAGGTATCTTGCCGGTAATTGCCCTGCCGCCTCCCCTTTGTCAAAAGGAAGCGGACATCCCGGTTTCTTTCTTGGCCGATATGGCTATTGCCCTGGAAGGCTACAGGGATGCTTACCGGGAGCTAGCTGCTTCTGAGGGTTTAAGGCTGCTCGATCTTTATACTCCTCTGCTGGACCCGGATACCGGCTGGGGCAGGGAAGAATATTTTGTGGACGGCGCCCACCCCAACCGGCGGGGTTACCAGGTTATGGCTGAAGCTGCCTTGTCGTTTCTAAAAGGTATATTTTAATAAAGTATATTTTTAAATTGAACAGGCCCTATTTATTGTAATGTAACTGGCGGGACAAAGATTGGTAAGGTTCAGTAGTCTTAAGTCAACGTTAAATCATAAGCCAATAAAGTAAATAATATTTTATTTAGCAGCAGGAATCGGACAAAATGTGTAGAATAATATTAACGACATAAAAATGACATGACGCTTTTGGGTATAACGAGTAAAGGGTGTTACAGCGCAGTGTTAAATGAAAGGCCCATTAAAGCTGCTCTGATCGGCCCAGGAGACCTGGTTAAAAGGGCGTCTTACTGTGCACGAGAGATGGAGAACCGGATAGAGGTAAATCTCTATCCTTATGAAGAAGAAGAACAAATTATTAGTCTTTATCAGAGAGCTAGTGGAGAGAACGAAGTTATACTCTTTACCGGACCTTTAGCTTATTTGCGTGCTCAAGGAGCATTTCCCCAGTGGGTAGTGCCTTCCACTTATGTACCCTACAGCCCCGAGTGGTTGTATCCTTCTCTGCTGCGGCTCTTAAGTCGGGGTTATGACATAAGAAAGGTCAGTATAGACGGTTTCGACCGCGATATAGTTAATGAAGTTTTCCGGGAAATTGGATTTGACAGCAGCGGGGTATTTGTTTTAGATACCACTGACGAGGAAAGCCTCTACCGGCTTAACCGGCAGGCCTATGAGGAAGGTCGTATTTGTTGTGTCGTCACTTGTATGAGAAATATTTATCGAAGATTGCTCAAAGATAACATTCCGGTAGAATGGGCTGTTCCTACCAATTCTGCCCTGCGTGAATTACTGGAAAAGGGTATTCTTTTAGGTGAGGCTGCCAGGGAAGCCGAGCGACAGATAGCTGTTGGTATTTTGGAATTTGATGATTGGCACAGGGATGACCCGGGAAGTCCCTATGAATATAAGAGGGAAAAGTTAATACTAGAAGTTCATCAAGTTTTGTTAAGCCAGTTCGAGCGCATCGGGGCCTTTGTTACTTATACGAGGCCGGGGAGCTTTTTATTTATAGCTACGAGGGGTTCTCTGAGGGATTTGACCTGTTCTTTTCGCACCTTTGAATTGATCGATATCTTGAAGGAAAAAATAGGGGTTTCGGCCAGCGTGGGAATAGGTTTTGGTCGCACTTCCTGGGATGCGGGACAGCTGGCCTACAAAGCAGTGCAAATGGCCAGGAGGAATGGAGGCAATTGTTGCTACCTGCTATCCGATAGCGGAGAACTCTGGGGACCCCTGCAGAGCAGCCAGGCCTTAAAGGTAGATGTTTGTGTGACAACCGATCAAGCCCTTTTCCACCTGGCGGAAAGGGCGGGTTGTTCACCTGCGACCTTGAGCAAGATTCTCTCTGCCTTATGTTCCCTGGAAAAGGGTGTGTTCACTTCCGGTGATTTGGCCAGAATTACAGGAGTAAGCTTGAGGTCAGCTCAAAGGATGATTAAAAAACTTTTGGAAGCCGGGATGATTAAAAAGGCAGGGGTGGAAAAAATACTAGCGCCAGGAAGAAATAAATCTTTATATATTTTTTCCCGGGAAGCGAAGGAGGTGAAGAGAGTTTTAGGGGGTTAATAAATTATAAGTATCACCATTTAATACTAAAACCAGGAGGGATAGTTATATGCATTCACTATTGAGGGGAAAACATTTCATTACTACTCAGGAATGGACCAAAGAAGAATTAGAAATGGTTTTTTCTTTGGCTGAGCGCCTGAAACAGGAATTTGCCACAGGACAGCTGCATGACCACATTTTGCGGGCCAAGACCCTTTTTATGATTTTCTTTGATAATTCCACCCGTACCCGCAACTCCTTCGAAGCGGGTATGACTCAGCTCGGAGGACATGCCCACGACCTTAGCCCGGACAAGCTGCAGATTTCCCACGGTGAAAACGCTAAAGATACGGCCATGGTCTTGTCCAGGTTTGGTCATGGCATTGCTATCCGGCATTGCACCTATGGAGAAGGTAACAAATATCTTCGCGAAGTGGCCAAGTATGCCAGTGTACCTGTAATCAACATGCAGTGCGATATGTACCATCCCTGCCAGATACTGGCGGATTATCTCACCATAAGGGAGCGCTTTGGCCGCAACACCCGGGGCTTGAAACTGGTAGTATCCTGGACTTCGGCTCCTAGATATGTGCGCCCGCTATCCGTACCCCAGAGCTTAATTCTGATGATGCCGCGCTTCGGTCTTGACGTTACCCTGGCCCATCCGCCAGAGTTTGAGCTCATGCCCGAGATTGTGGCCCAGGCTAAGAAGAATGCCGAAGAGGCCGGAGTAAAATTTGAAATCGTAGACGATATGGAGTATGCCTTCAAAGATGCGGACATCGTCATTCCCAAGAGCTGGGGGCCCCTGGTTCATACCCAGGACAAAGAAGAAGGAATCAAGCTCATCAAGAAATATCCCAAGTGGATCTGCGATTCCCGCATGATGAGCCTGGCCAAGAAACATGCGATTTATATGCATCCCCTGCCGGCAGATCGCGGTTTTGAAGTTACAGATGAAGTTATCGATGGGCCTCAATCTGTGGTGTACGACGAAGCGGAGAACAGGCTGCACGTACAGAAAGCCCTTCTGGCCTTGGTGATGGGTGGACGCCCGTAACCAGTCGGTAGTGGCTCTTGCCCTTTAGGAGGTAAAAAAATGAAACAAGACGAAGCCATCATTAAAAGGATAAAAGACGAGGTCGAGCGCTACCGGGAGGACATCATCCAGTTTTTAAGGGATATTATTGCTATCCCTTCCCCCAACGGAGCCATCGGTAATGTGGTCAAGCGCATTGCGGAAGAAATGCAAAAGTTGGGGTATGACGAAGTATTCTTTGATCACATGGGGAATGTAGTCGGCCGCATCGGCAACGGAGAAAAGAAAATCCTTTACGATTCCCATGTGGATACGGTGGATGTGGCCGATCCCACCCAGTGGGAATGGGATCCTTACCAGGGTAAAGTGGAGAACGGTATTTTCTACGGGCTGGGGGCCTGTGACGAAAAGGGTTCTACCCCGGGTATGGTCTACGGGCTGAAGATTGCTCACGATCTCGGCCTGCTGGAGGGGTATACAGCCTATTATTTCGGCAATCTAGAAGAAGTATGCGATGGTATTGCCCCGCATTCCCTGGTAGAAACAGATAAGATCCGTCCCGATTATGTAGTAATCGGAGAACCAACTAACATGAAGATTTACCGTGGCCACCGCGGGAGAGTGGAGATGAAGGTGGTCACCAAAGGGCGTACCTGCCACGCCAGCGCGCCTGAACGGGGTGAGAACGCAGTTTACAAAATGGCCCCCATTATTCAGGCCATAAGCACCATGGGGGCGGAGTTTATTGACGATCCCTTTTTAGGGAAGGGAAGTATAGCAGTAACGGATATACACTGCAAGACTCCCTCGATAAATGCCCTTCCTGACGAATGTACTATATTTATTGATCGAAGATTAACCTTTGGTGAAACCCTGGAGATGGCTGTGGAGCAGGTGCGCCGGGTAGCGGAACCCCATGGTGGTAAAGTAGAAGTATTAATCTACGATGAGCCGAGTTATAACGGCTTTGTCTTTCAAGTAGATAAGTACTTCCCTGCCTGGGCCCTTCCCGAAGACCATGTTCTGGTCAAGGCCGGGGTGGAAACTTGCCAAAAACTCTTCGGATACCAACCCGAAATAGGTAAGTGGGTGTTTTCGACCAACGGTACTTATTGGATGGGTAAAGCCAACATTCCGGCCATTGGTTTCGGCCCCGGTAATGAAGTGTACGCCCATACGGTAAAAGACCAAGTGCCCCTGGATGATGTTGTTAAGGCTGCCGAATTTTATGCCCTGTTCCCTGCCGTTTTGCGCAACAAACTATAATAAGGTACTGGAGACTGGGGTACTGCCTTGGATGCCCCAGTCTCCGATTCTCTCTGGGCCATACCCTAAAAAGTGGGGTAAATTTCCAGACAAAATAACTGAAAGTTGGGCTAGAAATTAAGTTGAAAAACAACTGATTAGCAGGATTTAAAAACAAGATGGCGAATTAATCAATACAAAACCTTCGTATAACCCCGGCAATGGGGCCGGGGGTTTCTACCAGGTGACCGGAATCATCTGACTACGAAGGCTGGCTTGCCTTGCGTAGAAAGCGGTCACTATTTTTATAGGTTTTACCTTCTTAGAGGAAGAAGGTGAGATTATGAGTGAAAGCTTGATCGGCAAATCGGTGGGACGCATTGAGGGAGTTGCTAAAGTAACGGGGCGGGCCCTTTATCCTGCAGATATAAGCTTTCCCGGGATGCTTTATGGAAAAGCCAAGCGGATACCTGTGGCTTCCGCCCGTATAAAAAAGGTGGAAGTAGGGCCGGCGCTAAAAATACCGGGGGTAGCCGCTGTTTTAACCTCCTCCGATGTACCGGGACACAACGGACATGGTGTGCTTATACCCCATATGCCAGTGCTGGCCGGCGAACGGGTTCGCTCAGTTAATGATGTGGTGGCGGCAGTGGCAGCCGAAGAGGAGGAGACGGCAGAGAAGGCTTGTGAGGCTATTGAAGTGGAGTACGAGCCCTTGCCGGCTGTATTTGATCCTTTAGAGGCTATGCAACCGGGAGCGCCTTTAATTCACGAGGAAGGCAACGTACTTTACCACATAAAAATAAGGCGGGGGGATATAGAGGCTGGCCGCAAGGCTTCCGCCGTTGTTGTAAGCAACACTTATCGTACGCCGATGTTGGACCACGCTTTCCTGCAGCCGGAAGCTGTGGTGGCCAGGGTAGATGAGAGGGGGCATATAGAAATTCACGTGGCCACCCAGTATCCCCACTGGGACAGGGCCGAGGTGGCCAGGGCCCTGGGCCTGGCCCAGGATCGGGTGCGCATAATCACCACTACGGTCGGAGGGGCCTTCGGCGGCCGGGAGGATATGACCCTGCAGATCCTGGCGGCTTTACTGGCCTACCGCACGGGGCGGCCGGTGAAGATGGTAAACAGCCGGGAGGAATCCTTTTATTCCCACAGCAAACGCCATCCCATGATCATGAAATATACCACGGGGGCCGATAAAGAAGGAAGGCTAACTTTTGTAGAAGCTGAGATTATCGGCGACAGCGGAGCCTATGCCTCCTGGTCCCCCAATGTTTTGCGCAAGGCTGCTGTCCATGCCACCGGCCCCTATTATGTGCCTAACGTCAAAATCGATGCTTATGCTGTCTACACTAATAACCCCTTTACCGGCGCCATGCGCGGCTTCGGAGCGACCCAGCCGCCCGTGGCCTATGAGGGCCAGATGGATTTGCTGGCCACCCAGCTCGGCCTTCATCCTTTCACCATCCGGTGGCGCAACATTTTGCGCCAGGGTGACGTAACGGCCACGGGACAGGTTCTGGAGAGAAGCGTAGGCCTGGAAGCTTGTCTTTTGGCAGCCGCCAGGGCGGCAGGTTGGGAGGTAGAAAGGTTAAAATAGGAAAATTTCGGTGAGGAGAGGAGGGAGAGCTTTGGCCAAGAAGCGGGGTATAGGGATGGCCTGTACCTTCTACGGTATAGGTTACGGCAATGGATTCCCGGATGTATCCACGGCACTGGTGGAAATCCATGATGATGGCTCGGTTACCGTACGGACTGGTGCCGCTGACTGCGGCCAGGGGTCCAGCACCATTCTGGCCCAAATTGCCGCCCAGGAAATAGGTGTACCCCTGGAAAAAGTCACAGTAGTGGCGGCGGATACCGATGCCACCCCGGACGCCGGGACCACAGCAGCTACGCGCCAGACTTATGTCTCCGGCAACGCCGTGCGTCTGGCCAGCCGCCAGGCGGCCGATAAGCTCCTGGAGTTTGTAGCCCGCGAACTGGGTGTCAATACCATTATGGGTCTTAAGGCGGCCGATGGGTATATCAGTGTGCTGGGTTACCCTGAAAAAAGAATAGACATCGCGACGGCGGCAGCCCGGGCGCGGCTGGCAGGGGTCCGGCTGGTAGGGGAAGGGACTTTTACGGCCCATACTACCAAACTCGATGAGAATGGCCAGGGAGCTCCTTACTGGCCCTATTCCTTCGGGGTACAGATTGCCGAAGTAGAAGTGGATACTGCTACCGGTGAGGTAAAAGTCTTAAAAGTGATAGCAGCTCACGATGTGGGCCGGGCTATAAATAAAGGGGCTGTTATAGGCCAGATTGGCGGAGGCGTGGCCATGGGTGTGGGGTTGGCTTTAATGGAAGAAGTAGTCTTAAGCCAAGGCCAGATCTACAATCCTTCCTTTAGCAACTACCTTATTCCCACCAGCCTGGATGTGCCCGAGGTAGAGGCCATTATCATAGAAGACCCGGAGCCCACCGGACCCTATGGGGCTAAAGGGGTAGGCGAGCCTGCTACTTTACCTACTGCTCCGGCCATCATCAACGCTATTTATAACGCCACTGGCGTGCGCTTAACCGAACTACCAGCTACACCGGAACGAGTGCTTAAGGCTTTAAAAGCTAAGGAGGACCAAAATGAGCATTCTCATTAAGAACGGTATACTGGTTACTATGGATAGGGAACGCCGTATCTTAAACGGTAACCTCTATATAGAAAAGGACCGCATTGCGGCTGTAGGCGAGACACCGGAAACCGCCGATACCGTGATTGATGCTTCCGGCCAGGCTGTTATTCCCGGCTTAGTGCAGACTCATGTCCATCTTTGCCAGACTCTTTTTCGCGGTCAGGCCGATGACCTGGCCCTGCTGGACTGGCTGAAAAAGCGCATCTGGCCGCTGGAGGGCGCCCACGATGAGGAATCTATCTATTACTCCGCCCTCCTGGGCTGCGCAGAAATGCTCTTAAGCGGTACCACCACCATTCTGGATATGGAGACGGTACACCATACCGAGGCGGCCGTCAAAGGGATAGAAGAAAGCGGTATCCGCTGTACCTTCGGCAAAGTTATGATGGATGCGGGGGAAGGCGTCCCGCCTTCCTTGCGTGAGGATACCGAGGATTCCCTGGCCGAGAGCGAGGAACTATGCCGGAAGTGGCACGGAGCGGCCGGGGGGCGTTTGCGCTATGCCTTTGCGCCACGTTTTGTCCTTTCCTGCTCAGATAAACTTATGCGGGAAGTAGGGGAACTAGCCCGCCGTTACGGGGTACTCGTCCATACCCATGCCTCGGAAAACCGGGATGAAGTGCGCTTGGTGGAAGAGCTGACGGGCAAGCGCAATGTTACCTATTTGCATGAGCTGGGATTGACAGGCCCCCACGTGGTATTGGCCCATTGTATCTGGCTGAACGAGACGGAAAAGGAAATCTTGGCTACTACCGGAACCCAGGTGGCCCACTGCCCCTCGTGTAACCTGAAGCTCGGATCCGGTGTCGCTCCGGTGCCGGAGCTCATGAGCCGAGGTGTGAATATTACCCTAGGGGCGGATGGAGCGCCGGCCAACAACAACCTGGACATGTTCAAGGAAATGCACCTGGCAGCTTTAATCCAAAAACCCCTCCATGGTCCCACGGCCATGCCTGCCTGGCAGGTCGTGGAGATGGCCACCCTGGGAGGGGCGCGAGCTTTAGGCCTAGAACAAGAAATAGGGAGCCTGGAAGTGGGCAAAAAGGCCGATGTGGTTATAGTTGACCTGCGCGGCCTGCACCAGACGCCGGTGGATACCGTAGATATATATAGCCTACTGGTCTATGAAACCCGCGGCAGCGACGTCACCTGGACTATAGTGGACGGCAAGCCGGTGGTAGCTGACGGGCAGCTTCTCACCGTAGACGCGGAAGAACTCCGGCGCCAGTGCAACCTGGCTCTGCGCCGCGTCCGGCGTCGGGCGGGTTTGGAAGGATAACTCAGGCCCCGATAGGGATTGACTTGCATACCTTTATTCCGTATCCTGAAAATAGCAGCTATTCTTGGGCGACACCGCCAGTTGCCCCCCCGAAATCTGGTTGGTTAAAGTGGTTAGAGCGCTATGAACGATTATCTGGTGCGAGCTACCGCCGAAGAAGGCCAAATATTCGCCTTAGTGGCGCGGACCTCCGACCTGGTAGAGGAAGCCAGAACCCTGCATAATACTTCGCCTGTGGCTACGGCAGCCCTAGGGCGCGTCCTGACCGGGGCCGCCCTTATGGCAGCTAGTCTTAAAGATGGGCATCGCCTGACTTTGCGTATAGAAGGAGATGGACCTTTAGGTAGCATTGTGGCCACGGCCAGACCAGGTACAGTCAAAGGATATGTGGCTGAACCCCAAGTAGATTTACCGTTAAAGGCCAAGGGCAAGTTAGACGTAGGCAGAGCAGTCGGTAAAGGTTCACTTTATATTATTAAGGATTTAGGATTAAAAGAGCCTTATGTGGGCAGCGTAGAGCTGGTCTCCGGGGAGATCGGCGAGGATTTGGCCTATTATTTTACTGCTTCGGAGCAGAAGCCTTCGGCTGTGGGCTTGGGAGTACTAGTAGAGCCCGAAGGCAAGGTGGAGGCTGCAGGCGGATACCTTCTGCAGCTCTTGCCTGGCGCCAGCAATGAGCTGGCCGAGGCTCTGGAAAAGAATATTAAAGAGGCGGGAGCTGTCAGCCGGCTTATCTCCCTGGGCTATACACCGGAAGATATTCTGGCCCTCCTTTTAAGAGGCTTTTCCTTTAAAATACACGAACGCCAGCCCCTTAAGTTTGCCTGCGACTGTTCCCGCGACCGGCTGCGAGAAATCCTCTTGGCTTTAGGACCTAAAGAATTGGAGCAGCTCCTGGCGGAACAGGGCGGGGCGGAGGCCAAGTGCGCCTTTTGCAACCGGACTTACTGGTTTAACCGGGAAGAGGTAGCGAAATTACTGGAGTTAAGCCGTTCGGCTAAAGAAGACTAGAAGTAGGTTGAGTAATTAGTTAAGAGATTACATTATATATGGAAGGACGGGTTTATAAAGACCCGTTTTTTATTTTAGCTAAAAAAATATTTTAAAATGAAGCAGGACTAATCTAAATTACATTGAATATATATAGTGAAAAATAAAACGGACTTAACAGGAGTGAGCAGGATGGCCAAAACAGTAGTATTGGCCTTTGGAGGCAACGCCATCGTCCGCCCTGGCCAGAAAGGCACCTATCAAGAGCAGAAAGCCAATATTCAGGACACTTGCCGGCAGGTAGTAGATTTAGTACGCGAGGGTTACCGCCTGGTAATTACCCACGGCAACGGGCCCCAAGTGGGAAGCATACTCATAAAGAATGAGCTAGCCAAGGATGTAGTACCTGCCATGCCCTTAGACGTCCTGGTATCTGATACCCAGGCTTCTATTGGTTATATGATTCAACAATCCTTAGGATACGAATTGCAACGCATAGGGTTAAAGGTGCCAGTAGTATCCCTGGTCACTCAGGTAGTGGTAGATCCGGCAGATCCGGCTTTTCAAAATCCCACCAAACCCATTGGACCCTTTTATACTGAGGAGGAAGCGCGCAAACTGGCAGCCGAAAAAGGATATAAGGTAGTGGAGGATAGCCATCGCGGCTGGCGGCGAGTAGTACCTTCTCCCCAGCCCTTAGAAATAATTGAAAAAGAGGCTATCAAGGCCCTGGTTCAAGCAGGTATTATTGTAGTGGCCGCCGGAGGAGGAGGCATACCGGTTGTCCGCCGGCCCGACGGGAGCCTTTGGGGTGTAGAGGCGGTAATCGATAAGGACCGGGCGGCGCGCCTTTTGGCCAGCGAAGTCGGAGCAGAGGTTTTATTCCTGTTAACTGAAGTGGAACAGGTCTATCTGGATTTCGGCAAACCCACCCAGAGGGCAGTTTCGCAGCTGACAGTGGCGGAAGCTAAAAAATATCTGGCGGAAGGCCAATTCCCACCGGGAAGCATGGGTCCCAAGATCGAAGCTGCCATCAGCTTTGTAGAGGCGGGCGGCGAAAAGGCTATTATCGGATCTTTAAGTAAAGCGGCTGCTGCCGTGGCAGGCAAGTCTGGTACAGCCATTGTAGCCGGGTAGGGATAAACCATGGATGTTTTCCAGGTTATCGGCCCTGTTATGATAGGCCCTTCCAGTTCCCATACAGCCGGAGCGGTGCGCATCGGCCGGCTAGCCCGGGCTATCTTAAGCGAAGAACCCCTAGAAGCAGATATTTTCCTCCACGGGTCCTTCGCCCGCACTTACCGGGGGCATGGTACGGACAGGGCTCTGGTGGCAGGTTTGCTAGGCTTGAACGTAGACGACGAACGGGTACGCCAGGCTTTAGACCTGGCCCGGGACAAGGGGCTTAAAATTAGTTTTAAAGAAAAAGATTTGGGCGAGGTACATCCCAATTCAGCACTTCTCATCTTAAAAGGTAGTTCCCGCAAGGTAGAGGTAATGGGTTCCTCTTTAGGAGGTGCCCAGGTGGTGGTCACCAAGATCGACCAATTTCCGGTGGAAGTCACCGGTGAATTGCCCACCCTGGTGGCTGCCTATAAAGATCAGCCCGGAATTATAGCCGCAGTAACCGCTTTGCTGGCCGGCCAAAGTATCAATATTGCCAGCATGCGGGTTTCCCGGGAAGGCCTGGGCCAGCGGGCTTTAATGGTGTTGGAGACGGATGATAGTATTCCGGAAGAAATAATCGCTGGCCTGCGGGCCTGGCCGGTAATGGAGCGGGTGATTCGTATTGACCCTGTGTAGCTGGAAAAGAGCATCTGAACTCTTAGCCGAGGCAGAAGGGAAAAACCTGCCCCTGTTCCAGGTGGTAATACAATACCAGGCGAGTTTAAGCGGGCAGGATGAAGCTTCCATCAGGCAGAAGATGATGGAAAGGTTAGAGATAATGCGGGCCGCTGCTCAAAGGGGACTGACAGAGGATATGCGATCCCCCAGCGGCCTGATAGGTGGAGGAGCCAGGCTGCTAGAAGCTGCGCGGGAAAAGGGGGAAAGTCTATCGGGTGGCACTACCGGACGGGCTATTGCCCTGGCCATGGCTGTGGCCGAAGTCAACGCCTGCATGGGGCGTATAGTTGCTGCACCTACGGCCGGTTCCTGTGGCATCCTGCCTGGGGTCCTTCTGGCCTTGCAGGCAGAAAAAGGCTGGAAGGATGAAGTTCTGGTAGATGGCCTTTTTACGGCTGCTGGCATAGGTATAGTTATAGGCAAACAGGCTTCTCTCTCCGGTGCGGCCCTCGGCTGCCAGGCAGAATGCGGTGTGGCCAGCGCCATGGCCGCCGCTGCAGCCGTAGAGGTGGCCGGTGGCCAGCCGCGCCAGGCTATAGACGCAGCAGCTATTGCCCTGAAGGGCTGGCTGGGATTGGTCTGCGATCCGGTGGGCGGCCTGGTAGAAATACCCTGTGTGAAACGCAATGCTATAGGGGCAGCCCATGCCCTGGCGGCTGCGGATATGGCCCTGGCCGGTTTGCCCTCATATATTCCGTTAGATGAAGTAGTAGCCGCTATGGTCCAAGTAGGTCGCAGTCTCCCACCTTCATTACGAGAAACGGGGGAGGGTGGCGTGGCCGCTTGTCCCACTGCACGTTCTTTAATGCGCGATCTGATGGGATGATAATTATAAAAAAATTTTCATACAAGAAGGATAATAGGTCGTAAATGTCGAATTAATTTATTAGCCCATGAGTTAATTACAACTTCATATAGGGCGAAGGAAGGGAGTAGAAGAGACCCCTCCTGACAAAAGAGAAAGACAGGGTAGGGGCGCCGAAGGAGCAAGCCCGGCTGTGGGTGGCAGCACGGGGGAAACTCTCAGGCAAAAGTACTACTCCTGGACGCGGCTCTGGAGAGTTCTCCCTTACGGGAGACACCAAAGGGGTAAGGCTTTGAAGCCTAATCTCTCAGGTAAGCAGACAGAGGCTCACACCGTTTTAATAACGGTATGGGCCTCTTAATTTTTTCCGGCCATACTATATTTGTTGAGGTGAGATTATGGGTACAGAAACCGGGAAGAAGACACCCCTTTATGAGGAGCATATATCAGCAGGTGCCCGAATGGTGGAATTCGGGGGCTGGATTATGCCCCTGCAATATACGAGTATACTGGAGGAACACCGGGCAGTAAGAACCCAAGCCGGGCTCTTTGACGTTTCCCACATGGGAGAGATTGAGATAAAAGGGCCGGATGCCTTCCGCCTGGTCCAGCATTTGATCACTAATGATGCTTCCCTGGCCCAGGGAGATAAGGTTATTTACAGCCCCATGTGCTATCAAGACGGCGGTACCGTAGATGACATTTTGGTTTACCGCCTGGAAGAGGAGAAATTTCTCTTGGTAGTCAATGCTGCCAATACTCTTAAGGACTTAGAATGGGTACAGAATAATGCTAAGGAATTGAACGCCGATGTGGTCATCACCGATGCTTCCCCGGCCACGCTGCAGCTGGCTTTACAGGGCCCGGAAGCAGCACCCATATTGCAGCCGCTAACTGATATTAATCTTCAGGACCTGGGGTACTATCGCTGGACTTATGGCAAGGTGCGAGGAGTCTTTTGCCTTATCTCCCGCACCGGTTATACGGGAGAAGACGGCTTCGAGCTCTATATGGACCCGGCAGAGGGACCCAAAATTTGGCGGGAGTTGCTGGAAGCAGGGCGGGATAAGGGCTTGAAACCTTGCGGTTTAGGAGCGCGCGACGTTTTGCGCCTGGAGGCGGCTATGCCCCTTTACGGGCATGAGCTGAGCCCGGAAATCACCCCCATAGAGGCCGGCCTGGGGCGCTTTGTGCGCACGGAAAAAGGGGAATTTAACGGTAGTGAAATTTTAAAACAGCAAAAAGAAGATGGGCCTCCGCGCCACCTTATTGGCCTTATAATGCTGGACCGGAACATTCCCCGGCCCGACTATCCGGTGAGCACAGCTGGCCGGGAGGTGGGGCGCATTACTTCCGGATCCTTCGCCCCTGCTTTGGGCCAGAATGTCGCCCTGGCCCTGGTAGAAAAAACTTATGGCCAGGTAGGAGAAAGCTTAAGTGTAATTATCCGGGGACGGGAACACCCGGCACGGGTAGTATCATTACCCTTCTACAGCCGGAAGAAAAAATAAGGAGGGTCATTACCATGATTATTCCTGAGGGCTTATTTTACACTAAAGAGCATGAATGGCTGCAACTAAAGGGCAACCGCTGTAGAATCGGCATTACTGATTACGCCCAGCAATCGCTAGGTGACATTGTATTTGTGGAACTCCCCCAGGTGGGGGACGAATTTAGTGCGGGCGATAGTTTTGGCGTAGTGGAATCGGTTAAATCTGCCTCCGATGTTTATATGCCGGTTTCCGGCAGAGTAGTAGCTGTCAACGAAGAACTGTTGGAGGAACCGCAGAAGATTAACCAAGATCCTTACGGTAAGGGCTGGATGATTGAAGTGGAACTGGCGGACCCTTCAGAAATAGCAAGTTTACTGGGTGCTGAAGCCTATCAGAAGTTGCTTGAGGAGGAATAAAGTTATGACTTATATTCCCACCACCTCAGCCCAAAGGGAAGAAATGCTTAAAGCCTGCGGCGTGGAAGGGATAGAAGACCTGTTTGCGGATATTCCGGAGGAAGTGAAACTTAAACGGGAACTGGACTTACCTGAGCCTTTAGCTGAAGCAGAAGTCTTACGCCATCTCCAGGAACTGGCCGGCAGGAACCGGACCGATTTGATTTCCTTTCTGGGCGCAGGAGCATACGAACACCACATACCCAGTGTGGTACCTGCTTTACTGTCTCGTTCCGAATTTTACACAGCTTATACTCCTTACCAACCGGAGGTGAGCCAGGGCACCCTCCAGGCCATATTTGAATTCCAGTCCCTCATTTGTGCCCTAACAGGTTTAGACGTAGCTAATGCCTCTCACTACGATGGCGCTACGGCTACGGCCGAGGCAGCCCTGGTGGCCTGCGGAGCTACCAGGCGCCAGAAGATTCTGTTCTCCCGCGGACTTAACCCCCAGTACCGCGCCGTTCTCCACACTTATACCCGTGGCCAGGGAATTGAGCTAGTAGAGATTCCCTGGGAGGACGGCCGGACTTCCCTAGAGGAACTGGCGAGAATAGCTGACCGGGACGTAGCCGGCGTCATCCTTCAACAGCCAAATTTTGTGGGGCAGCTGGAGCCTATGACCGAAGCCAGTGAACTGGCTCATAAGGTGGGGGCCCTTTTCATAGCAGTGGTAAATCCCATCTCCTTAGGCATATTGGCGCCGCCCGGAGAATATGACGCTGACCTGGCGGTGGGCGAAGGCCAGAGCCTGGGCAATCCTTTGAACTTTGGCGGGCCTTATTTAGGCTTTATGGCCGCTAAGGAGAAGTTTGTGCGACGCCTGCCGGGACGGATTGTAGGCCAGACAGTTGATGTAGAAGGCCGCAGAGCCTTTGTCCTTACCCTCCAGGCCAGAGAGCAACATATAAGGCGGGAGAAAGCTACTTCCAATATTTGTTCTAACGAAGCCCTTTGCGCCCTAGCGGCTACCATATACCTTTCCTGCCTGGGCAAGGAAGGGCTTAAAGAAGTGGCCCGCCAGTGCTTGCTTAAAGCGCATTACGCTTTTGAACAACTCCTAAAAATAAAAGGGATAAAGCCGGTCTTCAACGGGCCCTTCTTCCATGAATTTGCCATCCGCGCCTCCCAAGCTCCTTCCCAAGTAGCTGACCGCCTGATGCGCGCCGGTATAGCGGGTGGCTTTGACCTGGGACGCTTTTACCCGGAATTGGAAGGAGCCATGCTTTTCTGTGTCACTGAGGTGCGGACGCGGTCGGAAATAGACCGCTTAGTAGAAGTAATGAGGGGGTTGTAAACAGTGGCAGTAGAACCGCTTCTCTGGGAACTGGGAGCTCCCGGCCGGAAAGGCTATGTCTTTCCGCCGCTAGATGTGCCAGGAGAAGTAGAAAACCACCTGCCGGAGGCTTACCGCCGGCGGAAAGACGCTGAGCTACCCGAATTAAGCGAAATAGAAGTAGTGCGCCATTTCACCCACCTTTCCAGCAAAAACTACGGGGTGGATACCGGCTTTTATCCCTTGGGTTCCTGCACTATGAAATACAACCCCAAGGTCAATGAAGTGGTAGCCAGCTTGCCCGGCTTCACCGATTTGCACCCCTGTGTGCCGCGGGAGGCAGCCCAGGGGTCGCTGGAGCTTATGTATCACTTACAAAAGTATCTGGCCGAAATTACCGGTATGGACGCCGTGACGCTGCAGCCGGCGGCCGGAGCCCATGGCGAACTGGCGGGATTACTTATCATTGCTGCGTACCACCGGAGCCGCGGCGAGACCCAGCGGAAGAAGGTGCTGGTACCGGATTCGGCCCACGGGACCAATCCGGCCAGCGCTGCCATGGCTGGCCTGGAAGTGGTCCAAATACCCTCCAACGACCAGGGGCTGGTGGACCTAGAAGCCTTGCGAAAGGCTTTAGGGCCGGATACCGCAGCCCTCATGCTCACCAATCCCAACACCTTGGGTCTTTTTGAAAGTGATATTATAACTATGGCTGAAATGGTGCATAAAGCCGGCGGCCTGCTCTACTACGATGGGGCCAACCTCAATGCCGTTATGGGTATTACCCGGCCGGGGGATATGGGCTTTGATGTAGTGCACCTTAACCTGCATAAAACCTTTTCCACCCCCCATGGTGGAGGCGGGCCCGGCAGCGGTCCGGTCGGGGTAAAAGAGCACCTGGCCCCCTTCTTACCTGTACCTGTGGTCAGTTTCGATGCAACTAAAGGGCAGTACTACCTAGACTACGACCGTCCTCAAAGCATAGGGCAGATGAAGGCTTTCTACGGCAATTTTGGCGTTATGGTAAAAGCCTATACCTATATCCGCACTCTGGGACCCAAGGGCTTAAAAGAGGTCAGCGAGCAGGCCGTTCTTAACGCCAATTATTTGCTCAGCCTCCTGCGCCCCCACTTCAACGTACCCTATGACCGCATCTGTAAACATGAATTTGTGATCAACCCTGGCCCCAAAATAAAAGAGGCGGGAGTGCGCACCTTGGACATAGCCAAGCGGCTTTTAGATTACGGCTTCCATGCCCCTACCATTTACTTCCCCCTTATTGTCCCGGAAGCCATGATGATCGAACCTACCGAAACTGAGCCTAAAGAGGTGCTGGACGCCTTTGCTAGGGCTTTGATTGCCATTGCTGAAGAAGCAGTAAGCAAGCCGGAACTCTTGCACAATGCGCCCCATAGTACACCGGTGCGGCGGCTAGATGAAGCAGGTGCCGCCCGCAATCCTATCCTTAAGTGGCAGAAAAAATAAAGCAGGAAATCCTGGCCGTCCTAGTCGAAATATAAATTGGGTGATACTAAAGCCATGGCAGAGATGTGGCGCCTTCTGGATACAGGAATAGCTGACGGGCCTACCAATATGGCTATAGATGAAGCTATCTTGCAACAACATCGTGCGGGCAACGCGCCCCCTACCGTGCGCTTCTACGGCTGGGACCCGCCGACCATCTCCTTGGGCTATGCCCAGTCAGTCGAGAAGGAAATCGATTTGGGTGCCCTCCAGGAAAGGGGGCTAGGCCTGGTACGGCGTTTGACAGGGGGGCGGGCGGTGCTCCATGACCGGGAAGTAACTTATAGCCTGGTGGTAGTAGAAGATCACCCCCTAGTGGATGGGGGCGTTTTACCTTCTTACTTGCGGATTGCCCGGGTCCTGGCCCAGGGACTTAAGCGCCTGGGCGCCGAGGTGGAGATTGCTTCCGGCAAAAAAAGCACCGGTGAGCACAGCAGTGCCGCCTGTTTTGATGCCCCTTCCTGGTACGAGATTACTGTAGAGGGGCGCAAGCTAATCGGCAGTGCCCAGACCAGGAAAGGCGGCGCTGTGCTCCAGCACGGTTCCATTGTATTAAAACAAAATGTAGAGGATTTGTTCGCGGTATTAAAATTTTCCTCGCCCGAAAGGAGGAAAAAACTTAAAGAAAAATTTTATCAGCAGGCCTGCGGCCTGGAAGAGATTTTAGGTCGCCCAGTGGCTCCGGTGGAAGTTAAAGAAGCTATAATTAAAGCCTTCGCCGAAATCTATGATATCCAGCTCGTCCCGGGCGAACTTACACCAGAAGAAAAGATTCTGGCAGCAGAATTGCGGCAGAAATATGCCAGCGAAGAGTGGAACAGGCGCCGCTAGCTGCCAGCATAGCTTTTTCCTCTCCGGGGAATGCTATAGGGCAGAAGATTCCTTGCTTTTTGGGGAGGTAAAATAAATGGGTGATAGAGGCCGCAGCCGTTTTGTTAATGAAGACCGCACTAGACTGGAGCAAATGCGGGCAGCAGAATATCCCGGAGGAGTAGTGGTCGATCCGGTGCCCATAACTGCCGGAAGTGAAGTAACAATTTTGTACTATGGACTGCTGTCCCAGTGCGGCGCCGATCAGGTCTGGATGCGCACAGGATATGGCGACCCCCATAACTGGCAGGACATTTACGATCATCCCATGGAGCGCACCGGGTACGGCTGGGTTAAGAACATACGCGTATCGGAGGATTACGACCGGCTCAACTTTTGCTTTAAAGACAGCGCCAACAATTGGGACAACAACAACGGCCTCAATTGGAGTTTTATAATTCACAACGGCGAACGGGCTTAATAGAAAGGTGCTTAAAAAGAAGCGGGGGTGGGGTCCAGGAAATCGGGGCCCTATCCCCGCTCTTGTTTGGCTATCTTCAGTTCTTTTTGCGAGCATATCTTGACTTGCGGACGCTGTTACCCCACTTTAATTTGGGCGGCTTGGCGTTTATCTAAGGCTTCCCGGTACATTTTTTCGTACTGGGCGGCGGAGGCAGACCAAGAGAAGTCTGCCAGCATGCCCCGTTCCACCAGCTGGCGCCATTCCTGAGGCTGGGTCCGGTAGACGTTTAAGGCGCGGTTGATGGTTTCAAGAAAGGCCTGGGGGGTATACTCATAGAAAGAAAAGCCATTGGCCTTATCTGGGTGCTGGTGGAAATCGAAGATGGTATCCTCCAGGCCTCCGGTGGAGCGCACTACAGGCACTGTACCGTAGCGCAGGCTTATCATCTGGCTCAGGCCGCAGGGTTCAAAGCGCGAGGGCATAAGAAAAATATCAGCACCCGCATAGATGCGCTGGGCCAGGTCCGGGTCAAACCCTATTTTGACCGCCATTTTCCGGCGGTATTTTACTTTATACTGGGAAAAAAGTTGCTGATAATAATCATCGCCGCTCCCCAGCAGGATCAGTTGAACATCCTGCTGCAATAGGGGATCCAGTATGGCAGCCAGGAGGTCGAGACCCTTTTGGTTTACTAGGCGAGAAATCAAAGCTAGCAGAGGCACATCCACTACTGGCAATTCCAGCTCCTGCTGCAGAGCCTTCTTGTTTTCTTTTTTGCGCTCCGGGCTAGAAGCATCATAGTTAACCGCAATACGCGGATCCGTGGCTGGGTTGAACTCTTCGTAGTCGATACCGTTTAAAATGCCCCGCAGGTCGGCTGCCCTTTTCCTTAACAGGCCGTCCAGCCCCTCTCCCAATTCAGGGGTCTGGATCTCCAGGGCATATTTTTTGCTTACAGTGTTAAGGAGATCAGCATAAAGGAGGCCGGCCTTCATGAAATTAACTTTGCCATAAAACTCCAGGCGTTCGGGGACGAAGAATTCGTCGCCCAGGGCCATGAGCCTCAAGGTTTCCCGCGGGAAATGGCCCTGATACTGCAGATTGTGGATGGTAAAGATGGTAGCTGTGCGGAGGTAAAAGGGGTTATCCTCATGCTTTACTTTGAGGAAGAGGGGGATAGGCCCTGTCTGCCAGTCATTACAATGGATTATATCCGGGCGAAAATCCACCCAGGGCAACAGGGACAGGACCGCCTTACAGAAAAAATTAAAGCGAGCATCATCGTCAGGGTAACCGTACATACCATCCCGGTAAAAATACTTATAGTTATCAATAAGGTAAACGGGTACTGCGGCTGTACCTGAGAGGGTCGCCCGGCGGATTATGGCTGTCTCCAGGCTGCCATCCATCTCTACCGGGAGGTCGGTGAGATAGGTCACGTCCTTGATCTGGCGGTAGCGCGGCATAACTACTCGTACGTCATGGCCGCGCTGGGCTAAAGCTTTCGGGAGGCTACCGGCTACATCGGCCAGGCCACCTGTTTTAGCCAGGGGAGCTACTTCCGGCGAAACGAAGAGAATGTTAAGACGCTCAGCCATTCCTAATCCTCCTTGGTAACTGCATTTAAAAACTGGGCGGCGTGCTCCGGTGGAGTGGGATTAATATATATATCGGTTCCCCATTCGAAACCGGCCACAGTAGTTAAACGGGGTAAAAGCTGCAAGTGCCAGTGGTAAGCAGGAGTTGCCTCATGCAGAGGAGCTGTGCGTAAAACCAGGTTAAAGGGAGGGTTATCCAGGGACTTGTGAAGCCTATCCAGCAGGTCCTGCAATATGGAGGCCAAATCTTCCAGCTGTTGGTCCGTTATATCTCCAAAGCTAGGCTGATGTTGACGCGGAAAAATCCAGGTTTCAAAAGGAAAACGGGAGGCAAAGGGACAGAAAGCCAGAAAATGTTTATTGAAGGCTACCACCCGTGCTCCCTGATTTAACTCTGCTTCCAGCATATCACAATAAATACAGCTTTCCTTTTTCTCCAGATACTCTTCCGCCCGCCTTATTTCTTCCCGGACGGCCGTCGGAATTAAAGGTGTGGCGATGAGTTGGCTATGGGGATGTTGCAGGGAAGCCCCGGCTTCGGTACCATAGTTTTTAAAGATCTGGACGTAAGCCAGGCGTTCGTCCCGGGCATGTTGCAGGTAACGCTGGCGCCAGGTCTTAAAAACCTGTACGGCGTGCTCGGGCTTATAGGCAGGGAGTTCGAGGTCATGATCGGGCCCCTCGATAATGACCTCATGTACCCCTATGCCCTCCCGCCTGCGATACAGGCCGGCTGTCTCCTCCTCCCCATTGCCCTCCGGGACCAGCGCAGCGAATTTATTGGGTACTACCCGCACTTGCCAGCCGGGAGTATCCGCTTCCGTACCGGGTAGGCGGAGAGCAAAGACTTCGGGCGGCGTTTCCTTCTCATGACCTGGACAAAAAGGACAATTATCTTTACTTTTAGCCCCTAGCTCTTCAGATTCTTCTTTAGAGCGAACGAGATCTGAAGGGCGCTTAGCCCGTTCCGTAGCGATGATAACCCACCGCTGGGCAATGGGATCGTGACGCAGTTCGGGCATGAAATAGTAACCTCCGCTAAAATACAGTCTGTGTCTAGGTTACTTCTTTAAGGGGCAGTTTATACAAGAAGAAGATTAAAACCTGCAGCAGGAAATATCAAATAAAAGTAGAATAGCTGTATAGACGGCAAAGCCTACATGGAGCCATCGGCTGTTGACCATTTCCGAAGTTCTAACTTTATAAAAGGGTGGGGTCTGGTTCGAAATATAAATATGGCAACTGCTGGCCGTATCCACCTGAGTGAGGAGGGTTAACTCAATGGCCATAGATAAAAGCTCCTTTGTGCCTCCTTACTACCAGCTAGCGCAAATCTTGGAACGCCAGATTAGGTCAGGGCAATATCGCCCCGGCGATGCCTTGCCTTCCGAAGCGGAACTGAGCGAAAAATATGGGTTAAGCCGCATGACCGTCCGTCGCAGCCTGAGCCACCTGGCCAAGGCTGGCCTCATTCGGACGGAAAGAGGGAAAGGCACTTTTGTCTCCCGGCCCGAGCTGGATCGCGCCGTTTTTGTCATGGAGGACTTCCACAAAGAGATGGCCGCCCGGGGTTTGGCTTCCAGTGTGCGGCTTTTGGAAGCCAGGTTGGTTCCAGCACCGGAAAAGGCGGCCAGAAAATTACAGCTCCCGGTAGGTACGAAGGTGCTCTATATTCGTCGCTCTCTTTTAGCTGGCGGAGAGCCTATGGCCTATCATCGCAAATACCTCCGTTATGACCGCGGACGGCCCATTCTGGAGAACGAACTCCAGTACCAGGCGCTTCCGGACATGGTAGAAAAACATGCCGAGGCCCTGCCGGTAACCAGCAAAATGGTGTTGCAAGTGACCGTTCTTAACGAGGAAGAAGCCCGGGCCCTCCGCGTGGCGCCGGGTTCACCCGCCTTCTTGCTGGAGCAGATACTCCTGGCCGGAGATGGCCGACCCGTGGGCTGGGGATGGTGCATATACCGCGGGGACCGTTATCAATTGACTTCGGTTCCCACAGCGATTTAGATCCCGGGGTGCTAGCCAGCACACCAAAATTATAGTTTTAGAAGAGGGTGCTGATTCATGGGACCTTTAGCCCGGGCTATGGCAGAATTAGAAGAAAAGAAGGTCCTAGAACTGGTTAGGAGAGCACTGGGTGAAGAGAGGACGCCCCTGGAGATTGTGGAAGAATGCCGTCGGGGGCTCAGTCTCGTAGGGGAACGCTACGCCCGGGGGGAATATTTCTTAAGTGACCTGGTTATGTCGGCGGAAATATTCCAGGAAGTGCTCCGGATTCTGGAACCTTTCCTGGCCTTATCGCCGGCCTGGCAGGAACAGCCAGGCAAGGCAGACATCCTTTTTGGCACGGTGGAGGGCGACATACATGACATTGGCAAGAATATAACTATCTCCCTCCTCCGGTGCGAAGGCTTCCGCGTCTTTGATGCAGGGGTGGACGTTCCTCCTGACGTCTTTCTGACCCTCCTCCAACAAACCGGTGCCCGTGTTTTGGCGTTATCCGCTTTACTGACTTCTTCCTTTGAATCCATGCGCCGGACCGTCCAACTGGTCCGCATGGTGGCCCCTAAACCTGCGGTAAGGGTCATCATTGGAGGCCTGGTCAACGAGCGGGTCTGCCAGTACGTAGGTGCCGATGCCTGGGTGCGAGAGGCGGGAGACGGCGTGGCCATCTGCCGGCGCTGGTTAGGGGTGAGAGTTATAAACAGAGTTGGCTCGGGATAAGAGTTATAATAGAAAGGGAGACCGAAACGATTCTAAAATTTTTGTTCGCTTAAGAGAGAATTATCAAAAGATTGGATCTAGAGAGACCAGTGGAGTTTGAGATAGTACTTCATTATAAACCTTGGCAAGATAAGTACGGGAGGGGATTAAATGACGCCGGAGGAAAGGCAAGAGCAAATGTTCTCTTCATGGCTTGTGGGTCAGGCCATCGAATTTGCGAGCCCGGAAGCGGAAAAGTCGTATAAGGAGCGAGTAATGCGTCTAAAAGACGCTATTCAATTAAGAAAGGTACCTGACCGGGTACCGGTTTGTCCTATAACTGGACTTTTTCCGGTTTATTATGCAGGTATAACCGTTCAAGATGCGATGTATGACTATGACAAAGCTGCGGCTGCCTGGAAAAAATGCGTTTTAGATTTTGAGCCTGATGCATATCTAGGAACGGCTTTTATTCCGCCAGGCAGATTTTTTGAAATTCTTGACTACAAGTTATATAGGTGGCCCGGCCATGGTGTACCGCCGGGTATCTCGTACCAGTGCCTTGAGGCGGAGTATATGAAGGCCGAGGAGTACGACGCTTTGATCCACGATCCTTCTGACTTCTGGGTAAGATTATATTTTCCCCGCATTTTCGGTGCTCTTAAACCCTTCGAAAAACTGGCTCCTCTTACCGACGTCCTGGAAATTGTAATGACTTGCGGTAGTTTTATTCCCTTCGGTTTTCCCGAAGTACAGGCTGCCTTTAAAGCTGTCTTCGAAGCAGGCAATGAAGCTATCCGGTGGGCCGGTATGGTTCGCTCTGTGGACCAGGCACTTCAAGCACAGGGATTCCCCACCTTTTTTGGAGGAGTGAGCAAGGCGCCTTTCGATATCATCGGCGATACTCTTAGAGGTACCCGTGGGATAATAATGGATATGTATAGACAGCCTGAAAAACTGCTGGAGGCCCTGGAGGCGGTTACCCCGTTGGCCGTAAGGATGGGGGTATCTTCCGCCAAGGCCGCTGGCCACCCGCTAGTATTCATGCCTCTGCATAAGGGGGCTGACGGTTTCCTGTCAGATAAGCAGTTTAAGACTTTCTATTGGCCAACCTTAAGAAAAGTTATTATGGGCTTAATTGAAGAAGGACTGGTACCCTGCTTATTTGCCGAAGGCGGCTATAATTCCCGCTTAGAAGTCATTCGTGATTTACCAAAGGGTAAGACGGTCTGGCTTTTTGACGACACCGATATGGCTAAGGCTAAAGAGATCATGGGGGATATAGCCTGTATCGCCGGCAACGTGCCCATGGCCTTGTTGACCTTTGGCACACCAGAAGAAATAAAGGATTATTGTAAGCAGCTTATAAAAACTGCCGGTAAAGATGGCGGCTTTATTTTGAGTTCAGGGGCTGTAATCGATGATGTAAGACCGGAAAACCTCCGGGCACTAATAGAATCAGCCAAAGAGTTCGGCACCTACTAGGGCCTGCCATCCTCCGCGGTATATTAGAAAAGGATGGCCTCTGTGGTCCATTTAATTTTTACGGCTTTGGTCGACCTTTTGCCGGACGCCAAACAAAAAGCAGTAAAAAACTTTTTTAAATAAGGGCTAATAGCTATTTTAAAAGAACGAATTTTGCAACAAAAGTAGAATATATGTATAGACAAATATTCAGGAAGGCATAACACGAATGTTTTTGGAGGGTTGTAGGAAGTGTTAATAATCGGCGAGAAACTTAATAGCGCAATTCCCAGTGTACGTCAAATAATTAACGACAAAGATGCGGCGGCTGTCCAAGATCTGGCACTTAGGCAAGTAGCGGCGGGGGTCGACTATCTGGATGTCAATACTGCGCACTGCAACGAAGTGGAGGATATGGAGTGGCTTGTACGCACTGTTCAAGAAGTAACTGAGGCACCTTTATGTATTGACAGCACCTCAGGGGTGGCCATTAAAAAAGCTCTGGAAACTGTTAAAGGTGAGAAAAGTAAAGTTATAATTAATTCCATTTCTTTGGAGAAAAATCGTCTCGAAGAGGTGTTGCCACTTGTTCTAGAATACCAATGCCCGGTAATTGGATTGACCGTGGACGAAAATGGTATTCCCAAAACTGTGGAAGACAGGATCAGAATTACTGAGCGCATGGTAGAGATCTTATCCAAACATAATTATGATTTGAATAATCTCTTTATCGATCCTCTGGTACTTCCTTTGGCTGTGAGCCACACTAATGCGGCAACGTTTTTTCAATGCCTGAGTGAGATTAAGCGCCTGTTTAAAGTAAAAACAGTGTCAGGCTTAAGCAATATCTCTTTTAACATGCCTAAAAGAAAGCTCATTAACCGTTATTTCCTAGCGATTTGCATGGCACAGGGCATGGATGCGGCTATACTGGATCCCCTGGATTCTAAAATCATGGCAGCGGTTACCACTGTAGATTTATTGTTGGGTAATGACCCCTTTGGCAAAAACTTCTTAAAGGCGTATAGGAAAGGGGCGTTAGAGGATTAAAGAGTTGTGAGTTATAAAGAGGGGGTGAAGCAATACGAGTGGGTAAGAAGGGGCGACAAATAACATGATGTAACGCGTGCCTACGTGGAATTGGAATTGATTACGAGCACGAGGGAGGGAATTAAAAAATGAGCGATAAAGAAAAGCTTTTTCAAGAAAGGTTTAAGCGCTACACGGTAGCGCTGGAGTGTGGCAAGCCGGACAAAGTACCTGTAGTTTTTCCGCTTGGCGAGTGGGTGGTCAAGTACACCAATACCACTCTTCAGGAAGTATACTACAATGTTGACAAGTCCAACGAAATTATTGCCGAGGCGATACGAGACCTTGACTTTGATGTTATGTTTGGCTCCCTCAATTTATGGTGGCCCCCCATGTTTGATGGTATAGGTTCCAAGTTGTATAAGTTCCCAGGAATTTACTTTGAAGAAAACTCTGGCTTCCAATATGTAGAAGAGGAGTATATGAAGCCTGAAGACTACGATGAGTTTATCAATAATCCTACCCAATGGCTCGCTACTAAGTACTTACCTCGTATATGTGAGGAGTTGGCCGAACCGGGGTCATACCGCGCCACTGTGGCCTTAATTAAAAGCGCTGCTGCTTTTGCCATGCACAACGACAAGCTAGCTAAAGCGGGCGACCAATGGGCGAAGGAATACGGGATAGTGCCAACTGTGACGGGAATGACCAAGGCACCCTTTGATACCTTGGGCGATGCCCTGCGAGGGACGAAAGGGATTTTGCTAGATCTCCGTCGTCGACCTGACAAAGTTCTGGCTGCGTGCGAGGCGATTGTACCTCATAATATTGCTTATGCTATGATTACTGCTGCGGGGGATACTTCTTTACCTTGTTTTGCGCCACTTCATAAAGGAGCTTACCCCTTCTTAAGCCTTGAACATTGGGAAAAATATTACTGGCCTTCCTGGAAGGCGGTTATCGAAGGCCTTTGGGCTTTAGGGAAGAGGACGTTCTTCTTTGCCGAAGGAGATTGGACACCTTATCTTGAAAAGATAGCTGAATTGCCGGATAAGAGTATTGTTTTTTGTATTGATCTAACTGATGCCAAGAAAGCCAAAGAGATTCTTGGCGGTAGGTTCTGTCTTTATGGCGGCGTTCCCACCACACTTCTAACTTACGGCACACCGGAACAAGTCAAGGATTGTGTCAAGCGGGCCATTGATGAACTGGCCTGTGACGGAGGATTTGTCCTTGCTGCAGGTGGAGTGGTTATGGGCGATGCTAAACAGGAAAATATTCTAGCCATGATTGAAGCGGCACGAGAGTACGGTGTTTATTAAAGATTACTTAAACAAACGAGGAGGGGGAGTCAATGGCCGATAATAAGGTGAAAGCCTTTGTGCCGGAACCGGGCACATGTGTGTCCTGGGCCATTAAGAAGGAAGAACTTGGGCAACTGGCTGGTAATGAGGAAATTGTTGAAAAAGAATGGGAAAAGCTTGACGCTTTTGCCTATGCCTTCATTTGGTTTTGGGTGCAACGGTAAATAAGTTTGATAAAGGCGAGTTTATCTAGTTGATAAAGCACAGTGAAATCTTCTAGAGGGGACGGAGGTACTTATGTCAAAAGAACTTCTATCTAAAGCCATGGTTGAATTAGAAGAGGAACGGGTAATCACGTTAGTTAAAGAGTTACTGGAGAGCGGACTTGCTCCTTTGGAGATTGTCAAAGCCTTGCAGGAAGGAATGGTGGAAATAGGTAACCGGTTTGAGCGGGGCGACTACTTCTTGAGCGAATTGGTTATGGCTGGCGAGATTATGAAAGGCGCTATGGATATCTTGGAGCCTCATTTAAGCGGCGAGAGCAGTGAACATAAAGGAACAATCGTTATCGGTACGGTTAAAGGAGATATTCACGACCTGGGAAAAAATATTGTAATAATGCTTCTAAAAGGTGCGGGGTATAACGTTGTTGACCTGGGGGTGGATGTGCCGAAAGAAAAATTTGTTGAGGCTATTAAGCAGACCAATGCGCCTCTGGTGGGTATGAGCGTGCTTTTGACCAGTTGCCAGGGGGCGCTAAAGGAAACCATTGAAGCCATTCGGGCTGCGGGGCTGAATCCCAAGGTGGTGATAGGTGGCAACTATGTAAATGAAGCGGTCAAGAATTATTCTGGTGCTGACTATTTTGCCACTACAGCCAGCGATGGCCTTAAAGTGGCTACCGAAGTCTTTGGAGTATAATTACCGGAGATGGGTTTATTAAAAGGGGATGGGGTTTGAAACAGCGCCCCTCCCACCCTTTTGAATGAATGGTGCTTATCAAGGGTTAATGATGTTAATTATTAACTTCCCAAGGAGCAAGAGTGAATACAAATATGAATAATAGTAATACCACCATATCATTGTCACCATACAGATGGGTAATTTTAATCCTTATGTGGCTTGCAATATTTATCGGAGTAGGCGTACAATTTCAGGTTGCAGCGCTAGCCTATAAGATTATCCCGGAGTTTAAGCTGACCTCCGGGCAGTTCGCTATGCTCTTAACAGCGCCTATGTTATCAGCTGTATTCTTGAGCCTCGTAGCAGGAGTGCTAGCAGACAGGTTCGGAGTGAAAAAAGTGGTCTCGGTAGGATTGGCTTTTTCTGTAGTGGGTGCCTACTTTCGCTATGTTGCTAACAGCTTTGGAGAATTTTTTATCCTAATGTTTTTGTCTGGGATTAGTTCGGCCTTTTTAAATGCCAATGCAGCCAAGCTCTTGGGAGCATGGTTTCCTAGGGAGCAGATGGGTACCGCGATGGGGATTTATTTAACTGCTGCTGGCGTAGGTATGAGTATCGCCTTAGCTACATCAGCGCTATTTCCCACAACCAAACTCGCCTTCATCACTGCAGGCCTCATCATGCTAGCGGTATGGATCTTGTGGATGGTGTTAGTAAAAAATAAGCCTGAGGGTGCCCCTGATGTGTCGGTCCTGCCCGTAACCCGCTATATTGGTGTAGCTGCCAAGAGTAAAAACGTTTGGATGGTCGGCTTGGCAATGATGTTTTTGATGGGCGCCACTATGACCTTTACCGGCTTTCTCCCCAATGCGCTTCATGAAGTGCGGGGGGTGAGCCCGATAACAGCTGGGTTTATAAGTTCCTTTGTTACGCTGGGAACCATTATAGGCAGCATTGTAGGTCCCACTATTTCCGACCGTATAGGCAAAATTAAGCCCTTGTTAATACCTGCGGCATTATTGGCACCTATTGCTCTGTACACGTCCTGGATTTTACCTCAAATAGGAAGCATGGTGCTCCTGCTCGCCGCCAACGGTATTTTGGCGGGAGCGACTCTGCCGTTATTGATGTCTTTCCCCATGCGGCTTTCCGAAATAGGGCCCGTGTATGCTGGTAGCGCCGGTGGAATAATTGCTACCCTTCAACTTATAGGTGCTGTTTTTATACCATCTTTTATTATCGCACCATTGGCGGGCCAGAACTATAGCATATTATTTGCTCTAAGCAGCCTGTGTGGGTTAGTGGGAGGCGTTGTTACTTTGTTCCTTCCTGAAGTGGGCGCAAAGGCTTGAACGAGCTAAGGTTTTATTGGTGGCCTGCTGTATCCTTAGCCTAGAACAGACCACCGTTGAAAATCCTGGCGCAGATTTCATCTTTTACAGGGCCATTCCCCATTTCCCTGGGTTTACCCCGCCTGCGCCGCGCCCAGCGCTTTAGCTCGCCTAAGGCGCCAATAGGAAAATAGTCTGTGAATTTGTCAGGGATGTGGTATAATTAGAATTGCAAGGTAAACATGGCTTACGCCATGGGCGATTTTTAGCGGGTCTACGAGAAGACGTAGTACCCGCCTTTTCTTTAAGTTCCCTGTGAACCGCAGCTGTGGTAGGGGAGTAGCTTGGCCAATCTACGTACTTGAGGGAGGTTTTCATATTCAAGATCTTTTCTAAGGGGATAGGCGATGAGACAATATACAGTTATTGCCTGTAAGGTTATGGAGGAAGAACTTTCGACTCTAGCTCCGCAGGGGTATGAGCTACACTTCTTGGACCAGGGATTGCACCGCTCGCCGGAGCGATTGCGGCAGGCTTTACAGGAGGCCATTGATGGCGCCTCCGACGGTGAGCTTATACTGTTGGGCTATGGCCTATGCGGCGGAGCTCTGGAGGGACTGCGGGCTAGAAGCGCGCCTCTCATTATCCCTAAGGTAGATGACTGTATTCCTCTATTGCTGGGGTCCTGGGAATCTCAACGGCAGTGGGAGCGAGATACTTACTTTTTGTCTGCCGGCTGGCTGGCCGGGGAGGACAACCTGGTGCGGGAGTACGAGCGCTGCGTCGTACGGTACGGGAAAGAGCGGGGTAGTCGCCTCATGCGCCAGCTAGTCCGCCACTACCGGCGGCTGGTGTTTATAAATACTGGCCGGCAAGGGGAAGAGTTGGCAAAGGAAGCGGCACGTGAGGTGGCGGAAAAACTAGGGTTAAGCTTTGAGATCACCAGTGGAAAAAAGGATTACTTGAGGCAACTGTTGCGGGGGCCATGGGATTACCTGTTTTGGCAGGTGCCCCCCGGTCGCCATGTCCTGCCGTTTTTTGCTTCTACCCCTTAAACCCACCATTTTTGCCTCATTATGCGTATTCCACTTGGCCAAGTGTAGGGCTTACCCATTGAAGGATAAAGTATATTTATTGCCACAAATGGTGTGACGCAAAAAGTACTAATAATCTAAAAGGAATCTGTAATCAAGCCTCGAATATAATTTGTGTGAACGGATGAAAGTAAAAATAAATAGAAAAGATTTTGCCACATTGTATTGCCATATTGGCCATGGTCTTAACTGCCCGTACCCAGAAACTATTGGATATCCTTATGGAAGCTGAAAAGCCCCTGACCATTAGCTATCTAGCTCACCGCTTAGAGGTTAGCCCGCGGACCATAAGGTATGATCTGGATAGGCTAAAGTACTGGGTTAAAGAGCGCGGGATGAAGCTGGAATGCCGGCCGCGGGTGGGCGTGTGGCTAGAGGGGAAAGAAGTTATCAGGGGAGAAGGAGGGTTTTTGTCTTTACCAGAATTAGGCAATTATATACTCTCACCTGACGAAAGGTGGAAGGCTATTTTGGCCTTCCTTTTAAGGAGCGAAAAGCCCGTTACTGCCCATAAACTGGCTTCTGAGTTGCAGGTGAGCCGGACTACCATTCTTAAAGATTTGGAGACGGTAGAAGAATGGCTGAGACACCGCGGGCTTGAATTAGTACGCAAGCCCAAATTAGGTTTCCACGTCTTAGGAGAAGAGATGAAATGGAGGCAGGCGGTAGCCGATCTTTTAGCTGCGGCGGCCGATGAAGAACAGTTATATAGTTATCTGCGGGAGCTGTCTCCAAAATGTCCAAGCAGGCAACGGAGAAGCTTTCTAGAAAAAATATGTTCCCTGATTTCAGAAGAGGAGATCAAGCAGCTAGAAGTTATAATCCAAGAAGTAATTAACGATCTAAAGTATACCGTAGCTGAGGGTAACTTTTATGGTCTATTGCTGCATCTGGCAGTGGCCTTGCAGCGCATAAGGCAGGGCAAAAACGTCTCCATATCTCCTGAGCAGCTTGAACAATTGAGGACACTGGACGAATTCCGAGTAGCGCGCAAGTTGGCTGAGAGGCTTGAAATGACTTGCGGTCTTAAAATCCCTGAAGGGGAAATAGGCAATATTACCCTGCACTTTATAGGTGCTAAGATGCGGCAGGATACCCCTGCCCAGGCTTTTGGTGAGGTAGAACCTTTTCTTCTCGACGTAGTTCAAGAATTCGTCCGGCATGCAGGTGCAGTGCTGGGCTTTAATCTGGTCGAGGATCAAGAGCTTATTATAGGTCTAGCCTTACACCTAAAGTTAACATTGCGCAAACTGAAATGGGGTCTAGGGATACGTAATCCTCTCGTGAAAGAGATTAAAGAGAAATACCCAGAAATTTTTTTCGCTGCACGGCAAGCCGCTTTAGAACTGCAGACTAAATGTCAGGTTGAAATACCAGAAGAAGAGATCGGTTATTTGACCGTGCACCTGGCTGCTTCCATTGAAAGGCAGACCACGCGGGAATACCGTTATAGAGCTCTGCTGGTCTGTGGGAGCGGAATAGGGACTGCACAATTGTTGTTGACACTTTTACGTAAGCGGCTGCCAGAGCTGGAGATTGTGGGGTTGGCTTCTGTGACGGAACTGCCTGAACTTCTTAAAGAGCATCTGGTAGATTATGTTATTACTACTGTACCTTTAGACCTAGAGAATTTTCCGGTGATCCAGGTAAATCCTCTTTTGCGCGAAGAAGATGTTTTGCATCTGCGCCAAAAGCTGTTGGAAACGCCAGACAGACGAAGTTCTGCATTCATGCTTAAGAATGTTTTAACGGAAGATGCTATTACCTTGGATGTTGAGGTAAAGAATTGGGAAGAAGCCGTTCAGGTGGCAGGCGGGTTACTCGTTCGGACTGGGGCGGTAGAAGAACGATACGTAAAAAGTATGGTATGCACAGTTAAAGAACTTGGGCCCTATATTGTAATCGCCCCGGGGATAGCTATGCCGCACGCGCGGCCGGAAGAAGGAGTGAAACGGATAGGATTGAGCGTAGTCCGCCTCAAGAAACCGGTAGAATTTGGTCATATGACTAACGATCCGGTGGATATAATAATAGCTCTAGCGGCAGTAGATTGGTCTTCACATTTACAGATTTTGTCAGAATTAAGCAATATTCTAAGTTCTGAACAAAAAGTATCTATACTTCGCCAGCTTCGTTCAAAACAAAAAGTTATTGAGTTATTTACCGGTCACAGGAACGATAGGTAAGTAAACAAGCAGTCAAAATTCGGTCTACTCATGCTGTAAGATAGGTCCATCTTGGGCCAGTGATCACTACGTTGATAATAAACTTAATCAATAAAAGAGTGAACAAGACTTCCCTTTTAAAGCTATCACTTAGGGATTGGAGGTTTTTGGAGGAGGAGTTGCCTTGATCAAACAAGAAGTTACCGTAACTAATAAGGTGGGTCTTCATGCCAGACCGGCTGCTCTTCTGGTACAGACTGCCCAGAATTTTAAAAGCACAATAATAATAAAAAATGGTGACAGGACTGCGGACGCTAAAAGTATACTAAGCGTTATAGGCTTAGGTGTTATGCCAGGTACTACTATTACTCTCCTAGCGGATGGTGAGGATGCCCAGGAGGCTGTGGATGCACTAGCGCGCTTGGTAAAAGAAGATTTCAGGAAACGTTAGAGAGGTTTGGGCAATGTGAGGAGGACCAAAACCATATGGGAAGTAATGAAGGGGGTAAGACCGCCTGCAGAATGAAAAGGCTATTTTAAAACCTAAAGAAAATACTTTAGTTAGGCAAAGGCAAGGAGGGGAAATAAAGTGAAAAAAGTATTGCTTGTTTGTGCTGCGGGTATGTCTACAAGTTTGCTGGTAGAAAAGATGAAAAAGGCTGCTACCGAAAAGGGCGTAAATGTTGAAATTAAAGCTGTACCTATTGAGGAAGTTGAGAATGTTTACAGGGAATATGACCTTATCCTTCTGGGTCCGCAAGTTAGGCATAAAAAATCCACAATCGAAGAGGTGGTGAAGTCCCATGGTATACATGTAGATGTTATTGATCCCATTACTTATGGCCTTGTAGATGGGGAAAAGGCTTTAAATCAGGTAATAAAATCTTTAGGGAGGGCAAACTGAGATGAACGCAATTTTTAAGTGGATAGAGAATAATTTAATGCCTGCTATGACTAAGATTGGTAATCAGAGGCATATGGTAGCTATTAGGGATGGTGTCGTTAGTGTTATACCACTTGTGATTGTCGGCAGCTTCTTTTTAATAATAGCTTATCCACCTATTACTTCATGGGCTGAAGCCGTTAAGCCTTACGTAGACTATATCCTTCTTCCACAAAAAATGACAATGGGGCTCATGGCTCTTTATGCTGCGTTTACCATTGGTTATAGTTTGTCTCGGGCGTACCAATTAAACCCAATGTCTGGTGGGTTGCTGTCCGTTATGGCATTTTTATTAACAGCTGCACCGATGGATACTGCCAAACTTGCTACACAAAAGACACTTTCCTTTATTCCAGTAGATTTTCTTGGTGGTAAAGGCCTTTTTACAGCTATAGTAGTGGCTATCATTTCCGTAGAAATTTTCCGCTTCCTGAAGCAAAAAGGTATTACCATAAAGATGCCCGAAGGAGTTCCACCGGCCATTGTAGCGGCTTTTGAATCACTTATCCCAGTTGCTATAATTATTGGCCTTTTATATCCAATTAGCTTAATTGTAAAAACTGTTACTGGACTAAGTATTCCAGCAGCTATTATGAACCTTTTTGCGCCGCTGGTATCTACCAGTGATACTGTTTTTGCGGTTGTGATTGCTGCGCTTGTAGCTCAGTTGTTATGGTCGGTAGGCATACATGGTGCTTCTATCGTGAGCGCTATTATGGAGCCGTTTTATCTTACTCGGTTAGAGGCTAATGTAGCTGCTTTACAGGCTGGTCTTCCTCTTCCTTATATATTTGTCAAGCCTTTCTGGGCATTTTATATAGTTATCGGAGGGTCTGGAGCGACACTGGGCCTTATATTTCTTTATCTCATGGCACGGTCGGCTCACCTTAAACAGGTCGGTAAACTTGCCATTTTGCCAGGTATATTTAACATTAATGAACCTATCATTTTTGGTACTCCTATGGTTATGAATCCCATTCTATTTATACCTTTTGTTTTCGCACAAGTTGTCAATGGTGTTCTTGCTTATCTTGCTGTTTCCAGTGGCTTGGTTTCTAAAATAACTGTCCTCCCACCGTGGACGACCCCCGCGCCTATAGGTGCTTTCATAGCTACAAGAGGTGACTGGCGCGCACCACTTTTGGTAATTGTCTTAGCCATAATCTCCACTATTATTTACTATCCTTTTGTAAAAATATACGACAAACAAATGTATGAAAAAGAAAAAGAGAGAAGAGAAGAATAATCCTATATTTCTAAGGTAGGTGACAGACACTGCTTAATTTTGAACAGATAGCCTTCCACCTAATTCTGCATGCGGGCAATGCCAGAACAGAAGCATATCGAGCTCTAGAAGTAGCTCGTCAAGGAGATTTTGGAGCTGCAAGTGAGTGTCTTAAAGCTGCCAGCGAAGAGCTTAAGAAAGCTCACTCTATCCAGACAGAGCTTTTGCAAAGGGAAGCTAGAGGCGAAGAGCAACAAGTGAATCTGCTTTTGGTACATGCACAAGACCATCTTATGACAGCTATGGCTGAAAAGACCCTGATTGAGCATATTCTCGATTTATATAAGGAAATGGCTACTCTTCAAAAGGATATACAGCAAGCAAAATCTAAATTTAGAAATATGGAGGGAAAAGAAGAGTGAGTGGACTCAAGATTGCAGTTATAGGAGGCGGCTCCAGTTATACACCTGAGCTGATCGAAGGTTTCATAAAAAATAGTGAGGAATTCCCTGTAAGGGAGATACATCTTGTAGACATTGAAGCAGGCAAGGAGAAGTTAGAGATCGTAGGTCAGTTAGCTAAAAGGATGGTGGAGAAGGCAGGGCTGGATATTAAAATTTTCTTGACTCTGGACCGTCGAGGGGCCCTGGAAGGTGCTGACTTTGTTATCACCCAGTTTAGAGTCGGGCTTTTGGATGCACGTATCCGTGATGAAAGGATTCCCTTAAAGTATAATGTAATTGGCCAGGAGACTACTGGTCCCGGAGGATTTGCCAAGGCATTAAGGACCATCCCCGTGATTCTTGATATTGCACGTGATATTGAACAACTAGCTCCAAATGCTTGGCTAATTAATTTTACGAACCCTAGCGGGATTATAACAGAAGCGATTCTAAAGTACACCAAGGTTAGAGCTATTGGCCTCTGCAATGTACCCATAGGAATGATATATACTGTGGCACGTTTATTCGATGAGGATGTCTCATCAATCTATATTGATTTCGTTGGACTTAATCACCTGGTGTGGGGACATCGTATTTACTTACGCGGTGAGGATGTCACTCATAGGGTTATCGAACTATTAAAAGACAATTCTACTTTAACCATGAAAAATATCAGGAATATCCCGTGGGGTGCTGAACTTCTCGATTCCCTTGGAATGATGCCCTGTCCGTATCATAGATACTACTACCTTACAGACGTAATGTTAGAGGAAGAAAAGCGAGCTGCTCAGCAAGAAGGTACCAGGGGTGAAGTTACTAAAAGGATTGAAAGGGAACTTTTTGAGATTTATAAGGATCCAAATCTATCCGTTAAACCACCTCAGCTTTCATTGAGGGGTGGAGCTCATTATTCCGAAGCAGCAATCAACCTAATGAATTCGATTTATAACAACAAGAAAGATATTCAACCTGTTAATGTGCTTAATAATGGCACTATCAAAGGGCTACCGGTTGATGCGTCTGTAGAAGTTAATTGTATTATCGATAAAAATGGAGCCCATCCAATCCATATAGGTGAGGTTCCAACAAAAATTCGGGGCTTAATGCAAGTGGTGAAGTGCTATGAACAACTGACGATTGAGGCGGCAATTAGAGGTGATTATAATACTGCGCTGCAAGCTTTGGTCATACATCCATTAGTTCCCTCAGTTAGTATTGCTAAGGCAATACTTGATGACATTCTCAGAGAACACAGGGAGTTTCTGCCACAGTTTTTTAGGTAACTAAAGTGTATCCAATAGGAATAAAAAAACAGGGGCCATTAAGTCTCTGAAAATGTCAGGCGTGTGGTATAAGTTTCCAAACCGCACGCCTGACAGCAGCCACTAGTGTACTATTGATGTTCGGATCTTGAAATACCTTGCTTTGAGTGAAAAGGCAATCCTAACTTGTTGATCCTGGAAAAGCTATTTATCCTAAGGTCAAGAAAACGGGTGTAATAGCTATAGGAGACAGCGTGAACGAGCTGGAGATGTTGGAGTGGGCTGGTCTTGGTATCGCCATGGGTAACGCTCCGGAAGTGGTGCAACAGGGTTTAGATATCAAATTGGGAGAATTTCTCCTTTTTAAAACTCGCAATTCCTGGCAGGACGTTTTTGACCCCTGTTTTGTATACTTAGCCGAGTCTGCCGCTCGATACCTGGCAGAGAAAAGGATGCGAGGAATAGGATGGGATGCTTTAAGTATTGAACGCGCTCAACCTGGCCATCCCAGCCACAGAGTGCTGCTGGAACAAGGCATTGTTATCTTGGAAGGATTAAGGCTTAAGGAAGTAGAACCTGGAGAATACAGCCTGATAGCTTTGCCCTTACCAGTATGGGGAGCTGAAGCAGCGCCTGTAAGGGTACTTCTTTGGAAGGAATATACTACGGTGGAACCTGGGCCTCCGGAATTTTCTAAGGAGGGAAGGACCTAGTAGTGCATCCTGAGCTAATAATAGCAGAAGACTACCAAGACCTAAGCCAAAGAGCAGCTTTAATAGTAGCAGAACAAATAAAGAAAAAACCTACTACCGTACTAGGACTAGCCACTGGCAAAACCCCCTTAGGGCTATACCGCGAACTAATAAGGCTACATCAAAAAGAAGGGCTTGACTTTTCTCGGGTAAAAACCTTCAACCTAGACGAATACTATGGTCTCTCTCCCGATGACAGGCGGAGCTTTCACTACTACATGTGGGAAAACTTTTTTAAACACCTAAACATACCGGAGGAAAACATATATCTTCCCAATGGGGAGGCTCGAGACATAGAGAAAGAATGCCAAAGATATGAAGAAGCCATAAGGGAAGCAGGGGGAATAGACCTGCAAGTTTTAGGGATAGGCAATAACGGCCACATAGGATTTAACGAGCCGGGGACCGAATGGGGGAGCCTAACCCATCTGGCCAAGCTTACTACAGAGACCATAAAGGACCAGGAAGAACATGGAGGGGGAGGGGTACCCGGGTTTGCTCTTACCATGGGCATAAAGACCATCATGAGGGCTAACCGGATAGTCCTTTTAGCCAGCGGGGAGAGCAAAGCTGGCATAATAGCTAGGGCCTTAAAGGGTCCGGTAGACAAGAGCGTACCTGCCTCTGTACTCCAGCTCCATCCACAGCTAGTGGTCATTGTAGATAAAGAGGCGGCTAAGTTTTTGTAGGGGGAAGGGCAAGTTTGGTAGAAAGGCAAGTTATAGTAAGTAACGAGGTGGGCCTCCGTGCCCGGCCAGCTACCCTTTTTCTTTAGGGGTGTAAAATAAAAAGTGAGCTTTAAACATTAGGGAGTTAGAGAGCAGTTTAAGCTGGGTATATTAACCGGGAGGCGAATAATTTAAAATGGTAGCTAAAGAAGCCGTTCTGCTAAACGAGGCCGGCCTGCACGCGCGACCGGCTGTTCTTTTTGTCCAAGAGGCGCAAAAATTTAAGAGTAAAATTACTGTCCACAAGGGCGATAAGCAAGCGGATGCCAAGAGCATTTTAGGGATTATGAGCCTGGGGGTGAGCAAGGGGAGTTCGATAGTAATTGTGGCTGAAGGAGAGGATGAAAAGGAAGCGGTTGAGAGCTTGCTAAGCCTTATCAACAATAAATTCGGGGAAGGTGTCGAGGATGCTTAAAGGGTTACCCATTTCGCCAGGGATAGGTATAGGCAAGATCTGTCGGTTAAGCGGAGCCCCGGCTACTATTATAAGAAAAACTACATTGGGAGAGGAAGAAATAATTGCTGAGTTAGCCAGGTTAGAGGAAGCTCTTATAAAGGCCAAACAAGAGATTCAACGCCTGGCCCTGCGCGCCCGGGAGGAGGTCGGCCCCAAAGAAGCCCAAATTTTTGAGGCTCATCTCTTTATCCTGGATGATCCTATCCTAACGGAGAAAATAACAAGTAAAATTAAAGAAGAAAAGAAAAATGCTTCCTGGGCAGTGGTGGAAGCAATAGATGAAGTGGTCAGGACTTTCGAAGCTTTAGAGGATGAATATTTCAGATCCCGGGCGGTAGATATCCGGGATATAGGGGGAAGGTTAATAGCTTTCTTGGAAGGAGAAAACAAAGGGATAAAAAAGATACCTCCCGGAGCTATTATTGCTGCGACGGAACTCACCCCTTCCCAGACAGCCTCCTTTTCTGCAGAAATAGTGAGGGGGATTATAACCGAAAAGGGAGGACCCACCAGCCATGCAGCCATTGTAGCCCGGGCCTTGGGGATTCCCTGTGTATCGGGGATTTCAGGACTTATGGAGAGGGCAAAAGATGAGGAGATGGTCATCGTTGACGGAACAGAAGGTGTTGTGTACCTTAATCCAGGCGAGGAATTAATCCGCGAATTCGAAGAAAAGAAAAAGCGGTTTGAAAAGGCACCAATACTTTTAGCCGCAGGTGGTGCGGCAATCACTAGAGATAGGCGACGGGTGGAGCTAGCTGCCAACATCAGGGATCCTCAAGAGGTGGAAATTGCCCTAAAGCAGGGAGCTGAAGGGATAGGGCTTTTCCGGACTGAGTTCTTATTTATAAACCGTGAGGAGCCGCCTGGTGAGGAAGAACAATTTGAGATTTACCGTAAAGTGTTGGCCCTAATGGAAGGGAAACCTGTTATTGTTCGTACCCTCGACATAGGAGGAGACAAACCTCTGCCTTATTTGCACTTAACCCGGGAAGAAAATCCCTTTTTGGGCTTAAGGGGCATAAGATTAGCTCTGAAATACCGGGAGCTCTTCAAGACCCAACTTAAGGCTTTGCTTCGCGCCTCCTTTTACGGTAATCTGAAGATAATGTATCCAATGGTGGCGAGTATAGAAGAGATAAGAGAAGCTCGGAAAATATTAGAAGAGGCCAAGGAGGAAGTAGGTAGCTGGGGACCGGTAGACATAGGGGTAATGATTGAGACCCCTGCTGCCGCCTTAGCAACAGATATACTAGCCCGCGAGGTAGACTTTTTCAGCATCGGCACCAATGATCTTACCCAGTACACTTTAGCGGTAGACCGGGGCAACGAGGAGGTAACAGGTCTGTATGACCCTTACCACCCTGCTGTCTTGCGGCTGATATATAGCACAGTTAGAATGGCTCATAAGTATAACAAATGGGTGGGATTGTGCGGTGAACTGGGGGGAGAAGTGGCGGCGGCGCCTCTTCTGGTGGGACTGGGCCTGAATGAGCTAAGTATGAGCTCCATTTTCATTCCCCAGGTAAAGCAAGTTATTTTGGAGCTTTCTTTTGAGAAGGCCCGGAAACTTGCTCTGAAGGCCCTCAAGGCTTCTAGCGGGCAGGAAGTGCGGGACCTCTTGTCATCAGGAGAGTAGAAGTTGGGCACTTCTCAAATTAAACCCTATTTTATGATTCAATAGTTCAAAAAGCGGAGAGGAAGCGGAGTGTAACTTCTCAAATTAAATCGAGGCTCGTTTGAACCATATTTGCGAATTGAACAATGTGCAGGGAAGGTTAATACC